>JAKFEI010000045.1:0-3506 GCA_036675765.1 Nocardioides sp. | reverse complement strand
GTCGGGTCCGTGGCGATGAGCACCCTCGTCGGGCCGCGCCGTTACAACCGCGCGAAGCTCGACTCCTACGAATGCGGCATCGAGCCGACGCCCCAGGCGCTCAGCGGCCGCTTCCCGGTGAAGTACTACATCACCGCGATGCTCTTCATCGTCTTCGACATCGAGATCATCTTCTTGTACCCGTGGGCCCTGCACCTGGACGCCATGGCGTGGTTCGGCCTGATCGAGATGGTCCTGTTCATCGCCACGGTCTTCGTGGCCTACGCATACGTCTGGCGCCGCGGCGGATTGGATTGGGACTGACCCATGGGTGTTGAGGAGAAGCTCCCGAGCGGGGTTCTGCTGACCACGGTCGAAGGACTGGCCGGCTACATGCGCAAGGCCAGCTTCTGGCCCGCGACGTTCGGCCTGGCCTGCTGCGCGATCGAGATGATGACCTCGGGCGGGCCGAAGTACGACCTGGCCCGGTTCGGCATGGAGGTCTTCCGCGCCAGCCCGCGCCAGGCCGACCTGATGATCGTGGCCGGTCGGGTGAGCCAGAAGATGGCGCCCGTCCTGCGCCAGATCTACGACCAGATGGCCGAGCCCAAGTGGGTCCTCGCCATGGGCGTGTGCGCCAGCAGCGGCGGCATGTTCAACAACTACGCGATCGTCCAGGGCGTCGACCACGTCGTGCCCGTCGACATGTACCTGCCCGGCTGCCCGCCGCGCCCGGAGATGCTGATCGACGCGATCCTCAAGCTGCACGACAAGGTCCAGGCCACGCCGCTCGGCGCGAACCGCCTGGCCCAGATCCGCGAGATGGAAGCCGAGGGACTCGTGGCAGTGCCGACCGGTGACATGAGGGGAATGCTCCGGTGACCGACGAGAACGTCCCGGCGAAGCCCGACGAGGCCGCCCCGGTCGAGGTCCGCGCGGTCGGGGAGCGCCAGGGCATGTTCGGTGTCCGCGGCAGCGGCGACACCAGCGGCTTCGGTGGCCTGGTCGCGCCCGTCGTACTCCCGACGGCCGCGCAGCGGCCCTTCGGTGGCTGGTTCGACACGGTGGCCGACAAGCTCGACGCGCTCATCGAGAGCGTCGTCATCCACCGCGGCGAGATCACCTTCCACGTCCACCGCGACAACCTGCTCGCGGTCGCGAAGCTGGTGCGGGACGACCCGGCGCTGCGCTTCGAGTTCCTCTCCGGCGTCAGTGCGGTGCACTACCCCGGTGACGCCGGTCGCGAGCTGCACGCCGTCTACCACTTCATGTCCTACACGTGGAACCGCCGGATCCGCGTCGAGGTCAGCGCGCCCGACGGCGACGCCCACGTCCCGAGCCTGGTCCCGCTCTATCCCGCGGCCGACTGGCACGAGCGCGAGACGTGGGACATGTTCGGGATCATCTTCGACGGCCACCCGGCGCTGACCCGGATCCTGATGCCCGACGACTGGCCGGGCCACCCGCAGCGCAAGGACTACCCGCTCGGCGGCATCCCTGTCGAGTACAAGGGCGCCAGCATCCCGCCGCCGGATCAGCGCAGGAGCTATTCATGACCACCGATCAGGACTTCTACGCCGGCACCGGCGAGACCGGCGACGGCAAGGTCTTCACCGTCACCGGCCAGGACTGGAGCGAGATCGCCTCCGGCCTGGGCGAGGGCGACGCCGCGGAGCGGGTCGTCGTCAACATGGGCCCGCAGCACCCGTCCACCCACGGCGTGCTCCGGCTGATCCTCGAGATCGAGGGCGAGACGGTCACCGAGGCCCGCTGTGGCATCGGCTACCTCCACACCGGCATCGAGAAGAACATGGAGTACCGCTCCTGGGTGCAGGGCGTCACGTTCTGCACCCGGATGGACTACCTCTCGCCGTTCTACAACGAGATGACCTACGTCCTGGGCGTGGAGCGGCTGCTCGACATCGAGGACGACATCCCCGAGAAGGCCCAGATCATGCGGGTCCTGCTCATGGAGCTCAACCGGATCTCGTCCCACCTGGTCTGCATTGCGACCGGTGGCATGGAGATCGGCGCGCTGACCGTGATGACCATCGGCTTCCGTGAGCGGGAGCTGGTCCTCGACCTGTTCGAGCTGATCACCGGCCTGCGCATGAACCACGCGTTCATCCGTCCCGGCGGTGTCGCCCAGGACCTGCCGCCCGGTGCCCTCGACGACATCCGTTCCTTCGTCGCCCTCATGAAGAAGCGCCTTCCCGAGTACGCCGCGCTCTGCAACGCGAACCCGATCTTCAAGGCCCGCCTCGTCGACGTCGGCCACCTCGACCTCGAGGGCTGCATGGCGCTCGGCCTCACCGGTCCGGTCCTGCGCAGCACCGGCTACGGCTTTGACCTG
This sequence comes from Nocardioides sp., assembly GCA_036675765.1. Lineage (GTDB taxonomy): Bacteria > Actinomycetota > Actinomycetes > Propionibacteriales > Nocardioidaceae > Nocardioides. Next base: position 1,174 of record JAKFEI010000045.1, on the reverse strand, counting down.
CGCAAGGCCCAGCCGTACAGCGGCTACGAGACCTACGACTTCGACGTGCAGACGTGGGACACCGCCGACTCCTACGGCCGGTTCCGGGTGCGCCTCAACGAGATGTGGGAGTCGCTGCGCATCATCGAGCAGGCCGCCGACCGCCTCGCGAAGCTCGAGGGTGCGCCGGTGATGGTCGGCGACAAGAAGATCGCCTGGCCCAGCCAGCTGTCCATCGGCAGCGACGGCATGGGCAACAGCCTCGACCACATCCGCCACATCATGGGTGAGTCGATGGAAGCGCTGATCCACCACTTCAAGCTCGTCACCGAAGGCTTCCGGGTCCCGGCCGGGCAGGCCTACGTGCCGGTCGAGTCGCCCCGCGGCGAGCTCGGGGCGCACGTCGTCTCCGACGGCGGCACACGACCGTTCCGCGCGCACTTCCGCGATCCGTCGTTCAACAATCTCCAGGCGATGGGCGTGATGAGCGAAGGCGGCCAGATCGCTGACGTCATCGTCGCGATCGCCAGCATCGACCCCGTCATGGGAGGCGTGGACAGATGAGCACCCCACCGATCGACGAGAAGACGCTCGCCGAGCTCCGCGAGATCTCCGAGCGCTACCCCGAGCCGCGCTCGGGCCTGCTCCCGATGCTGCACCTCGTGCAGTCGGTGCAGGGCCGGGTCACGCCGGAGGGGATCGAGGCGTGTGCCGCGGTCCTCGACATCAGCGCCGCCGAGGTCAGCGGAGTCGCGACCTTCTACACGATGTACAAGCGCCACGGCGTGGGCGACTACCACGTCGGGGTGTGCACCAACACGCTCTGCGCGGTGATGGGTGGCGACGAGATCTTCGCCCGTCTCAAGGACCACCTCGACATCGGCAACGACGAGGTCGCCGTACAACGGCAGGGTGACTCGAAGACCGTCAGCCTCGAGCACATCGAGTGCAACGCAGCCTGCGACTTCGCCCCGGTCATGATGGTCAACTGGGAGTTCATGGACAACCAGACGCCCGAGTCCGCGGTCCAGATGGTCGAGTCGCTGCGCGCCGGCCACGACGTGTCCTCGACCCGTGGCCCGAAGCTCTGCAGCTGGCGCGAGGCCGAGCGCGTGCTCGCCGGCTTCCCCGACGGCCGCGTCGACGAGGGCCCCACGGCCGGACCCGCCAGCCTCGCGGGCCTCAAGATCGCGCG
>JAKFEI010000363.1:0-3515 GCA_036675765.1 Nocardioides sp. | reverse complement strand
CGGCTGCACGCCGTCTGGCAGGGCGGGCCGCACCCGCCCGAGGGCCCGGCGCGGGAACTCGTCGCCTGGGCGGCCCGCCGCTGACGCGGCGAGCCGCCTGGGCTTCTCTCCGGGTCGTCAGTCCAGGAGGTGGGACATGGCCGCGGCGATGAAGTCGCGACGCATGGCGGCCGTGGTCAGACCCTCGACACCGAAGCCGGTGAACACGGTGTCGTCGGTGACGATGCCCGCTCCTTCCTCGAAGGCGGTCTGGCTGCGCTCCCAGTTGTTGGTGGTGCGCGACCCGGCCGGCGCAGCCGACGGGGTCCAGCCGCCGAGGCCGTCCTCGAACGACGTCGTCGTCGACGCACCGTCGACGACGACCTGGGTTTCGTCGACGAACACGCCGAGGCCCTGGGTGCCCCAGTCGCTGATGTAGGAGATCGACACCTCGACCTGCTTGTCGGCGTACGCCGTCAGGTCGACGTTCCACTCCTGCCAGCCACCGCTGCTGCCCGTCGCGGCGTTCCACGTCCCGGTGGACCCGGTCGGGGAGCAGCCCGCGCCCTGGTAGTGGGACACGAACGGGTGGATCGCGTCCCAACCGGCCGCGCACGACTCGCCAGTGCCTTGCGAGGTGTGGCCGTTGGTGTCCGGCAACGTGGTCCAGTTCTCGGTGCCCACCTCGCGGGCCTCGACGACCACGTAGTCCCAGTCCGCCTCGGTGTCGTGCGACATCTGGAAGGTCAGGGCACCCGACGAGGCGCCCGTCATGTCGACCGTCCGGCTGAGTCGCTTCCATGCCTGGTCCGCCGTCTGGCTGAAGACGTACCACTCACCGGTGTGCGGGTCGAAGGGCGCGCCGCTGGGGCGGCCCCACTCGATCGGCTCCGAGCTCGCGAACTGCGGGAACTCGGCCTCGGGCAGGAAGCTCGAGGTGGTCAGCAACGAAGCCGTGTGGCCCTGGTTGTCGGCGCTGTCGCCGCCGTTGAAGGTGCCGGCGAAGCCCTCGAACGCACCGGAGTCGCCCTCGACCGGGAACGGGTTGCCCGTGTCGGGGTCGGTACCGCCGTCGCTGACGTAGTTGTAGGCACCGAGCCAGTACTGCAGGAAGTCGTTCTCCAGCGGCAGGCAGGGGTTGGCCCGGACCGTGCACTCCGGCGGAGCCGTCGGCGAGTAGAAGTACGCCGGACCGGTGCCCTGCCCGAACAGGTTGTACTGGCCGGTGACCAGCGCCTTGCCTCCCTCGTTGAGGTAGTCACGCACCGTGAGCTCGAGGTCCTGGGCCAGCTTGGCCGCAGTGCCGCCCGGCTGCCCCGCGGCGCGGGTGATGATGTCGTCGCCCGACTCCCAGACGATCGCGTCGTAGTGGGAGAGCACGCCGAGGTGGTGCGGAGCGCGGCGGGCGTTGACGTCGACGTCGTAGACGTCGGAGGAGTAGCCGGCGGCCGTGAGGGCCGCTGCGTAGTCATCGGCGTACTTCGCGCTGGTGACACCCTGGACCGGGCTGACGCCGGTGACGTCCTCCGCGGCCAGGATCAGCACGTCGCCGCCGATGTCGTCGGCCACCGTGTAGGTGAACGGCTCGCTCTTGACCGGGCCCTTGCCGGGCTTGAGGCCGGTGAACCAGACCTTGACCGAGTCGCCCGGCGCCGTGCCGGTGACCTTGCCGCGGAACTCGCCGTAGTAGTCGTGGTGGGTGTCGCCGTAGCGCTCACCGCCCTGCCACAGCGAGGTCTTGACGGACGTGGGCGCTCCGCCGTTCACGGAGTACTGGAGTCGCAGGTCCTTGATCGCCTTCTTCGCGGTGACCGCGACCGGCTGGGTGGTGCCGTGCGACACAGCGAACGGGTCGGAGACCAGGTCGTCCGCCGTCCGCGGCGTGCCGTCGTCCTCGACGACCGAGACCGGGTCGTCGGGGTCCTTGGCCGACGTGGCGACCGACAGGGCGAACGCGATGTTCTTCTCGAACTCGGCCTGGATCAGCTCCTCGTCGTCCGGGAAGTTGAAGCCGGAGAGGCAGTCCGCGGCCTCCCACTCGTCATCGGGGATGGAGTCGGAGACCGTCTCGCAGGTCGTCATCTCCGGCGTGAAGCCGAGCGTGCCGTGGGCGACCTGGGCGTGGGTGTCGGTGTCGCCGTTGGTGGTGTAGAGCTCGGCGGAGATGTCCGGGTCGTAGCCCGGGACCGCCGGGTTGGCGTCGTCGCCCACCATGGCCTCGTAGATCACGTCGTCGGGCGACGGCGTGCTCACCTGCCAGCCGATGCCGTAGAGGAGCAGCTCGGCGGCGGAGTGGTAGTTGATGTAGAACTCGAACCCGACGCGGGCCATGAGGGCATCGAGGGCCTTGGTCTCCGGCTCGGAGTTCGGGCCCGCGCCGCGGAAGGTCTCGCTGGCCGGCTCGGGCGAGGAGCCCTCGTTGTCCCAGCCCCACTTGACCGCGAAGTTGCGGTTGGGGTCCACGCCGTCACCGGCGGTGATCGTGCCGTCGCCGTTGTTGTCGCGGAGGTTCTTGCGCCACAGGCGGTTGTCGTCGGTGAAGGTGAAGTCGTAGCCGTCCGGGTTGGAGACCGGCAGGAACCACAGCTCGGTGGTGTCGACGAGCCCCGTGATCTTGGGGTCGGAGCCGTAGCTGTCGATGTAGTGGTGCATCAGCCGGCGGACCATCTCGGGGGTGATCCACTCGCGGGCGTGCTGCGCGGCGCCGTACAGGACCGAGGGCCGTTTGCCGTCCTTGAGGACCTGGGCGTTCTTGGTGACCTTGAGCGCGAGGATGTCCTGGCCGTTGATCGTCTGCCCGATGGTGACGAGCTTGGTGATCCCGGGGTTTGCCGCGGCGGTCGCGCGGAGTTCGTCCTCGATGCCGCCGTCCTCGCTGTAGGACCGGTAGGCGTCATAGCCGGCGATGTTCTGCAGGCGGGCCGCCTCGGAAGCCTTGCGACCGTTGACCCGCTTGACCTTGACGTCGAGCCCGTCCTTGCGCAGCTGCGCCGCCTGGGCCTCGGTGATGACGGCGTCGAGCCGCACCCGGCCCTGCCCCGCGTCCTCGTGGCTGACGTGGTGGGTGTCGACGCCGACCTCCTCGAGCGCCTCGAGCTCGCCCGGGGCTGCCTCGACGACGTAGACCTCGAGCCCCCCGCCGCCGTCATCCCGGCTGGGGCTGGTGCTGGCGGGCGGACTGGCGGTCAGCAGTCCGGCTGTCAGGGCGGTGAGTGCTAGCGCGGTGGGTAGGTAGCGCACGGTCGACCTCTGCTTCATGTGTGGAAGGTGGATGGTCCTTGCCACACATTGGTTGTGATCTGCGTCACGGTCAAGACGTGATCGGGATCCAGAGGGCGGATCAGGCGTGCGCCTTGGCGCCCGTCGTCATCAGCCGCGCGATCGAGTCGTCGGTGCAGTCCGCCCAGAAGCCACCCACGACGTCCTCGACCTGGGTGAACGAGTCCGCGACGTACAGGACGTTCTGGTAGTCGGTGATGTCGTACGACGTGCTGCCCATGTCGGCGATGTCGAGCGGGCGGATGTCCATGCCGCGG
>JAKFEI010000202.1:0-3518 GCA_036675765.1 Nocardioides sp. | reverse complement strand
TGATGTCGTGGTTCGTCGGGTTCATGGCGAGAGCGTCGACCTGATCGGGTGGCGGCGAAACCGCACTGCTTCGACCCTGTGGAGGGCCGCGTGAAATCCGTGCAGCGAGTTGTCGGGGATCCGGCCTAGGGTCGAGGCATGGCCATCGCACGCAACCCCCAGTTCGTCCTCGATTGCCCCGACCCCGTCGTGCTGGCGGAGTTCTACGGCGCGATCCTCGGCTGGGCGCCGGAACCCGACGTCGACGGCAGCTGGGCCTCGATCACCTCGGGTGACCAGGCGATCCACTTCCAGCGGGTCGACGGTTTCCAGGCTCCGGACTGGCCCGGACAGGGAAAGCCCCAGCAGGTCCACCTCGACGTCGATGTCGACGACCTCGACGAGTCGGAGGGCGCCGTCCTCGCACTCGGTGCACGCAAGCACGACCACCAGCCGGGCACGACCTTCCGGGTCTACCTCGACCCGGCCGGCCACCCGTTCTGCCTCTGCGCGGTCTGAGGCGGCGCGGCGTAGCATCTCCGCATGACCCGGATGGCAGGTGCGCTGATCGCCCTGCTCGTCCCTGCGCTCCTCGTCTCGACCCTGGATGCGCCGTCGAGCGTCGTCCTGGCGGCCGTTGCCGTCGCCGTGGTGGCGGCCCTGGCCATCCAGTCGTACGGCGCCACCTCTGCCGCCTGCCTGTCCGAACCCCGTGCCTCCACCGCCGACCGCTCACCGTCGTTGCTGGCCAGCCGGGTCACCGACCCGCTGCGTCACCCGCTCCGCCCGCGCGCTCCCGGACTGGTCTGACCCTCGCCCCCGCGGCGAGCACGTCCGACCAACCCTTTCGTCCCCAGGAGCACACCCATGTCCCTTCTCGACCCGTTGACCCATGCCCTGGCCGCCCTCGTCGCGGCCACCCACGCCGGCCTCACCCACCTCGGGGCCGACTCCGCCGCCGGTTCCACCTGGCTGCTCTGCATCGCCACCGTGGTGATTGCGGTCCGGGTGGCGCTGCTGCCCCTCGTCGTCCACGGAGTGCGGTACGCCCATTCCTCGGCCCGGGCCCGGCCGCACCTGCAGGACCTCGCTGCGCGGTACCGCAATCGCAAGGACGCCGCGAGCGTGCGTGAACACCTCGAGGAGCGCCGGAGGATCTCCGCCGAGCACGGCGTCTCCCGACTCGGCTGCCTGCCCGTGCTGATCCAGGTTCCGCTCTGGCTGGCGCTCTACCACCTGCTTGCGGAGGTGGCCGGTGGCGCGCAGGTCGGGGCGATGGACACAGATCTCGTCGGAGCGCTGGGGGCCGCCACGCTGCTGGCCGTGCCCCTCGCGGCCCGCGGCTATCTCAGCGGCGGGCCGGGCCACTTCGCCGTCGTCGCCGGCCTGGCCCTGGTGGCGGCCGGGTTGGCGTTCGTCACCCAGCGCTACTTCGTCGCCACCAACACGCTGACCGACGGGCTGCCCGAAGCGATGGCAACGGCGCAGCAGATGATGCCGGCACTCTCGGCGATCGGCCTGCTCGTCGCCGGCGGGTTCGTCCCGACTGCACTGCTCGTCTACTGGATCTGCAACTCGACGTGGACGCTCGGCCAGTCGGCCGTCGTCTGGCGCTGGTTCCCGACGCCGGGGACGCGGGCAGCGATGCGCAGGGCTGCGTGAGTCCTCAGAGGACGAACGCCTCGCTATGTTTCGACGCGCCGGCGCGACCTCGTTCCTCGGTCGCGCCGCTTGCTCAACCTCCCCGCGCCCACGTTCATCGTTCGTCCCTCACGATGAACTGCGCGGTGACCTGCTCCTCGGTGAGGCCGTAGTCGGACAGGTCGTAGCGGTGGGAGGGACGCGCCTTGCCGGTGCGGGACTCGGAGTCGATCCGCACGACCTCGCTGCGTGCCGCGTCGGTCCAGTCGATGTCGAACGCCTCGTAGATCGAGCCGACGGTGCCGACGGGATCCTGCACGAACTCGCGGTAGTCGACGTCGAAGAACTGGCGGTCGTCGTACTTCTGGCGGGAGGTCCAGAAGGTCTGCCACGACCGGGCCAGCATGGAGAGCTGCGTGTTCCCGATGGTCTCGCCGACGAAGGTCGTCGAGGTGTCGGCGGTGGCCTCGGCGGAGAGCGAGCAGGCCGACGCGATCGAGGTGACCGGCTCGCGATGCGTCATCACGATCAGGGCGTCCGGGTAGACCGTCATCAGGGCATCGAGGCCGACCAGGTGCGATGGGTTCTTGAGCACCCAGCGCTTGTCGGTGTCGTTGAGGCCGATCAGCTGGAGGTTCTGCTTGTGGCGGGCGTACGCGTCGGTCCAGTCCTGCCCGGCCAGCCATTCCGAATAGCGCGGCACGTTGGCGAGCGACTCGTAGGAGATCGACTTGCCGGTCTGGCGCAGCAGCCGCCAGCACTCCTCGACCGACGTCGCATCCATGTAGTGGATGCCCATGAACTCGGGGCTCGCGATCTGGTGGCGCTGGAAGGCCGCCTGCATCGCGTTGAAGACCGGGTCCTGTTCCCACGTCTCGCGCGGCGGTCGGGGTTGCGGGAACTCCGTCAGCCAGGCCTCGAGCCCCTGGTGGCCGGGGTCGGCGCAGAGCAGGCGGTGCAGCGCGGTGGTGCCGGTGCGGGGGAGGCCGACCACGAAGATCGGCCGCTCGATCTTCACGTCGGCGTGCTCGGGGAACTGGGTGAAACGGGCCTCGGTCAGCAACCGGCCGACCAGCGCGCTCTTCACCTCGGCGCGATGGAAGTAGTTGCCGACCGGCGTCAGGCCGGCCTCCGGAGAGGCCAGGTCCTCGACGAGCAGGCGCAGGCCTTCTTCGTGGGCGGTGCCGCCGAAGTCACTCAGTCCTGTCGTGCGGGTGGCCGCCGCGGCGATGTCCTCGTAGGAGCCGACATCGGCACGCTGCCGCGGGCCCTCTTCCGTGGTCGCGTCAGTCGACATGGAACTCACCGCAGTCGACGTTGAGCATCACGCCGGTCACCGCGGACGCCAGGTCCGAGGCCAGGAACAGGGTGGCGCGGGCGACCTCGTCCGGAGTGGCGAGCCGCTTCAGGTCGGTGGGTGCGGCCTTCTCGGCGTACACCTCTTCATGGGTGCGGCCGGACTCCGAGGCGATCCAGTCGAAGTACGCCTTGTTCACGTCTTCATAGATGTACGACGGCGCGACGCTGTTGACGCGGATCCCGCGCGGACCGAGCTCGGTCGCCAGCGAGGAGGCCATGTGCTTGAGCGTGCCCTTGGACAGCTTGTAGCCGGCGTACTCAGGCTGGCTGCTGTAGACGACGCACGAGTTGACCATGATGACCGACCCGCCGACCTTCTCCGGCGTTGCAGCCAGGGCATCGGCGAACAGGGCCGACAGGCGCAGCGGCGCGAAGACGTTGGTCTCGTTCGCGGCGCGCAGGCTCTCGAGCGAGAGCGTGCTCAGCGGGTCCATCGGCGGGATGCCGAAGGCGTTGTTGATCAGGCAGTCGACCTTGCCGAACTCCGCGAGCGCGGCGTCGACGAGGTTCTGCCGCGCCGCCTCGTCCGTGATGTCCGT
>JAKFEI010000207.1:0-3522 GCA_036675765.1 Nocardioides sp. | reverse complement strand
GAACCGACGAGCGAGAAGGACGGGGCGGGGGCGCCGACGGCGGGAAGTTCGCCGACGGTCGAGACGGGGTTGCCGCCGAGTGCAGTGGTAGCCATGCCCTTTGTCTAGCAGGTCAGTAGTCGAGGGTCATCGGCGAGGCCACCAGCGAGGGTCACCGGAGACGTCCGAGGTAGCCGACCGCTTTGCGCACCTCGAGCAGCTGGCGCTCCCAGGTGATGCCGACGATGGTGAGCAGGGCGCCGGCGAGGCCGATCCAGACCCACTTCGGGAAGTCGCCGGCGTAGGGCCCGATCTCGCGGAACACCACGATCGCGCCGACGGTGGCACCGACCATGAGCGGGGCGCTCCAGCGCAGCGCAGCGCCGACGAGCGTGAGGGCGAGACAGGCCGCGCCGAGGATCAGCGCCCGGATCGAGACCGGGTCGTTGAGCACCCACAGCAGCGACGGGATCGTGCCGAGCAGCAGGCCGGGCAGCAGGGCCTCCGCAGTGCCGACGCTGTCCGACTTCTGCATCCGCCAGAGACCGAAGCCGAGCAGGGCCACGGCCAGCGGCAGCGTGTAGGCCTCGGGCGCCTCCACCTCGAGGTCGGCCAGTCGCACCCATGTGGCGAGCAGCAGCAGCGCTGCGCCGATCCAGACGCCGAAGCGGCGCGACTCGTGGATCAGGGCGCTCGCGCAGAACACGAAGCCGGCGACGGTCAGCCACAAGGCGGTGTACCCACCCGGGTCGGTGGTTTCGGCACCCGAGATCGGGAACGTGATCAGCGCGACCGCGACGGCCGGCAGTTCGACCTCGATGCGGGGCCGCGCGAGGGCGAGGAGGCCGACGGCGAGGAGCACCGGGATCGCCACCCAGGCGGCGTCGCCGCCGAAGGCGTAGACGACTGCGCTGGTCGCGAGGCCGAGGAACGGCGCGGCCGAGAGGGCACCGGTGATCCGGACCGCCTCGGTCCCGCGCAGGGCAAGGACGATCGCGGAAGCCGTGGCCAGGCCGGCGACGATGGCGGTCATCGGGGCGCTGGGGACGGCTGCGATCGAGGCCGCCGCTGCGGTGATGGTGGCCGTGACGCCGAGGCCCGCGGCGCGGCCTCCGGTCGCCATCAGTGCGGCGACTGCAGCGCCGATTGCCACGACCGTGAGTACGGCGACGGGCAGGGCCAGCGTGACGTCGTACGACGCGAGGGTGGCGGCGGCACCGAAGCCGGCCGCGATCGCGGCAATCTGGGCCCAGAGCGCGAGGTGGTCGCGGCGGCGAGCCGAGACGAGCAGCGCGACGAAGGCGATCGGCACGAGCAGCGACGGCACCAGGAGGAGCGGCTCGGTCTCCGGGTTGGGGCCACCGATGGTGAGGTCGAAGCGACGCTCGAACCCGGTGGAGAGCTCGGCCCAGCGGGCGAAGGCAATCGCCGCGGTGACCAGGGAGAGGCCGACGAGGATGGCGCTCCCGACTGCCGAAGGGGCGATGGCAATGGTGCGGAAGGAACGGGGAAGCAGGCCGAGAGCCAGGACCCAGGCGGCGGTGACGGCGACCGCCACCAGGCCGACGGTGGTGGTGTCGGTGTCGATGCTCGGCAAGGTCACGACGACGGTCATCACCATGGCGGCGCAACTTGCGCCGGCGAGGAGGAGACCGCGATTGCGGAGGACCAGGCCGGGGACGAGCAGGACAGCGGCGGAGACGAGCAGCGACCAACCGGAACCGTCGATCCACAACTGGTGGAGGTCGGGTTCCGACAAGGCGTCGACGAGTGCGAGGCCGCTGGCCCCGAGCCAGGCGAAGGAGCCGGCAACGGCCTGGCTCCAGGCGAGCACGGGCAGGTCTTGGGAGCGGGCGAGAAGGATGGTGCCGATGGCGAGCGCCGTGAACACGTGGCCGACGACCAGCTGGTGGTCGGTGACGTCGAGGGCGCCGAAGTAGGCCACGGCCGTGCCGATGCCGGCGATCACCTGGGGAGCGACGAGCCGCGGCTCGCCACCGATGCGGAGCAGCCCGAGCACGATGCCGGCCACCGCGACGACGAGTCCGGCGACGCAGGCCGTGACCCCGTCACCACCGTCGCCGAGCCAGCCGGACGCGCCCGCCCCGAACACGTCGAGAGCCAGCAGGCCCAGTGCGACGACGATCAGTGACTCGCCCGCGATGCGCAGCCCGGCGCGGTGCAGGAGCAGGGCCGAGGTACCGGCCGTCAGGGTCAGTCCAGCGAGGACCGCGGTGCGGCCGCCGACGCCCAGCGCCGACCAGGAGACGGCCAGGAAGATGACGGCTGCGACGAGCAGGCAGAACGCACCGAGGCCGAGCAGGATCTTCGGGACCGACGCGGACGCGACGCCGCGGCGCTCCGGGGCGGGAGGAACCGGAGCGGCCGGGTAGGGCGGCAGCGGCGGGGCGGGCGGTCCTGCCGGCCGGGGCGGGGGCGGCACGGCGCGCTTCTGCGTCGGGGCGGCACCCGGGGGAACCAGCGGGCCACCGAGCGGGGCCGCGGCGGCGACGGGAGCCGGGGCGGCCGGGGCGGCTGCGGCCGGCTGGCCGTGGAACGCGGTGCTCGCCGTGCGCAGCTCAACCACCAGTTCGTCCGCGCGACGAAGCGTGCGGAACAGGTCGACGGCGAGGGGGTGCCGGACGAGCAGCTGGCACGTCGGGCAGACCGGAACACCTGCGGGCAGGGGCGACCGGCAGTCGGGGCACAGGGCGGGATCGGCGTAGCGCATGGATCCATTCAGCCAGACGCGCCCGTGTCCAGGCAGGCCCGTACGACTCAGACGCGCTGAGTCGTCGTACTCATTCCTCCACAGGCACACCGCCGGTCTGGGGAGGAACGCGGCGTTTCTGTGGAGGGCGCCGGGCGTGTCTGTGGACGACACGCCGACAACCGGTGGAGGACGAAAAACAATGGAGAAACCGGGAGGAAACCCCTTGCCAAGGTTGTCTGGACGGGCGTAGAACTTCTCCCACGCACTCCTCCGGGAGAGCGGGATCGCCGGAAGGCAAAGATCCAGACGGCCCTACCGGAACCCTTCGGGGTGAAGGTGAGGCGGCCCCTCACGGGGACGCTGGCCGCACGAGCCGGGTGACGAGGCGAGTGGGATCGGATGCAGAAGGAGATCGATCGGGAGCGTCACCAGTACCGATCAACCGAAGGGCCCTTGTGACTCATACTCACGAGGGCCCTTCACCTTTTCTTGGCCATTCTTGGCGTGTGCGTCGTCGGGCCCCAGGTCCCGACGACTCGGCCTGGTTGGTTGGGTGGCTTGGGTGGGCTCGTTGGTCGAGGAGGTTGCGCAGCAACCGTCTCGAGACCACCCGGCAGACTTGGGGGCATGGAGCGACCGGAGCTGGCCACGACGTTCGACCTGGAGCCGCACCCGGAGGGTGGGTGGTACCGGCAGACGTGGGTGTCGCCGGAGACGGTGACCTTGCCCGACGGGCGGGTGCGGCCGACGGCGACGTTGATCTACTTCCTGCTGCCGGCGGGGGAGTCGTCGGCGTGGCACCGGGTGGCCTCCGACGAGATCTGGCTCGC
>JAKFEI010000278.1:0-3523 GCA_036675765.1 Nocardioides sp. | reverse complement strand
GGCTCCGGCAGCGGCAAGCGCTGCGAGAATCAGCTTCTTCACTGGTCCACTCCTTCTTCGAAGAAGCCCCGGTCTGCGTGTCCGCAGCCGGGGCAACTTGTGGGCCTAAGAGGACTTGAACCTCTGACCCCCACATTATCAGTGTGGTGCTCTAACCGTCTGAGCTATAGGCCCGGGTGGCCTGCTGCTTCTGGGTGGAAGCCCCTCTGCAGCAGACCGAGAAGGAACCTTACCGGAGCACTGGATCACCGAACAAAACGCGGGGTTTCGAGGCTCGCTTCGCTCGCACCTCAACCACCGGAAAGAGCTCGCTGCGCTTCGCACCTCAACCACCGGTTGCGGGTCAGTGCGGGTCTTCGGCGAGGGTGATCTCGATGCCGCCCAACAGGGCTGCGGCCATGTTGTAGAGGAACGCGGTGAGCGTCGCCGTCGCGGTGATGAGTACGACGTCGATGGCTGCCACGAGCATCGTGAAGCCGAGCACGCGGCTGGTGCCGACGTAGTCCTCGATCCGGAAACCGGCGACGTCCTCGCCGCCGATGCTCTCCTGGATCGTGGAGTTGATCGAGTCCCAGACGCCCGCGGCGCCGAGGACCTGCCACACCATCGCCACCGAGACCACGGTGACGACGGCGAACGCGATCGACAACAGGAACGCCGTCTTCATGACCGACCAGGGGTCGATCCGGGTCAGGCGCAGCCGTGCGCGACGCGGCGCACGACCCCGTGCCGCGGCCGCGGCGGCCGGAGCCGCCTGCGGCATCGGAGCGCGCGCCGACTGACCTGCGGCCGGCGCCGCTGCGAAGGCGGTACGGCTCGCCGTGTCATCGATGCGCTCGGTCATCAGCTCTCACTCTCTCCGGATTCGGATCCTTCGATTGTGGCATCCGGAGCCTGATCGGGCGATTCCGTCGCGGGCGCGGAGGCGTCGGCCTCCTCGCCTGCACCCTCCTCGTCCAGCTCCTTCGCCTCGACCGATCGAGCGACGACCGCAACCGAGTCGCCCTTCTTCGGGGTGACGAAGTTGACGCCCTGCGTGGACCGACCCGTGACCCGGAAGTCCTCGTTGATCGGGCTGCGCACGACCTGGCCGGTGGCGGTGATGGAGAGGATCTCGTCGCCGTCGATCACGATGAACGCGCCGACCAGCGAACCGCGGTCCTCGTTGGTCAGGGTCATCGCCTTGATGCCGAGGCCACCGCGCGACTGGAGGCGGTACTCGGAGATCCGGGTCCGCTTGGCCTTGCCGGCGTCGGTGATCGTGAAGACGTACTGGACGTCGGCGTCGGACTCCTCGTGCGCCACGTCGGCCGCCCGGATCACCGCCATGGACAGCAGTGCATCACCGGCGCGGAACTTCATGCCCGTGACACCGGAGGTGGCCCGGCCCATCGGTCGCAGCTGCGAGTCGTCCGCAGGGAAGCGGATCGCCTGTCCCTTGCGGGACACCAGCAGGATGTGGTCCTCGCTGTTGACCAGCTCGGCACCGATCAGCTCGTCGTCGTCCTCGCGGAAGTTGATCGCGATGACGCCGGCCTGGCGGGGGCTGTTGTAGTCGCCGAGTCGGGTCTTCTTGACCAGGCCGCGTCGCGTCGCGAGGACGAGGTACGGCGCCTGCTCGTAGTCCCGGATCGCCAGCACCTGGGCGATCGACTCGTCCGGCTGGAACGACAGCAGTCCGGCGACGTGGCCGCCCTTGGCGTCACGCGACGCCTCGGGCAGGTTGTACGCCTTGGTGCGGTAGACCCGGCCGGCAGTCGTGAAGAACAGCAGCCAGTGGTGGTTGGTCGTCGAGATGAAGTGCTCGACCACGTCGTCACCGCGCAGCGAGGCACCACGAACGCCCTTGCCACCGCGCTTCTGGGTGCGGTACTGGCTGGCGAGGGTCCGCTTGGCGTAGCCGCCGCGGGTGATGGAGACGACGAGCTCCTCGTCGGGGATCAGGTCCTCCATCGACAGGTCGCCGTCGGCCGCGATGATCTGCGAACGGCGGTCGTTGCCGTACTTCTCGACGATCTCGCCGAGCTCGTCGATGACGATCTGCCGCTGGCGGCTGACGTTGGCGAGGATGTCCTTGTAGTCGGCGATCTCGATCTCGATCTCGGCCAGGTCGTCGATGATCTTCTGGCGCTGCAGTGCGGCCAGCTGGCGCAGCTGCATGCCGAGGATCGCCTCGGCCTGGACCTCGTCGACGTCGAGCAGCGCCATCAGGCCGGTGCGGGCCTCGTTGGCGTCGGGGGAGCGCCGGATGAGGGCGATCACCTCGTCGAGCATGTCGAGCGCCTTGACGAGTCCGCGCAGGATGTGGGCGCGCTCCTCGGCCTTGCGGAGCTCGTACTCCGTACGACGTCGGATGACCTCGATCTGGTGCGTCACCCAGTTGCTGATGAACTGGTCGATCGTCAGCGTGCGCGGCACGCCGTCGACCAGCGCCAGCATGTTGGCGCTGAAGTTGGTCTGCAGCTCGGTGTGCTTCAGCAGGTTGTTCAGCACGACGCGGGCGACGGCGTCGCGCTTGAGCACGATCACCAGGCGCTGGCCGGTGCGGTCCGAGGTGTCGTCGCGGACATCGCTGATGCCCTGCACCTTGCCGGAGTCGGCGAGCTCGGCGATCTTCAGCGCCAGGTTGTCCGGGTTGACCATGTAGGGCAGCTCGGTGATGACCAGGCAGGTCCGGCCCTTGTTGTCCTCGTCGACCTCGATCACCGCACGCTGGGTGATCGAGCCACGACCGGTGCGGTACGCCTGCTCGATGCCGGTGGTGCCGACGATCAGCGCACCGTTGGGGAAATCAGGGCCCTTGATCCGCTCCAGCAGCGCTTCCTGGAGCTCCTCACGGGTGGCGTCCGGGTGCTCGAGCGCCCAGGTCGCGCCGGCCGCGACCTCGCGCAGGTTGTGCGGCGGGATGCTGGTGGCCATACCGACCGCGATGCCGGCCGAGCCGTTGACCAGCAGGTTCGGGAAGCGGGCCGGCAGGACGACGGGCTCGGCGGAACGGCCGTCGTAGTTCGGCTGGAAGTCGACGGTCTCCTTCTCGATGTCGCGGACCATCTCCAGCGCGAGCGGCGCCATCCGGCACTCGGTGTACCGCATGGCTGCGGCGGAGTCGTTGCCCGGCGAACCGAAGTTGCCCTGGCCGTTGATGAGCGGCGCGCGCATCACCCACGGCTGGGCAAGCCGGACGAGGGTGTCGTAGATCGCCGTGTCGCCGTGCGGGTGGTACTGGCCCATGACGTCACCGACGACGCGCGAGCACTTGGAGAAGCCGCGGTCGGGGCGGTACCCGCCGTCGTACATGGCGTAGAGGACGCGGCGGTGCACGGGCTTGAGGCCGTCGCGCACATCGGGCAGTGCCCGGCCGACGATGACGGCCATGGCGTAGTCGATGTAGGCGCGCTGCATGGAGGTCTGCAGCTCGATCGGCTCGATGCGGCCGCCGAGGGGAGTGGGAGTCTCAGTCACGATTCGTCTCTCTTGCTATGTCTAGCGAAAGTTCTAGATTCCGGGATACATGGTCATCGAG
>JAKFEI010000119.1:0-3543 GCA_036675765.1 Nocardioides sp. | reverse complement strand
CCCGCGACCGGCTTGTAGACGACCTCACGGCCGTCGAGATCCCCGAGGAACGTCGCGTTCGAGGCCGGCATGATCCGGCCCTTGATCGTCAGGTCACCCACGGCGCCGGATCAGGGGTCGCGTCGCTTGAACCCGTTGGCCCGCACACACAGGTGGCCGTCGGGGTCGATCGGGTGGCCGCAGAACGGGCACGACGGGCGGCCGGCGCCGATGATCGACTCCGCCCGTTGCACGAAGGCGCGCGCCTGGCCGGGCTCGAGGCGGACCAGCAGCATCTCGGCGGGGTCCTCGCCGTCGGCGAGCTCGGCTGGTTCCTCGCCGATCGGGAACACCTCGATCACGACGCGCTCGTCCTCGGGGTCCCACGACAGGGTCATGGTCCCGGCGCGGAACTCCTCCTCGATGGGCAGGGCCAGGGGCGCGTCGTCGACCAGGGCCAGCGGAGCGACCGCCGGTACGACGACCCGGGCGGTGCCGTCAGCGATCACCTCGTCGAGCAGCTCGTCGACGCGCTGCGCCAGCGCTTCCACCTGCTGCTTCTCCAGTGCGACCGAGACGATCTGCTTCCCCTTGACCGCCTGGATGAAGAAGGTGCGACTGCCGGGCTCGCCCACCGTGCCGGCGACGAAGCGCTCGGGCGGGTCGAAGGAGTGAACGATCGGCATGGAAGAACCCTAGCGAGGCCTGGTCACGACGGGCCCGCGCCGCCGCCGACGACTGCTCCCGACGCGCCACCTGCATCCTTCGCGGGGGGTGCTGCCAGCCACGAGAGGTCGCCTCCGTGGGTGTTGGTCGCCAGCACGTGGGGCCGGTCGGGGCCGAAGCGGATGACAGAGATCGACGCCGGGTCGACGTTGATCCGCTGGAAGAGGTCCAGGTGCATGCCGAGGGCGTCGGCGAGCAGGGACTTGATGATGTCGCCATGACTGACCGCCACCCAGACCGCATGGGCACCGTGCAGTTCGGTCACCTCGGCGTCCAGTCGTCGTACGGCGGAAACGGCCCGGTGCTGCATCGCGACCATCGACTCGCCGCCCGGGAAGGTCACGGCGGACGGCTGTTGCTGCACGGTGCGCCACAGCGGTTCCTTGAGGAGGACCTTGATCGCCTGGCCCTGCCAGTCGCCGTAGTCGCACTCGGCCAGCGCGCGCTCGGTCCGGGCGCGGGTCGTCGGGTGTCCGGCCGCCTTCTGGGCTGCACCGACCGCTGCAGCGGTCTGGCGGCAACGCTCCTGGGGGCTGGTGACCAGCCGGACAACGGGCACTGCCGCGATGCGTGCGCCTGCTGCAGCGACCTGCTCGACGCCCCTGTCGTCCAGCACGACCCCGGGCGTGCGCCCGGCCAGCACGCCGGACGCGTTGGCGGTGGTGCGCCCGTGGCGGACGAGCAGCAGGGTGGCCATGCGGGCGAGCCTAGCCAGGTTTCGAGGCTCGCTGCGCTCGCACCTCAACCACCGATAGGTTTCAACGGTGATCGTCGACAGCGCCGTCTACCGCCACGGGCAGCGGGTGCCGGTCGAGTGCACCCCGCACGACTACCAGGCGCTCCGCGAGGCCGCACAGAACGAACACGACTTCGTCTGGGTGGGTCTGTACGAACCCAGCCACATCGAGCTGGCCGAGATCGCCGACGCGTTCGGACTGCACCCGCTCGCCGTCGAGGATGCGGTCGTGGCCCACCAGCGCCCCAAGCTGGAGCAGTACGAGTCCAGCCTCTTCCTGGTCCTCAAGACGCTCTGGTACGTCGACGAGGACGACGCCGTCGAGACCGGCGAGATCAACATGTTCATCGGCCCCGACTTCGTGATCACCGTGCGCCACGGTCGTGGTTCCTCGCTCAGCGACGCTCGTCGCGCCCTCGAGCAGAAGCAGGCGGTGCTCGACCACGGTCCGTCCGCGGTCGTCTACGCCGTCTGTGACGCCGTGGTGGACGGCTACACCGGTGTCGTCGCGGAACTGCAGACCGACGTCGACGAGGTGGAGACCTCCGTCTTCTCCAACAACCGCACCAGCGACGCCAACCGGATCTACATCCTCAAGCGAGAGCTTTCCGAGGTACGACGAGCGGTGCTCCCGCTGCGGGAGCCGATGCGGCGCTTCACCGCCGGCGCGGTGGCGTTGATCGAGCCCGAGTCAGCGCCCTTCTTCCGCGACGTCAGCGACCACCTGCAGCAGGCCGCGGACGAGATCGACACCCTCGACGGACTGCTGTCGACCGCCTTCGACGCCCACCTGGCCCGGGTCGCGGTCCAGCAGAACGACGACATGCGCAAGATCTCCGCGGGGATCGGGCTGGCAGCCGTACCGACGCTGATCGCTGGTGTCTACGGCATGAACTTCGACCACATGCCGGAGCTGCACTGGCTGATGGGCTATCCGTTCGCCCTGGCGCTCATGTTCGGCGTGTCATTCGCGCTGTTCCTGTTCTTCAAGCGCTCCGGCTGGCTCTGACGGTCCCCGACCGGCTCTCAGGCGTTGACGACACCCGCGCCGAGCAGCACGAGCACCGCGGTGCCCAGCAGCACGCGGTAGACCACGAACGGCGTGTAGGAGTTCTTGCTGACGTAGCGCAGCAGCCAGGCGATGGCGGCGTACCCGACGACGAACGAGACGACGAGCGCGGTGATCGTCGGGCCCCAGCCGTAGTCGGCCTCGCCCGGGTGGGCCTTGCCGACGTCCGAGATCTCCTTGAGCTCGAACAGCCCCGCCCCGACCACCGCCGGGATGGCGAGCAGGAAGGCGAACCGGGTGGCCGCCTCGCGGTCGTAGCCGAGCAGGCGACCCATCGACAGCGTGGCGCCGGAGCGGGAGACGCCAGGGATCAGGGCCAGCGCCTGCGCGCCACCCATCAGGCCCGCGTCGCGCAGCGTCATCTGCTTGATCTGGCGATCGGTCTTGCCGATCCGGTCGGCGAACCCGAGCACCAGGCCCATCACGATCAGCGCGCAGCCGATGATCCAGAGGTTGCGGAAGTCCTTCTCGATGATGTCCTTGAGCAGGATGCCGAGAACCACGATCGGCATGGACCCGACGATGATGTACCAACCCATCCGGGCGTCGAGAGCTCCGCGGTACTCCGGCTTGAACAGCGACAGCGTCCACGCCTTCGCGATCCGCCAGATGTCCTTGCGGAAGTAGAGCAGGACGGCCAGTTCGGTACCGATCTGGATCACGGCGGTGAAGGCTGCGCCCGGGTCTCCCCAACCGAAGAGCTCCGGGAAGAAGCGCAGGTGCGCGCTGCTCGAGATCGGCAGGAATTCGGTGAGCCCCTGGAGGACACCGAGGAACACCGCTTGCAGGAAGTCCGCCACAACGCAGCATCCTAGGTATCTCTCGGCGTGCCCGAGCACGCGACCCTCGGCTGGCCGGATACCTTGTCCGTCATGCAGCAGCGGTACGTCGGCGCCAGCGGACTCCAGGTGTCGCGGCTCGCCCTGGGCTCGATGACGTGGGGCAAGGACACGGACGAGCACGAAGCGCGGGACCAGCTGTCCGCGTACGTCGAGGCCGGTGGCACCACGATCGACACGGCGGCCGGATACAC
>JAKFEI010000333.1:0-3551 GCA_036675765.1 Nocardioides sp. | reverse complement strand
CGGCGCTGCTTGACCATGTCGGCGTAGTAGGTCATCAGCTCGACCGACGCGAGCATGCCGGCCTCGGGCACGTCCCGGACGCCGTCCTCGCGGTGCACGACGAGGTCCGCGAGACGTCGTACCTCGTCACGGTCGGGGACCGGCACCCCCATCATCTCGGAGATGACGTCCATGGGGAGCTTGCCGGCGAAGTCCTTGATCCAGTCGGCCTCGCCTGCCTCGGCGTTGATGGCGAGCATCGAGGCGAGGTAGCGCTCGGCGAGGGCCTCGACCTCCGGCGTCAGCTCCCGCACCCGCCGCGGCGTGAAGGCCGCCGACACGAGCTTGCGGACCCGGGACTGCTCGGCGCCGTCGAGCCCCAGGAACGACATCACGCGGTGCGCGTCGGGACTCCAGGCCGTGGCGTCGAGCGAGACGCCCATCCGGTTGGAGAAGACCTCGTCGTTGCGCAGGGCCTCGAAGACGTCGGCGTGCCGTGAGATCACCCAGATGTCGTCACCGATCGCGTGGTGGACGGGCGCCTCGTCCCGCAGGCGCCGGTACATCGGGTACGGGTCCTCGTGGAAGTCGTAGTCGTACGGGTCGAACAGCAGCGGTCCTGCCGTGGCCGGGCTGGTGGAGGTCATCAGTTGCCTCGCAGGATGACGTCGACAGCCGAGGCGAGCCGGTCCGCGATCTGGTCGTAGGTCATCAGGCCCATGCCGGCCTGGAGCAGCGCGCCGGAGAAGGTCAGCACCAGCACCTCGAGCACGTCCGGGTCGGCGGGTGCGGCCGGACGGTCGGGGTCGCGCAGCGCCTCGTCGAACCGGGCGAGGAACTCGCCACCGATCTTGAGGCGAAGGCGGGCCACGTCGGGGTCGGTGCCCAGCAACGCGGGCGTGACCGCGGCGGCGAGCTCCGGCTCCTCGACGATGCGTGCGGTCAGCCCTCGCATCGTGCGCTGGAGACGCTGTACCGGCGCGTCGCCAGCGAGGTGCGGCTGCGCCGCCTGCTCGGCGAGGTGTCGCCAGAACAGCTCGGCGAAGAGGTGGTTCTTCGAGGCGAGATAGGTGTACGCCGTCGCGGTCGAGACCCCCGCTCGCTGGGCCACCGTGCGCACGGTCAACGCCTCATGGCCGACCGCTCGCAGTTCCTCGAGCCCGGCCGCGAGCAGTCGCTCGACCGTCTCCGCCTGACGCGGGTTGAGCCCCTGCCGCGGGGTTTCGAACACCTGACTGGACATGTGTCCAACATAGGAGACGATTTCGGTTGATGCAAGACATTTCTAGAACGTGTTCTTATTGTGGACGCATGCGCAACGGCATCGTCCTCTTCACCTCCGACCGCGGCATCACGCCGGCCGATCTCGCCCGAGCCGCCGAGGAACGGGGCTTCGACACGATCTACGTGCCCGAGCACACCCACATCCCCGTCCGGCGCGACGCGCTCCACCCGACGGGCGGTGAGGACCTCCCCGACGACCGCTACCTGCGCACCCTCGACCCGTGGGTCTCGCTGGCCACCTGCGCCGCCGTCACCACGAAGATCGGCCTGTCCACCGCGGTCTCGCTCCCGGTCGAGTCCGACCCGATCACCCTGGCCAAGACCCTCGCCACGCTCGACCACCTCTCCGGCGGCCGGGTCACCATCGGCGCCGGCTTCGGCTGGAACACCGACGAGCTGACCGACCACCACGTGCCCGCCGAGAAGCGTCGTACCGTCCTCAAGGAGTACCTCGAGGCGATGCGCGCGCTCTGGACCCAGGAAGAGGCGTCGTACGACGGCGAGTTCGTCTCGTTCGGACCGAGCTGGGCCTACCCCAAGCCCCCGCAGGGCCAGATCCCCGTGATCATCGGCGCCGGTGCCGGCCCGAAGACCTTCGCCTGGATCGCCGCGCACGCGGACGGCTGGATGACCACGCCCACGACCAGCGACGTGGCGGCCAACGCCGACAAGCTCCGCAAGGCGTGGGCCGACGCGGGCCGCGACGGCCAGCCGGACGTGCGGATCCTGGTAGCGAAGAAGCCCGAGGCCGAGGACTTCGCCGACTGGATGGCCGCCGGTGCCTCCGAGCTGATCTGGGGTGTCCCGGACTCCGACGAGACAGCCGTCATGAAGTACCTCGACAAGCTCGCCGGCCGGCTGGGTCTCGGGTGAGCGACTCACCAACCGAATTCGTCGGCGACGGCGGCGATTCGGGACAAGAACGGTTGGGGAACCGCACTCCGAGCCGGTACGCCGACCTGAGCCGGGCCGAGCTCGCGGTCCTCGTGCCCGAGCTGCTCCTGATGGGGCAGTTGATCGACCGATCCGGCATGGCCTGGTGCATCGCGGCGTTCGGTCGTGAGGAGATGGCGCAGGTCGCGATCGAGGAGTGGGCGGCGTCGAGCCCGATCTACACGCGCCGGATGCAGGCGGCGCTCGGCTACGCGCCCGAGGTGCCCGGCCAGGGCGACGTCGTGACGATCTTCAAGGGGCTGCAGCTCGACATCGGCGCTCCCCCGCAGTTCATGGACTTCCGCTACACGGTGCACGACCCGTGGCACGGCGAGTTCCACCTCGACCACTGTGGTGCGTTGATGGACGTCGAGCCGATGGGCGAGGACTACGTCCGCTCCATGTGCCACGACATCGAGGACCCCACCTTCGACGCGACCGCGGTCGCCTCGCACCCGAAGGCGCAGATCCGGCCGATCCACCGGCCGCCCCGCTCCCCTGCAGCCATCGCCGGCGGGGCCAGCCCGCACTGCGCGTGGAGCGTCATCATCGACGAGTCACACCCCGAGGCCCAGGCGATCCCGGCGCTCGAGGTCAACGAGCGCTCGCTGGCCGCAACGCTGGCTCTCGATCCGATCGATGCCTCTGACGACGGACTGGCCGACTACAGCGGACCGTTGCTGTCCGACATCGACTTCGCCGCGTTCTCGAAGTCGGCGCTGGTCCGGATCGCCGACGAGGTCTGCCTGCAGATGCACCTGCTCGACCGCGCCTTCGCGCTGGCCGTCGCGGAACGCGTCGAGACCGGGGCCGAGCTGGAGAAGCTCCGCACCAAGCAACTCGTCGGCGTCGCCGGGATCGGTGCGGACCGGCTGGCCCGGGCGTTGGGCGTGAAGGACGCCGCCAGGCTGCTGGCCATCCACCCGCTGCTCAACCCGGCTGCCTATGTGACGGCAGATGTCACCGACGACACCGTCACGGTGCGGTCATCAGCCGCCCACCAGGACGCTGCCTGGATCTCGCTGTGCGGCCCCGGTCGGACTGCTCCGTTGCAGGCGATCGTGCGGGCGATCGACCCGCACCTCGACGTCGAGGTGGAGGCACTGGGCTCCGCGGACGCTGGCTGGCGCCTCACCGTCGTACGACGGGACGAGGCGACTCCCGAGGCGGACGAAGTGGCCGTGACCCGGTTCAGCACCGGGGCCACGTTCGCGTTCGAGCCCCGGCGCTCCCTCCCGATCACCCCTGTGTGAGACCGCGCTCGATCGACTCGATCACCTTCGGGCGCAGGTCGCTGGCCGCGATCACCTCGTCCACCGAACCGACCTCGACGGCACGGTGGATGTTGTGGACGC
>JAKFEI010000260.1:0-3577 GCA_036675765.1 Nocardioides sp. | reverse complement strand
CGCGCCGCCGGCATCCGCGAGATCTCGACGGTCGGCAAGAACGTGCGGTTCGCGCCCGTCGTACTCCCGGAGTCACGGACGATCCGGCTGAACCGGATGTTCCCGAAGTCGATCGTCAAGAGCCAGCTGGAGACGATCCTCGTGCCACGCCCCGGCACTCCCGGGCAGACGGGGCGCCCGCTCGAGGGGATCGCCCTGCTTGAATGGGCTCGACTGGTCATCGACTCGGTCATCGATCCCAAGGAGTAAGCGTGCGTCCTCCCAGCCCAGTGACCTTCCGGACGGCTGCTGCCCTCGCAGCGGTGGCGTTGATGGCGGCCGGCTGTGGCCTGACCGACGACGGTGCCCGGCCGGGCGTGGCCGCCGAGGTGGATGGCCAGACCCTCGAACTGCGCCAGGTCGACCAGGCCGTCGAGGACTACTGCGACCTGCTCACCACCAACAAGCAGTTCTCCGCCGTCCCGACGGCGCTGGTGCGCGGTCAGTTCGCCCAGGGCTGGACGCGAGCGGTCGCCATCGACACCCTCGCCACGGAGATGGGCCTGTCGCTGCCGCCCGAGGCGATCGACCGCTCGACAGTCGAAGGACTGTGGATGGAGCTGGGCGAGGTCGACGACGACAACTACGACTCGTTCGAATGGCTGACCTGGGTGCAGCTGCGGCTGTCGGCGACCGCCGAGAAGGTCGGCGCCGCGAGCGTGCTGGAGGAGACCGGTCAGACCGTGTCCGGAGAGCAGGCCATCAACGTCGGTGTCTCGATCGCCGACGACTGGCTGGCGGAGCACGAGCCGGAGCTGAACCCGGTGTTCGGCGAGTACAACCCCGAGACCGGCTACTTCGACGGCGACGCGCTCTCGATCCCGGTCAGCCGAGAAGCCGGTTCGGTGGTCGACACCAGCAAGCTGACGGCCGAACAGGTCAATGCGCTTCCTGTCGACCAGCGCTGCGGACCGGAGACCCCGCCGGCGCCCCCGGTGCCGGGAGCCTGACCGTGACGGCCGGCCCGGACTCCTCCTCGGCCGTTGCCGAGTTCGTGGCCGTGATGCGCCGGTTGCGGGCTGAATGCCCGTGGAAGCAGGAGCAGACCCACCGCTCGCTGGTCCGGTACCTCCTCGAGGAGACCTACGAGACGGTCGACGCGATCGACGCCGGTGAGGTGTCGGGGGACTGGTCGCACCTGGCCGAGGAGCTCGGCGACGTGCTGCTCCAGGTGGTCTTCCATGCCGTGATCGCGGAGGAGCGTGGCGACTTCGACCTGGCCGATGTCGCCGAGGGCATCACCGCCAAGATGCGGCGACGCAACCCACACGTGTTCGCGCCGGGGCGCGACGACACGACGCTGGACGCTGAGGCGGTCAACGACCTCTGGCAGCAGGTGAAGGCGACCGAGCGTCTCGACAAGCTCGACGGCCCTGGAAGCATCGATCACGGGCTCCCGTCCGCCCTCCCCGCGTTGTTGTACGCCGACAAGGTGCTCGAACGGCTGGCCCGTGAGGGCGAGCCGGCCGATGTCGATCCGGCCGCCGAGGACATCGGAGAACGCCTGCTGGCGCTGGTGGCCGAGTCGCGCGCGGCGGGTGTCGATCCCGAGCAGGCGCTGCGCGACGTCGTACGCAAGCGGTTGTAGGCGTTCGTCTCAGCGGAGTCCGGTCGCCGTCCACGCGCTGGCCCGGACCGTGAACGGGCCGTCGCCGAGCTCTGCGCGGAGCATCTCCACCAACCGGGCCTGCCCGTTCTCGTCGAGGTTCGCGACGTGCTGGCCCGCCGGTCCGACGCCGAGGGTGAAGGGCTCCCACCACTCGTCGAACGTCGCGAACGCGACTTCGACGTCCAGCGACCTCTCGACGACGTCGCGGAGTGAGGCGCCGTCGAGCAGGGCGGCGAGCTGTCCCGACGCGGTGCCGGGCAGGTCGCCCTCGTCGGCCGTCGTCGGGTCCGCGCGCTTCGCGACCTCCCAGAACGACGTCAGGGGACCGGTGCCGCCGGCGTGGTCCCAGACGCACGCACTGACCCGGCCACCGGGTCGGGTGACTCGTGCCATCTCGGCGATGCCGGCGGCAGGATCGCGCATGAAGTGGACGACCAGCTGGGCCAGGGTCGCGTCGAAGGTGGCGTCGGGGAAGGGCAGCTTCTCTGCTGTCGCGATCCGTACGTCGGCGCCGGGGACGGCCTCGGCGGTCGCGCGGACGAAGGTCTCCACCGGGTCGACGGCTGCGACGTTCGCGGCGCCCTGGCGGCGGGCCAGCTCGGTGGTGAGCATGCCCGGCCCGCACCCGACGTCCAGGACGCGCCCGGAGGTGTCCGCTCCCGCCAGCCCGAGGTCGGCGAACGGCGGCCCCAACGGGCTGGAGAACCGGCCCATGAACCGGGCGTAGGCGGTGGCGGAGACCGCGAAGAGGGCCATCTGCTGATGATCGGCCGATCGACGGCGGGTGTCCACTGGTCGCGCGTGACCCCCTTTCGGGAGGTTGATTGATATCAATCAACCTGGCGGGGAGGGTCCGATAGCGTCCGCTCGTGAGCAACGGATGGCTGATCGGGCGAGGGATCGCCGACGTGACGGGCGAGCCGTGGGGCGTCGGGATGATGGGCTACGGAATGCCCGACCAGCGCAGCAACGGGATCCTCTCGCGGCAGTACGCCCGCGCCTTCGTGCTCGATGACGGCACCCGGCGGGTGGCCTTCGTCGTCGCCGACATCGGCATGTTCTTCCAGGCCGGCGTCGCTGCCGTCCATGCGCGACTGCGCGAGCGGTTCGGCGACACCTATGGCCCGGGCAATGTCGTCCTCACCGCCACGCACACGCACTGTGGACCCGGCGGTCACGGGCACGACCTGCTCTACAACATCACCACCGCGGGCCACCACGGTCGCACCTTCCAGCGCCTGGTGGACGGCGTCGTGGAGGCGATCGTGCGTGCGGACGCTGATGTCGCACCCACGACCGCCGTCCTGGCCCGCGGCACGCTGACCGACGCGAGCGCCAACCGTGCGCGGGCTGCCTTCGACCGCGACCCGGCCGACGAGCGGGCGCTGTTCCCCGACGGGATCGACCCGGCCACGACGCTGCTGCGCCTCGAGCGCGACGGCCACCTGGTCGGAGCCATCAACTGGTTCGGGGTGCACAACACCTCGATGTCCAACCGCAACTGCCTGATCAGCGCCGACAACAAGGGGTGGGCGGCGTACGCGTGGGAGCAGTCCGGCACGGACCCGCAGGGTGTCGCGCCCGAGTTGGTCACGGCGTTCGCCCAGACCAACGCCGGTGACCTCTCGCCGAACCTCGACCTGCAGCCGGGCACGGGCCCGACCGACGACGAGCGCGAGAACACTGCGATCATCGGCGGTCGGCAACTGGCTGCTGCCCAGGCGCTTGCTGGCGAGGTCGGCGAAGAACTCGAGTCGTCCATTGACGTGCGCCACCGGTACCTCCGGTTGGCCGGGGTGCCGACCTCGAAGGGCCGCACCGGCCGCGCGATCCTCGGCGCGAGCTTCGCGGCCGGCAAGCTCACCGACGGTCCGGGATCGCCGCTGTTCGACGAGGGCAAGCGGAACCCGGTGCCGGAGCGGATCACCA
>JAKFEI010000140.1:0-3598 GCA_036675765.1 Nocardioides sp. | reverse complement strand
CAGCGACTACGAGCGGGATCCGCTGCTCGCCACCGCTCGTTGCCTGATGAGGGGCGGACTTGCCACGCCGGACGAGGTCCTGGCGGCGTACGAAGACATGCGGACACGGGTGATGGACGCGGCACGGAGTGCGCTCGACGAGCCCCACCTCGCTGATCGGGCACAGGTGATGGCGCCCCTCGCCCTGCCGGCGGTCCCGCCACCCGTCACCACCCCCTCGGCTGCCGGGAACGAGCCCGACGGCGCCCGGCTGACCCTCGCCCAGTCGATCAACCAGACCCTGGCGGAACTACTGGCCACCCACCCCGAGATGCTGGTGTTCGGTGAGGACGTCGCCGTCAAGGGCGGCGTGTACGGCGTCACCCGCGGACTGCGCAAGCGGTACGGCGCCCAGCGGGTCTTCGACACCCTTCTCGACGAGCAGACCATCCTCGGCGTGGCGCTCGGTTCGGCACTGGCCGGGTTCGTCCCGGTCCCGGAGATCCAGTACCTCGCCTATCTCCACAATGCCGAGGACCAGCTGCGCGGAGAGGCGGCGTCGCTCCGGTTCTTCTCCAACGGCCAGTACCAGAACGGCATGGTCGTCCGCGTGGCCGGGCTCGCCTACCAGCGCGGGTTCGGCGGCCACTTCCACAACGACAACTCAGTTGCCGTCCTGCGCGACATTCCCGGGCTGGTCCTCGCGGTGCCCAGTCATCCCGCAGACGCACCCGGCATGCTGCGCACCTGCCTGGAGCTGGCTCGCCAGGACGGGCGGGTGTGCGTGTTCCTGGAGCCCATCGCGCTCTACCACGTCCGCGACCTGGTGCCGGGTGACGGTGACTGGACGTCGCCGTTCGCGGACGCAGCCAGCGAAGGTTCCGGGCGTCCGCTGGGCGAGGTCGGTGTGTACGGCGACGGTCGTGACCTGTTGCTCGTGACCTTCGGCAACGGCGTGCCGATGAGCCTGCGCGCCAGCGAACAGCTCCGCGAGCACGGCATCGCGACCACGGTCGTCGACCTCCGCTGGCTGTCGCCGCTGCCCCTCGACGCGTTGCGCACGCTGGCCGAAGGCTTCCCGGCGGTGCTCGTGGTGGACGAGACGCGAGCCAGCGGGGGAGTGTCCGAAGGGGTCGTCACCGGCCTGCTCGAGCACGGCTACCGGGGCCGGCTCTCGCGGGTCGCCAGCGCCGACACCTTCATCCCGCTCGGCCCTGCGGCCGCGACGGTCCTGCTGTCCGAGGAGGACGTGGTCGCCGCCGCACTGTCCGCGCGGTGACGACCCGACCTGCCGTCAGCCGGCAGCGTCAGTCGGCGAGGACGTGCCGCGCGCCGGCCTTGGTGAACAGGTCCTGGTTCTTGGCGTACCACTCGACCGTGCGGTTCAGGCCCTCTTCGAAGTCGATCTTCGGCGTGAAGCCGAAGTCGTGCAGCTTCGAGGAGTCCAGGAACTGGTCCGGGATCTCGATGAAGTTGTCCGGCTTGGGGATGGTGACCGACTCCAGCTTGTTGTCGAGCATCCCGCCGATCTGCTCGATGACCTGGCGCACGCTGCGGATGTTGCTGAACTCCTGCGGCTCCTTGCCGTCAGCGGTGGTGAAGCTGCCGACGTTGTACGCCGCCCAGCCGTAGGTCGCGCGACCGGTGCTGGGGATCTCGGTGCTGTAGTGGCGCTCGACGTTCTCGGCGAGGAAGAGGTAGGAGTCGACCAGGTCGTCGATGTAGACGTACTCGCGCAGCACGTCGGCGTTGCCCAGGTTGATGACCGGAGCCTTGCCGTTGAGCATGCGCAGGCTGGTCCGCGGGATCAGGCGCGAGAAGTTGAGGTCGCCCGAGCCGTAGATGTTGCAGCTGCGGACGATCAGGGCGGGCACCTTGAACTGGAACCCGTAGGTCTGCGTGATCATGTCGGCGCAGGCCTTCGAGGCGCTGTAGACGTCCATGCCGCGCAGCGCGTGGCCCTCGCGGTACGGCAGCGGCTCCGGGTCGTCGAGGTCGGCGTGGTCGCCGTACGACTTGTCGGTCGAGGCGATGAGCACCCGCGGGATGTTGTTGATGCGCGCGGCCTCGAGCACGTTCATCGTCGGCAGGATGTTGTTGTGCAGCGTGCTCATCGGAGCGTTCGCCGCGTCACCCACGATGGCCGAGGCCGCGAGGTGGAAGATCGTGTCGATCTGGTGGCGGTTGCACAGGCGCTGGACCTGCGCGAAGTCGTCCATCTCGCAGACCTCGACGTCCGGCCGGCCGTCGAAGCCCAGAAGGGCAGCGGTGGGCACGGGGCGGTTGTGCCGCACGGTGATGGTGACGAGGGCGCCGCGGCGGATGAGCGCCTCGGTCAGGTTGCTGGCGACGAAGCCGTCGCCGCCCGTGATGAGGACGCGCTTGCCGTACCAGAAGTCGTTCATGGTGGGTGATTTTTCCTGTCGGACTCATGGGGCGCCTGCCGCACGTACGGCGACAAATACACCCACACAAACTGCGAAAATCGGCGTGGGGGCGGCCGAATTCGGTGACCATTGGTCGAGCGGGCGCGACTCTATCAGCGGCAGGATCGATATGGTGGCGACTGCCAGATCTCGCTCAACAAGGAGTGTCGTTGCAGACCCCAGTCGTCATGTTCGTGTTCAACCGACCGGACCTGACCCGGCGCACGCTGGCCTCGATCAGGGGCGCGAAGCCCGAGAAATTGTTCGTGATCGCCGACGGGCCGAGGGCCGGGAACGAGAACGACGAGCGGCTCTGCGCCGAGGTGCGTGCGCTGTTCGACGAGGTCGACTGGCCGTGTGAGGTCCTGCCACGGTTCGCCGAGACGAACCGCGGACTCGACCCCAACATCGAGGCCGGGATCGACTGGGTGTTCTCCCAGGTGCCCGAGGCGATCTTCCTCGAGGACGACTGCATCGCCGACCCCACCTTCTTCGTGTACTGCGAGGACCTCCTCGAGCGGTACCGGGACA
This sequence comes from Nocardioides sp., assembly GCA_036675765.1. Classification (GTDB taxonomy): domain Bacteria; phylum Actinomycetota; class Actinomycetes; order Propionibacteriales; family Nocardioidaceae; genus Nocardioides. The sequence continues at coordinate 662 of JAKFEI010000140.1, read as the reverse complement.
ACAAGGACGTCTGGCTGATCTCCGGCGACACCCACGAGGTGCCCGAGTCCTACTTCGGTGACAACAGCTACGACTTCGCGACCTGGGCCAGCATCTGGGGCTGGGCGAGCTGGGCCGATCGCTGGCAGGCGCACCGGGCGCTCTTCGACCGTCAGCACGTCCCCGTCGACGAACCCGGCCGCCTGATCCCGCCGCACCGCGCGGTGCCCGCGCCGCCGCACCCCGACGCCCTGGTCTCCGAGGCGGGTCGCCGGCACTTCACCAAGGTCGCGGACGACGTCGACCCGTCGTCGTACTTCTGGGACCACCACTGGTGGGTCACGATCATCAACCAGAACGGCCTTTCCGCCGTGCCGCGCCACAACTTGATCGAGAACGACGGGTACGGCGAGGGCGCCACGAACGTCCGCGCGAAGAAGGACTCGATCCCGGCGCGGCCGCTCGAGCTCCCCATCCGGCACCCCGCGGCGGTGGTCCGCAACCGGAAGGTCGAGGAAGAGCTCGAGCTGGTGATGGTGCGGACGGACAGCCTGCTGCCACGCATCGTCAAGTCGATCATCCGGCCGCTGTGGCTGCGCGCGATCGTGCGCAAGATCGTCACGCAGCCGCTGATCTGGCGGCTGGTGCGGAAGGTGCTCCGCTAGATCCTGGGCATCACCGTC
>JAKFEI010000451.1:0-3608 GCA_036675765.1 Nocardioides sp. | reverse complement strand
GACGTAGCCGCGGATCTGGATGTCGCGCTCCTCCATCACGTTGAGCATCGCGACCTGGATCCGTTCGGCGAGGTCGGGCAGCTCGTTGATCGCGACGATCCCCCGGTGGGAGCGGGGAATCAGGCCGAAGTGGATGGTCTCCGGATCACCCAGCGACCGCCCCTCGGCGACCTTCATCGGGTCCACGTCACCGATCAGGTCAGCGACACTGGTGTCGGGCGTGGCCAGCTTCTCGGCGTACCGCTCCTCGCGGTGCCGCCACGCAACGGGCAGCGCGTCCCCGAGGTCGGCGGCACGGCGCCGGGAGGCCACCGTGATCGGCTCGTACGGGTGCTCTCCGAGGTCGGCGCCGTCGATGACGGGCGTCCACTCGTCGAGCAGCCCGACCAGGGTGCGCAGCAGCCGGGTCTTGCCCTGACCACGCTCCCCCAGCAGGACCATGTCGTGGCCCGCGATGATCGCGCGCTCGAGCTGGGGAATGACGGTGTCCTCGAAGCCGTGCAGCCCGGGCCACGGGTCCTCCCCGGCGCGGAGCCGGGCGAGGAGGTTCTCGCGCAGCTCGACGCGCAGGGACTTCTGGACATGGCCGGAGGCGCGCAGCGCGCCGACAGTGCCAATGGTGGGGGCCGTCGTGGGGGCGGTCGCGGAAGCCGAAGTGGTCACGATCTCACGCTACTGCGGACACACAACGGCCGTCTGCGCTCTACGCTTCGGACGTGGTCATCGTCCTTGGCGTCGCCTGTGTGCTGCTGCTCGGCATCGTCGTCCTGTTCGCCCGGGGCCGTGCGAGCCTGCAGGCCCAGCTCGCCGACGCCCAGCACCACATCACCCAGCTGGAGTCGGACCTCGACGCCGCACTCCGGCCACCTCCGCCCAGCAGCTCGGCCGAGCGCACGGTCCGGCGCGTGCTGCGGACTGCGTCGCGGGTCCGCGTGCACGGCATCAGCGGCCTGATCCAGGGCACGATCGAGGACCTGCAGAACTGGGCCAGTGACGACGCCCGCGCCGACATCCTCAACATGGCCGCGTCCGACGGAACCGTCACCTTGTTCTTCTCCGACATCAAGGACTCGACGCCCCTGAACGACCGGCTCGGCGACGCCGCGTGGGTGAAGGTCCTCGCTGCCCACGACCGCGTGCTGCGGGCCCGTATCGAGCAGTACCGCGGACAGGTCGTGAAGACCGCCGGCGATGGCTACATGGTCACCTTCCGCGACGCCGAAGCCGCCTGCCGGGCCGGGCTGGCCATCCAGCGGGACCTGCCGCGCGACGCGACACTGCGTCGGTACGGCGGCATCCACATCCGGATCGGCATCCACACCGGCCAGGTGGTCGCCCTCGACGGGGACTACTTCGGACGCAACGTGGCCATGGCCGCACGGGTGGCCGATCTCGCCCAGGGCGACGAGATCCTGGCCAGCGACGCCGTCCGGGAAGCCCTGGACGACGACGCTGCGGTCCGGCTCGAAGAACTCGAGGCCGTCGAGCTCAAGGGCCTCACCGGCGAGCACGTCATCTGGCGGATCCTGCCGCCTGCTCCCTGAGCGCCTCGATACGCCTCGCCTGGCGGCTCGGCTACTCGACGACCCTCAGGTCGTGAGCAGCACCGACGAGCCGTGGCCGAACAGGCCCTGGTTGGCGGTGATGCCGACCTTCGCGCCCTCGACCTGACGACCGACCGCCTGACCGCGCAACTGCCAGGTCAGCTCGCAGACCTGGGCGATCGCCTGGGCCGGGACCGCCTCGCCGAAGCACGCGAGACCACCGGACGGGTTGACCGGGATCCGGCCACCGATGGTGGTGTCGCCTGCTCGGAGCAGGACCTCGGCCTCGCCACGCTTGCAGAGCTGAAGGTCCTCGATCCAGTCGAGCTCGAGCGCCGTGGAGAGGTCGTAGACCTCGGCCACGTCGACGTCCTCGGGACCGATGCCGGCCTCCTCGTAGGCGGCCTGGCCGATCGCCTCCTTGAAGGTGCGCTCGGGCACGCCCGTGAGCGCCGACGAATCGGTCGACAGCAGGGGCATGTCGATGACGGTGTTCGGGAACGTCGGCGTGACGGTCGAGACCGCCGCGACCTTCACCGGTGACGCGATGCCGTGCTTCTTCGCGTACGCCGCACTGACCAGCACGACCGCAGCGGCGCCGTCGGACGTGGCGCAGATGTCGAGCAGGTGCAGCGGGTCCGAGACCACCGGCGAGGCCAGCACGTCGGCGATCGTGGCTTCCTTGCGGAAGCGGGCGTTCGGGTTCTCGAGCCCGTGGCGGGCGTTCTTGACCTTGACCTGGGCGAAGTCCTCGCTGGTCGCGCCGTACAGGTCCATCCGGCGGCGCGCGTACAGCGCGAAGTACGCCGGGTTGGTCATGCCGAGCAGCCGGAACCGCAGCCAGTCCGGGTCGTCCCAGCGCTCGCCGGCATTCGGGGCGAGGAAGCCCTTGGGCGTGGTGTCGGCACCGACCACCAGCGCGACTTCGCACAGCCCGGCCATGATCCGGGTACGCGCGGTGTCGATGGCCTGGGCGCCGGTGGCGCAAGCGGCGTACGACGTCGCGATCCGCGCACCGTTCCAGCCCAGTGCCTGCGCGAAGGTCGATCCGGCGACGTACCCGGCGTATCCGTTGCGGACGGTCTCGCCACCGACGACGAAGTCGACGTCGGCCCACGCGACACCGGCGTCGTCCAGGGCGGCCCGGGCTGCGTGCACGCCGTACTCGACGAAGTTCTTGCCCCACTTGCCCCAGGGGTGCATGCCGGCACCGGCGATCACGACAGACATCAGGCCTCCTCGGTGGTTGAGGTGCGAGCGGAGCGAGCCTCGAAACCCACCGGCTTCCAGCGGTAGATGGTGCGTTCCCCGGTCTCGTCGGAGTGCAGGGTCTCGACCACGAGCTCGACCTCTGCCCCGACGGCGAGGTCGGCGACGCCGTACCCGTCGGCCACCTGGCCGAGGATCACGAGGCCTTCGGGCAGCTCGACGGCGGCCAGTGCGAACGGCTGGTACGGGTCGCTGGCGGGGACGTACGGCGCCGGCGGCTGGTACTGCGCGTCGGTGTAGGACCAGACCGTGCCGCGGGGCGAGAGCTCGACGGCGTCGTACTGCTCCCCGTCGCAGGCAGGGTTGCGGCAGTAGAACGCCGCTGCGCTCGCCTCGGAGGACACCGGCGGGAACACCACGTTGCTGCAGCTGGTGCACCGCGAGGCGAGCAGCCGGGGCTCCGCGCCCGTGGTGAACCAGCCCTCAATGACGGGGCTGACGGGGGTGGCGGTCATGGCACTCCTGAACTAGAACGTGTTCTCATTCTAGCGGGTCGCGGCGGAGGCGACCATCGAGGTCTCAGCAGGTCGGAGTGAACGTCGCGAGCGCCGGACCGGGGCGGGTCAGCGCGTTGAGCGTGTAGCTGATCGTCGCCCGGTCGGTAGGGATCAGGACGTGCTCCGAGATGGACCACCGGCACCTGGTCTGGATCGTGACGTTGGTCGTCAGCGGACCGGCCGCGAGGTAGCCATTGGTGTGCGGCACGACCACCTCGTCGTACTTCGTGGTGATCTGGGTGTAGCTGACCGAGCCGGGGGTCTGGTCGCCGGCGTTCAGCTTCAGCAGGAACGGCGA
>JAKFEI010000089.1:0-3635 GCA_036675765.1 Nocardioides sp. | reverse complement strand
CCCTCGCTCGCGGACCGGCGACTGCTCGGCATCCCGGTGGCCTGGCTGGCGCTCGGCGTCGTCGTCTACCCGTTCCTGCTGCTGCTCGGCTGGCGCTACGTCCGGCGGGCCGAGCGCAACGAGCGGGTGTTCGCCGACCTGGTCAGCGGCCACGAGGACAACGACCAGGACACCGACGCGAACAGCGACGCCGAGGGGGCCTGAAGGTGGACACCGCCGCCGTACCCGGCCTCGTCGCCGTCGTACTCGTCTCGCTGGTGACCCTGGCGATCGGCACCTGGGGACTGCGCTTCTCCCGCACCACGAGCGACTTCTTCGTGGCGTCGCGCACGGTGCGGCCGCGACTGAACGCCTCGGCGATCGGCGGTGAGTACCTCTCCGCGGCGTCCTTCCTCGGCATCGCGGGACTGCTGCTGATCGGCGGCGCGGAGATGCTCTGGTACCCGGTCGGCTGGACCGCTGGCTACCTCGTCCTGCTCGTCCTCGTCGCCGCTCCCCTGCGCCGGTCCGGTGCCTACACGCTCCCCGACTTCGCCGAGGCCCGCTTGGGCTCGCGCACCGTGCGGGCCGCCTGCTCGCTGCTCGTCGTCGGCGTGGGCTGGCTCTACCTGCTGCCGCAGTTCGAGGGGGCCGGGATCACCCTGCACGCCGCGATCGGCGCGCCCGAATGGGTCGGCCCCGTGGTGGTCGGCGGCGTCGTCCTCGCCAACGTGACGTCGGGCGGAATGCGCTCGATCACCTTCGTCCAGGCCTTCCAGTACTGGCTGAAGCTCACCGCGCTGCTCATCCCCGCGGCCGTGCTGCTCGCGGTCTGGTGGGGCGACGGCCGCCCCGGCAGCTCGATGGCCGACGGTGGCTGGTCGGTGCCGGTCGCCGGTGGCGGCGGGCTGGGGCTCTACACGACGTACTCGCTGATCATCGCGCTGTTCCTCGGCACCATGGGCCTGCCGCACGTGGTGGTCCGTTTCTACACCAACCCCGACGGCCGAGCAGCGCGTCGTACGACGGTGGTGGTGCTCGCCTTCCTCGGCATCTTCTACCTGCTTCCGCCGGTCTACGCCGCCCTCGGTCGTGTGTACGGCGACCAGCTGGTGTCGTCCGGACGATCGGACGTGCTCGTCCTCGAACTCCCCCGGGTGATGCTCCAGGGCGCGGGAGGTGACGTGCTGACGGGCCTCGTCACGGCCGGCGCGTTCGCTGCGTTCCTGTCGACGTCATCGGGGCTGGCCATCGCCGTGGCCGGCGTGCTGACGCAGGACGTGACGACGCGTCTCGTCGGGGATCGAGGCGGCGTCGCGGCGTTCCGGGTCGCCGCCGTCGTGGCGGTCGTGATCCCGCTGGTGCTGGCGCTACTGGTCCGCAACGTCGGCGTCGCGCAGTCGGTGGGGCTGGCCTTCGCGGTCGCTGCCTCGACGTTCTGCCCGCTGCTGGTGCTGGGCATCTGGTGGCGCGGCCTGACCGACATCGGCGCCCTCGCGGGCCTGGTGGCCGGCGGCCTCGGGGCAGGCGGTGCTGCCGTGGTCACGCTCGGCGGCTACGCACCGGGCGGCTGGGCCGGAGCCCTGCTCGGCCAACCCGCCGCCTGGAGCGTGCCGCTGGCCGTCGCGGTCATGGTGATCGTCTCGCTGGCGACCTCTGCGCGAGCACCTGCGCACGCGCGCCGGTTCCTCGTCCGCCTGCACACGCCGGAGTCGCTCGAGGCTGCCTGACGGGCTCGGTCAGGCGGAGACGCGCTCGGCGACCTGCATCGACTCGGCGCGCGCACAGACCAGGTCCACCACCCGCGGGTGCGGACCGATCACGTCGGCGACCACGGACGCGCCCGCAGCGAGGGCGTCGTGGCGCGCCTTGCGGTGGAAGTGCCCCGTGGCCAGGAGGTACGGCGACACGGCATCCCCGGCGCGGACCACGTGTTCGGGTCGCGTGCCCAGGCCGGACATCGTCGCGAGCCGGACGGGCGCGCCCCAGGCGTGGGCCAGTAGGTGAGCGGCGCCCTCGAGGTCGGCCGTGGCCAGCGGGTCGGAGGACCCCGCAGCGATCAGGACCACCGGCTGGCCGGGCGTCGCGCCGGCCTCACGGAGGCGGTCGACCTGCGCGAGAGCCAGGAGCGGGTCGGGGCCGAGGCTGCCGCCGAGGTCGACGAGGTCCCGGCCCGCCGCGGCCGCGACGGCCGCCGGCAGGTCATTGCGCAGGTGGTAGCCGGTCGAGAGCAGCAGCGGGACGACAACGGTCGGCTCCTCGGTCGCAGCCACCACGTCGGAGAAGAGCGGCGAGCAGAGCTCGACGTACGACGTCGTGGCGGGCCAGCCGAGCCGCGCACCGGCCGCTGCGGTGAGCTCGGCAGCGACCCGGTTGCCTTCCGGGGTCCGCGTGCCGTGGGCGACGGTGAGCAGCCTCACGACGACACCGCCAGGCGGTAGCCGCGCTTCACGACGGTCTGGACGCAACGCGTGCCGATGGCGGCGCGGAGGCGGGCGACGGCCATCTCGACGGCGTGCTCGGAGCCGGCGGTGCCGGACGGGAGCGAGGTGAGGAGGTCGCGGCGGGAGACGACGGTGCCGGGGTTGACCAGGAGTGCGGCCAGGACGGCATAGGGCGCCGGGGAGAGCTTGACCTCGACACCGTCGAGGAGCACGTCGTCGCCGTGCAGGAGCAGGGTGTGGCCGCCGACCTCGAGCGAGGTGCCGGTGGCGCGGGAGGGGAGCTCGGTCTCGAGCTGCTTGACCATGGCGGCCAGGCGCGAGCGCTCCGGGTAGATCGACGGGACGCCCCACATCTCGAACGCCGCAGCCGTGACCGGTCCGACACAGGAGGCGATCACGTCGGCCTGGAAGGCGGTGACCACCTCGTCACGGTGGCCCGTCGTCCCCGCTGCCTCCATCAGGGCGGCAATGGCGGGGGCGGCGGTGAAGGTGACGGCGTGGACGCGGCGCTCGGCGATCTGCTCGATCAGGCCGAACATCGGCTCCGGGTCGTCGGCGCCCTCGACGCGGTAGACCGCGACGGTGGTGACCTCGGCGCCGAGACGGCGCAGCGCGTGCGCGGCCATCGACAACGACTGGCCGTGCTCCTGCACCACGATCCGCAGACCGTTCAGGTCCCGGCCACGCAGGTGGCCCAGCACGTCCTCGAACTCCTCGGACTCCGGTGCCCACAGCTCGCGCAGGCCGAAGCGGCGCAGGGCGCCGACGCTCTTCGGGCCGCGGGCGAGGATCTCGGCGCCGTTCAGGTGGGCGACGAGGTCATCGAGCAGGCCCCAGCGCTCGGATGCGGTGAACCACGACTTCAGGCCGATGCCCGTCGTCGCGACGAAGATGTCGACCGGTTGGGACAGCACGTCCTTGGTGGCCGCGAGCAGGCCGACCTCGTCGATCCGGTTGGGGTCGACGGACAGCGCCGGCGCATGGACGACCTCCGCCCCGCGCCGTTCGAGCAGCGCGATCTGCTCGTCGGCCCGCCGGGCGGCGGTCACGCCGATCCGGAAGCCGGCGAGCGGGAGGTCGGTCATGGGGCGATTGTCCCCCGTTTCGCCCCTACCGCGACAACGCCGTCGATGACCCGGACGTCGTACGTCGCAACGGAGACCTCCGCGTTGTCCAGGCAGATGCCCGTACGAAGGTCGAACGGCTGCTTCA
>JAKFEI010000394.1:0-3638 GCA_036675765.1 Nocardioides sp. | reverse complement strand
CGGATCTACCGCGAGCTCCCGCTGCTCTCCATCTGGGAGGGCTCCGGCAACGTCGCCGCGCTCGACGCGCTGCGGGCGATCGGTCGCGAGCCACTGGCCCTCGACGCGTTCTTCACCGAGGCCGACCTGGCCGTCGGCGCCGACCCGCGGTACGACGACGCAGTCACGTCGCTCAAGAAGGAGCTCACCAGCTTCGATGACATCGAGCTGCGTGCGCGCCGGATCGTCGAGCAGATCGCGGTCGTGTTCCAGGCCGGCCTGCTGCTGCGCCACGCACCGTCTGCGGTGTCCGACGCGTTCTGCGCCAGCCGTCTGTCGCGCGACTGGGGCAGCGCCTTCGGCACCCTGCCCGCCGGTCTCGACCTCGCCCCGATCCTGGAGCGGGCCGCTCCCGGGTTCTGAGTCCGGTCTACCGCAGATCAGCGGGATCGCTGGTCAGTACGTCGACCAGGCGCTCTGCCTCGGCGGCCACCCCTGACGGGTTCTCGCCGTCGTAGGTGACCTCGACCCGGGCCACGCCGGTGGCTTCGAGCGAGCGGGCGACCTGGACGACACTGCCGGATGGTTCGCGCAGGCTGCAGTCGTTGGCATCGATCGCCACCTGGGCGGTTGCGCTCGTCGTCGTGCCGAGCACCGCGCACTCCGCCTCCAGGTGGGCCGTCATCGCCAGCCGGGCGCGTGCTGCGTCCGCTCCTCCGAACGAGGTCAGTCGCAGTTCGAGGGTGAGCGGCGACCCGAGGTACGTGCCGCTCATCGTGCACGTCGTCGTGGCCAGACCGTCCTGCTCGGTGTGCGCGGGCAGCGGGGTCCCGAGCTTCCACGTGTCCTGCAACGTGGTGGGTACGACGACGCACAGGTCGTCCGGCAGGGCGCTCGCCTCGACCGGTGTCGGGGGCTCGTCCTCGTCCGAGCACGCCGTGGCCAGCGCTCCGAGGGCGAGCAGGGTGCACACAAGAACACGCGTCGACATCACGACCTGACCCTGCCACGGCCCACGCCGTCGAAACGCGGCAGGTTTGTTCCACGCGTGCCCGGGCAGATGAGGACCAGTCACCATCGCCCACACCGAGGAACGACATGACCCACCTGGATCACGCCGGCGAGCAACTGCTCCGCCAGCTGGCCGAGGACCGGCCGGACGCCTTCGCCGACGTCGCCCCCACCTCGGGCACGAACCGCGCGCAGAGCCTGAGTGTCACCATCGACGCCGCCAAGCGGGTGATCGAGGTGCGCGTGCTCGACATCACCGCACTGCGGAACCCGGAGCCGTTCGAGACCGCGCTCGACGAGGCCTTCTTCGCCGCCGACGGCGAGCGGTTGTACGCCGTCCTCCAGCTCAACGGACAGGCCGACGAGTGGATCGCCCGCGCCGACCAGTCCCTGGCCGGGACGAGCGGCCTCAAGGTCCGCCAGCGCGGCCCCGAGATCGTCACCCGTGAGGCGTCCCTCGAGAGGCGAGCGGCGCGACGCGCGCGGCCCGCCCCGCGTCGTACGCCCGGACCGGGGACCTCGGACAACGGCTTCCTCACCGTCCAGCGGTCGGCACGAGGAGACATCAAGGACATCCAGGTCGACGCGGAGTGGCTCGGCGGCGTGCGCCCCGAGCACCTCGAGGTCGCCATCCGCCAGGCAACCCGCTACTCACTAGGAGACTGACCATGGTCATGAAGGCCAGCCTCGAGGCCCTCGTCAACGCCGCTGCCGGCTGGGAGGGCGTCGGACTCGAGCTCCACACCGCATATTCAGGCATCGTCGGCTACGAGAGCAACGGCTCGAAGTTCGGCTGGTACGCCGACCGGGCCGGCATCCCCGCGCAGCACGACCTCTTCATCTCCGCGATGGCCGACGCACTGCTCGCCGGGCAGACCGCCATGAACGACGTGGCCGACGCCCTGCGCGACGTCGCCAAGCACTTCGGTGCCGTCGACCTGGACGTCAAGGACCAGTTCCACAAGCTCGACGGGACACCGGCATGACCGAGTACGACTACTACACCGACTACACCGACGACACCGAGCTCAAGCTCGAGGACATCCAGGAGAAGATCGAGGAGGGCGTCCAGAAGGTCATCGACACCTGGAACGACTCGATCATCGCCAAGGGGCTCGACAGCCGGTGGGCGTGGGTCGTCAGCCCCGGCCTCAAGGCCGCCTACGAGTGGGCCAAGGGCAACCTCGAGGACGAGATCGAGCGGCTCTGGGACGAGTTCGAGGACTTCTGCGAGGACCTCTGGGACACGATCTCCGACGTCACCGGCGACCCGTGGGTGCTGATGCAGATGAACCAGGCCTACATCGACGCCGCCGGACGCATCCGTGACGAGAAGCGGGTCGTCAACGACATCACCGCGCGGCTCGCGACGAGCTGGTCCGGCGAGGCCTTCACGACGTACGACGCCGTGGTCAAGGAGCAGCTGGCCGCGATCGCCGGCGTCGACCTCGGCCTGAAGTCGGCAGCCACGGCGTGCGCCGAGGGCGCCCTGCAGATCCGGTCGACGTGGCGCGACTGCATCGACGTACTCCTCGACGTGGTCGACACGATCCTCGACGGCATCAAGGACGGCACCGACGCGGGCCAGTGGGTCACCTTCGACGCCGGCCCCGCGATCAAGGTCGTCGGCAAGGCGCTGACCGCGACGATCGGCTACGCCAACACCCTCGAGGGCTACTTCGACCAGAACGTCACCGTGAAGCTGAGCATGTGGAAGACGCTCAACTCCGGGCTCGACGGGCTCGACGCCAACAACGACTGGCCCACGATCAGTGGTCGCGAGATCGGTGAGATCGGCGCCTCGGACGGGTACACCGAGAAGGACTGACGCCCGGCCAGGCGCTATTCGACGCCGAGTGCCGCCAGCGCCATCGACCCCAGCAGTTTCCGCAGCTCGTCGTCCGGGATGTCGTGCCCGGCGCGCGGCGTGGAGTTGAGCAGCCCGAAGGCGGCCTGGGCGGCGGCGTGCGCGGCGGGGCGACCCAGCTCGGGCCGCAGGGTCTGCAGCTGGTCGGCCCACAGGTTGATGTAGGAGCGCTGGAGGCGTCGTACCTGCTCCCGCGCGTCCTCGGGCAGCGACTCCCAGTCCCGGTCCTGTACGACGATGAGCGGGCGGTGCGACGTCGCGAACTCGACGTGCCAGTCGACCAGCCCGCGCAGCGCCGCGGCGGCGTCCCCGGCGCCCGCGTCGACCCGTTCGCGGCCGACGTCGAGCAGTCGCTCGCTGATCGAGGTGAGCATCTCGGCGAGCATCGCCTGCTTGGACGTGAAGTGCTTGTAGAGCGCCGGGCCGGAGATGCCGCAGGCGGCGCCGAGGTCGGCGACGGAGACGCCGTGGAAGCCGCGGGCGGCGAAGAGATCGGCTGCGGTGGCCAGGATCTGCTCCCGCCGACTGATCTCGCTCATGCCCGCAGGCTAGTGGTCATCTCCGCACGCGCATCGGTTGTCCTGCATCCCGACGGGCGGCGGAGGGCTTTACATCGGAGGTTAATGATCGTTAACCTCGGACTCGTGTCCGAGACCTCCAGCAGTGACCCCACCCTCGGGGAGCTGACCGCCGAGCTGCGCGAGCGGCTGGCCCGCGTCCGCCTGGGCGGCAGTGAAGCGGCCCGCACCAAGCACACCGATCGCGGCAAGCTCCTCGCGCG
>JAKFEI010000217.1:0-22490 GCA_036675765.1 Nocardioides sp. | reverse complement strand
TGGAAGCCGATGGACGTCCCGATGAACGGCGTCTTCCTGCCGCTCGTCCTGGGCGTGCTGCTGCTGAGCAGCCGGGTGTTGCCCGTGTTCGCGGCGTTCATCGCGGTGACCTTGACCGGGGCTGCCTTCCTCCAGGAGACCTGGACCACGCGCATGGTCGTGGCGCTCGTCGTCATGTACAGCATCACCGTCGCGGTCATCGTCGTGTCTGCGCGGCGCAGCCAGCTCGGTGTGGGGCCGACCCGCGGGGAGTCGATGCTCGTCGACCTGCGTGACCGGATCCTCACCCAGGGCCAGATCCCCACCTTGCCGTCGCGGTGGCTGGTGCAGTCGGCCCTGTCGTCGGCGGGCGGTTCGCCCTTCGCTGGAGACTTCGTGGTGGCCACGACCCGCGCTCACGGTGGACAGATCGAACTCGTCGTCGTCGATGTCTCGGGCAAGGGCGAGGCTGCGGGAACCCGGGCGCTCCAGTTGTCGGGAGCGATGGGCGGCCTGGTGGGCGCGCTGTCCCCGGACCAGTTCCTCCCGGCCGCCAACCAATACCTCCTCCAGCGCGACTGGGAGGAAGGCTTCGCGACGGCGATCCACGTGTCGATCAACCTGGAGTCCGGCGCGTTCGAGCTGCGGTGCGCCGGCCACCCGCCGGCCGTCCAGCGCCATGCCGGCTCCGGTCGCTGGCAGGTGTTGGAGGCCGAGGGTCCAGTCCTCGGCATCGTGGAGGACGTCGACTACGACTGCTACGTCGGTCGTCTCGACCCGGGCGACAGCCTGCTGCTCTACACCGACGGGATGGTCGAGGAGCCGCGCAAGGACATCGAGCTCGGCATCGACCGGATGATGGGTACGGCCGAGGGCCTGCTGCGCCACTCCTGGGACGGTCTGGCGGACCGGCTGGTCGACGCGGTGGGTTCACCCGACGACGACCGCGCGCTGCTCGTCGTCCACCGCCGCCCCTGAGCCGCGCGCGTCGAGCCCGGTCCCGGCGCCGTCCACGAGGGCGCCTCGGTTGGGGCCAGCACCCGGCAATGTGGCACCATGACTACCGCTTGCGGGAGCTCTCCTGCACGCGGGGATGTAGCTCAATGGTAGAGCCTCAGTCTTCCAAACTGATTACGCGGGTTCGATTCCCGTCATCCCCTCGAAGTGCGGCCGAGAAGGGCCACCGACGGGGCGTAGCGTAGTGGCTAGCGCGCCTGCTTTGGGAGCAGGAGACCGCAGGTTCGAGTCCTGTCGCCCCGACTGATCATCCCGATCGCACCAGCGGGCACCTGCCCGTGCACCACCCACTGACCAAGTAGGAGAACACCTGTGAAGAGCGCCGTCGAGACCTTGAGCCCGACCCGGGCCAAGCTGACCGTCGAGGTGCCCTTCGAGGAGCTCAAGCCGAGCCTCGACGCGGCCTACCAGAAGATCGCCAAGCAGATCAACGTCCCCGGCTTCCGCCGTGGCAAGGTCCCGCCGCAGGTCATCGACCGCCAGGTCGGCCGCGCGGTCGTCCTCGACGAGGCCGTCAACGACGTGCTCCCGAAGGCCTACATGGAGGCGCTCACCGAGAACTCCCTGACCCCGCTGGCGCAGCCGGACATCGAGGTCACGAAGTTCGAGGACAACGAAGGCCTCGAGTTCACCGCCGAGGTCGACGTCAAGCCGGAGATCAACCTGCCGGCGTACGACGGCCTCAGCGCCAAGGTCGAGGACCTCGCGGTCTCCGACGACGACGTCACCGAGCAGGTCGACGCGCTGCGTGAGCGCTTCGCCACCCTGATCGACGTCGAGCGCGCCGCGAAGACGGGCGACTTCGTCGTCATCGACCTCGTGGCGACCCGCGACGGCGAGGTCGTCGACGGCGCCGAGATCGCCGGCTTCTCCTACAAGGTCGGCAACGGCGGCATGATCGACGGCCTCGACGAGGCCCTCGAGGGTGCGGCCATCGACGAGGAGAAGACCTTCACGACGCAGCTCGTCAGCGGCGACCTGGTCGGCCAGGACGTCGAGGTCAAGGTCAAGGTCACCGGCGTGCAGGAGCAGGAGCTCCCCGAGCTGGACGACGACTTCGCGCAGGAGGCCTCGGAGTTCGACACGCTCGCCGAGCTCCGCGAGGACGTCCGTGAGCGCCTGACCCGCGGCAAGCGCCTCGAGCAGGCTGCCGCCGCTCGCGACGCCGTCCTCGAGTCCCTGCTCGAGCAGGTCGAGGTCCCGCTGCCCGAGACGATGGTCACCGAGGAGCTCAACGCTCGTCGCGAGAACCTCGAGCAGCAGCTCGTCATGTCCGGCCTCACCCTCGAGAAGTACCTCGAGGAGGAGGGCCAGACCCAGGAAGAGTTCGAGGCCGACCTCGACCGTCGCGTGCGCGACGCCGTGGCCGCCCAGTTCCTGCTCGACGAGATCGCCGACAAGGAAGAGATGGGCGTCGACCAGGCCGAGCTGACGCAGCACATGCTCCGTCGTGCGCAGCAGTCCGGCCAGGACCCGCAGGAATTCGTGAACCACATGTTCGAGCACAACCACGTGCCGGACCTGGTCCAGGAGATCCGCCGCGGCAAGGCCCTGCAGCTCCTCGTCGAGGGCGCGACCGTCACCGACGGCTCGGGCAACACGGTCGAGCTGAAGAACCTGCGCGGCGACGGCACCATCGGTGAGGACGAGCCCGAGGTCGCTGACCACGTGGTCGTCGACGCCGAGGACGCCGAGCCCGCCGTGGACCCCGCCGTCGAGCCGGCCGTGGACCCCACGCAGGCCTGATCCCTGGTTCGCAGGACGAACGTCACTACCGCCTTCAGTGCACAACTGTGCACTGAAGGCGGTAGTCTTTTTCCATGCAGCAGGAACCGAGCGTCGTGGACGCCCTCGCGCTGGCCGCCTCCGTGGTCGACGACCTCCTCGTCGCGACTGCGCGCGACACGCACACGGCGATCGCCCGGCGCGCCCACGGAGTCGTTCGCTTCGGCGTCGGACCGGCGGCCATGCCGGCCGAGACCCTGCACCTCGGGATCGCCACCCTCGTGTACGGCGCCATCGGACTGTCGTTCCGTGGCGCCGGTGCCGGCCTGTCCCGCCTGCCGGCGGGCATCGGTCCGGCGCTCGACACCTCCTCGCGCGGCCGCTTCGTGCGCGCCGCCATCAACGGCCTGATCGGCGAGGAGCTCACCCGCGACCACCCCCAGCTCGCGATCGAGATGGGCGTACGCCACGACGGTCGTGACGTCGTACTCACGCCGGACGGGGTGGCCTCGGCCTTCCCCGACGCCACGGGACAGCTCGTCGTGTTCCTGCACGGCCTCTGTGAGAACGAGGCGTACTGGAACTACCACCGCGACCGCACCGGTACGACGTACGGCGAGCACGTGGCCGAGAACGGCTGGACGCCCGTCTACCTGCGGGCCAACACGGGCCTGCCGTTGCGGGAGAACGGCGTCGCGCTGGCTGCGCTGCTTCAGCGCCTGGTCGACAACTGGCCGACCGACGTCACCCGCATCGCCCTGGTCGGACACTCGCTCGGTGGCCTGATCATGCGCGCTTCGTCGGCCGTGGTCGCCGAGGGCAACGCACCGGCGGCCTGGACCGACCTGGTCAGCGACGTGATCACCCTCGGGACGCCCCACCTCGGCTCCTGGTTCGCCGTCAGCGCCGACCGTGCCAGCCGGACGCTCGCGCGTGCGCCGGAGGTGGCCGCCTTCGGGCGGATCATCGACCGCCAGGCGCCCGGGATCCGCGACCTCATCGAGGGCCTCGCCGAGGACGTACCCCCGCTGCCGCACGCACGCTACCGACTGGTGTCGGCCACCTTGGCGCGGACGCCGCAGCACCCGCTCTCGCGAGCGATCGGCGACCTGCTCGTGACTCCGCACTCGGCGACGGGCCGCGACAAGCGCAAGGGAACCAACCTGTTCCCGGGCGCCGAGGTGCTGCGGCTGCCGAACACCGACCACTTCGACCTGCTCAACCACCCCGACCTCTACCCGGCGCTCGACCGCTGGTTGTGCACCCCCAGCATCGGATGAGCGCCTCGAACTGAGCGGCACTACTCACGACGGCAGCGCGCCGGATCGCGAGGCTGGGTCCATGACCCAGAGCCACGCCACCGCGCCCGTCCTGTCCCGCTCCGACTCTCGCCGATCGGCGGTGGCCGTCAGTGCCATCGCCCTGGTGCTCGGGGTCGTCGAACTGCTGGGCGCCGCGCTCCTGTGGTACCTCACGGCAACGGATCCCTCGGACGATCCGCTCGTCGGACTGGGCTACCTGGTCGCCCTGGTCGTCGGTGCGCCCGGCGTCGTCGGCGTCGTTCTCGGTGGGCTCGGGTGGACGCTGGCCGACCGGGCGGCCGGCCTGGTGCTGGGCATCCTGGCGGTCGTCGCCACGGCCGGTCCGTTGCTGCTGTTCCTGGGCTTCGCCTTCCCGGCGATCTAGACGCAGCTCAGTTGTTGCGGTCGTCGGGCTCGTCCTTGTCGGTGTTCAGGTCCGGGTCGCCGCTGTGCTGGAGTCGCTTGGCCCAGCAGTCGCCCAGGCCCCACCCCTCGTCCTGGCACCAGCGCAGGACGGGGCGGCTCGTGGTCTCGGACTGGCCGCTCAGCGTGACCCAGTAGTTCCGACTCGACGGCCCGAAGCTCCCGGCCCAGTCGTTGCTGTGGATCAGCAGCGAGTCCGGGTAGCGCGCCCGGTGCTGCAGGTGCAGGGCAAGGATGTCGTCGTACGAGTCGTAGACCTTTCCGTCGTCGGCCGTCCCGGGCTTCTTCGACGACAACTGCGCGGTCCAGTTCGTGCCGAGCGCTTCGACCGCGCCGGTGTCCTCGTCGGCGATCCGCTGCAGCGCCTCGAGGGCGGTCTCGTCGCGGTCCTCGTCCGTCGACTCATCGGGGGCGCCGCCGGCCGTCGTCGGGTCGTCGGGGTCGGCGCCGTACGACGGGTCGCTGGGCACCGCGCCCTCGGTGTTGTCCGGACCGGGCTCGCACGGCACCTCGATCACCTTCCCGGTGCCGCCGTCCTCCTGGATCGCCTGGTCGAACCGGGGCTCGGGCACCTGGGTGTTCTCGAACGGATAGACGAGTTCGAGGTCCTCGCCCTCCTCCGGAATCCAGTACGGCTCCTCGCTGAAGTCGAAGTAGCCCGACGCGTAGGCGTAGCCGGCGACCACGAACGGCACGCTCAACTGGCTGTGGTTGAGCCACTGGCCGCCGTCACACGTGGCCTTCACGGTGTAGGTGATGGCCACGCCGCCGAACTTCGTCGTCGACGCGGTGGGGACGAACTCGGGTGGTGCGCCGCACGCGGTCACGTAGGCGGTGTCGTCGTCGCGCTGGTCGCCGCCGGACTGGCGGGTCGGCGGAAAGTCCGTCAGCACGAAGAACCCGTAGGAGCCGACCGCGACGATGGAGTCCCCGGCCAGGTACAGCGAGTCGTAGGTCCCCGGCAGGGATCGGGTCCAGGCCAGGTCGCCGGTGGCGGCGTCGTAGGCGCGCACCTCACCTTCCTGCATCGTCACGATCGCGTCCCTCGTGCGGACGGTGGGTGCGTTGACCTCGGGAAGGTGGACGAGGGTCTTGCCGGTCTCGCCGTCGAGGAGGTTGCCGCTGGTGCGTTCCAGCGTCTCGTCGTAGGAGGAGTCCTCGACGAGCACGTTGCGCCGACCCAGCGTCCACCGCCAGTCGAACTCGGAGCCCTGGTTGTCGTACCCGGCGAGGTCCTCGCGCTTCCAGACGTACTCGCCGCTCGAGAGGTCGAACAGCCCGGAACCGATGCCGAGGCGACCGTCGGACACGTAGTCGCCCGCCGCGTCGCCGTACCAGGGGTCATCCGCAGACCTGAGCACCTCCCGCCCGGATCCGTCGGTGATCTGGACGGTCCCGTCATCGATCCAGCTCAGCGTGTACCCGTCCTCGCTGGTGACGGTGTTCCAGTCGCGGTTGGAGTCGTAGGAGGTGACCCTGCGGGTGCGGTGGTCGATCTCCCACTGGAGGGGGCCGTGATAGGCCGACAGGCGTCCGCCCCGGAGCTCGACCCACGGACCGTAGTCGTACTCGTCGCCGTCGGCCGGGCGCGCGTCCCGGTCGAGGAGCTGCAGTTCCCAGGACTCGCGGAGGGTGTCCGCGTCGAAGGTCCGAAGCGTGACCGAATGGCCCTCGGCGTCGCCCGGCGTCGAGTGGACGACGTACAACAGGCCGTTGGCGAGCACCATCGACAACCAGGTCGTGTCGACCTCTGCCGTCGCGGTGACCTTGCCCTTGGCCGGGTCGATGCGCACCAGTTCGCCGTGGCCGTCGTCGTTGGTGGTGACGCTGCAGTAGAGGTGCTCCGCGTCGGGCAGAAAGCAGGCTGAGCCGTACGACGCCAGGTCGTGGGTCCAGCGGACCTCTCCGCTGTCGCGGTCGACGCCTACCAGCTGGGCCGGCGCGTCCTCGTCGTCGCGGCTGGTCTGGAACACGAAGGTCTCGGGGAAGGAGAGGACCGTGTCGGTGTCCTCGACCCCGTCCGGGCTCATCGAACCGATCGAGGAGTCCGACGTCACCTCGGTCGGAGAGAACTCCCAGACCCGCCCCGGTTCGCCGAGGACCGACACACCGTTGTCGATGGACGCTGGCATCACGGTCAGGCCGCCGGCGCGGCCGGTGCCCTGGTCGTCGCCGCCGCGGTTGAGCAGCCACACGGTCAGGCCGCCCGAGATGATCGCGAGGACCAGGACCCCGACCCCGACCAACAGGCCCGTGCGACGCCGCGGGGACGTCGGACGCTGCGGTGGCGCCATGGAGGGAGGCGGCGGGGGAGGCGGTGCCACCGCCCAGGCTGGGGTCGTCACGGCAGAGGCCGGCGCGGCCATGGGAGCGAGCGGCGGCGGAGGCGGCGGCGGGAGGAAGGCTGCCTGGGTCACGGCTGCGGCGGGTGGGGCGTCCGGCGCCGCCACGTTGGGCGCGCCGCAACTGGTGCAGAACCGGTCATTCGGGGACAGGTCGACGCCACAATCGCCGCAGAACCGGGCAGACAAGGGACCTCCAGGGTGCGGTGGTGGGCGCGACCGACCCGGACGGTCACCGACACAACGTCATGACTTCGGCGGAGGTTATTGCCAAGATGGCCCCATGACGACCGGAGAGGCAGCGCGCGAGCTTCGCGCCGAAGCGCTGATCAATGCGCCCGCTGACCAGGTGTGGGCGCTGGTCACCGACTTCAAGCAGATGGCGCGGTGGAGTCCGGAAACGATCTCGATGCTTCCGCTCAAGCGCGGCGGGCTGCGCACGGGCCAGTGGTACCTCGGCATCAACCGGCGCAAGGCCGTCGTCTGGCCCACGCGTTCGGTCGTGGCCGACCTGGATCCGGGTCGACGGCTGGTCTGGGACACCAGGTCCAGTGGGGCGCAATGGGTCTGGGAGCTGGAGGCCGATGGCGAGACGACCCGCGTGGTCCATCGCAGGCCGGTGCCCTCGGGCAACACCCTGATGGGCAAGGCGTTCGCATCGGCGTTCCTGGGTGGCGGTGTCGAGCACGCCGATGAGCTCGAGGCCGGGATGGCCACGACGGTGGCGGGGCTGAAGGCCGCAGCCGAGCGCTAAATCTGCTGTCGGCGAACAGGGGGTGTTATCGCGTGGATCTGTCCCCCGGGGAGGCTAGTGTCACCGTCGTGACCCAGTTTCCCGGTGGCCCCGAGCGAGGCCCTCAGATGAACGGCCCAGAGATGAATGGAGCCGCGGGGATCAGCTTCCTCGACGACAACATCTACAGCCGTTTGCTCCGCGAGCGGATCGTGTTCCTCGGTTCCGAGGTGCGCGACCAGAACGCCAACGCGATCTGCGCCCAGTTGCTGTTGCTGTCGGCAGAGGATCCCGAAGCGGACATCTTCCTGCACATCAACAGCCCCGGCGGCTCCGTGGATGCCGGCATGGCGATCTACGACACGATGAACTACATCCCCAACGACGTGGCGACGGTCGGCATGGGCCTGGCTGCCTCGATGGGGCAGTTCCTGCTCTGCGCCGGCGCCAAGGGCAAGCGGTACGCGCTGCCCCACGCGCGGATCATGATGCACCAGCCGTCCTCCGGCATGGGCGGTTCCGCCTCCGACATCAAGATCCAGGCGCAGCAGTCGCTGCACATCAAGAAGGTGCTCCTCGACCTCATCGCCGAGCACACCGGGCAGACCGTCGAGCAGGTCACCAACGACGCCGACCGTGACCGCTGGTTCACGGCCGCCGAGGCGCAGGAGTACGGCCTGGTCGACAAGGTGGTCAAGAGCGCCCGGGAAGCCGTCGACGAGGGCCGTCCGGCCCACAAGAAGGACTGAGCTGATGAACTACTACATCCCCCAGTGGGAAGAGCGCACCTCCTACGGGTTCCGCCGCATCGACCCCTACGGCAAGTTGTTCGAGGACCGGATCATCTACCTCGGCTCCCCGATCTCCGACGACGTCGCGAACGCCGTCATCGCCCAGTTGCTGTGCCTGCAGTCGATGAACCCCGACCAGGACATCAGCATCTACATCAACAGCCCCGGTGGCTCCTTCACCGCACTGACGGCGATCTACGACACGATCCAGTTCATCAAGCCGGACGTGCAGACCGTGTGCATCGGCCAGGCGGCCTCGGCGGCGGCGATCCTGCTCGCCTCGGGCGCCAAGGGCAAGCGCCTGGCGCTGCCCAACAGCCGGATCCTGATCCACCAGCCCTACACCGAGGGCACGTTCGGCCAGACCTCGGACATCGAGATCCAGGCCAACGAGATCCTGCGGATGCGCGAGCTGCTCGAAAAGATGATCAGCGACCACTCGAACCGGTCGCTCGAAGAGGTCAGCCGCGACATCGAGCGTGACAAGATCCTCACCGCCCAGGGCGCGATCGAGTACGGCTTGATCGACTCCATTCTTGAGTCCCTCAAGACCCCCGTACTCGTCTGATTTCCCGCTTGAGCTCGAAGGACCCGATGACCTCCTCGACGTACACCTCGTGTCACGCCCCCTCCGGGGCGCGACAGGGAGTACCGTCGGGGAGTTCACATCTGAGGAGGACCCGTGGCACGCATCGGTGACGGTGGCGACCTGCTGAAGTGCTCGTTCTGCGGCAAGAGCCAGAAGCAGGTCAAGAAGCTCATCGCTGGTCCGGGTGTCTACATCTGTGACGAGTGCATCGACCTGTGCAACGAGATCATCGAGGAGGAGCTCGCCGAGGGCTCCGAAGTCGAGCTCGCTGACCTGCCGAAGCCCAAGGAGATCTTCGAGTTCCTGAACTCCTACGTCATCGGGCAGGAGCAGGCCAAGAAGTCCCTCGCGGTGGCGGTCTACAACCACTACAAGCGGGTCCAGGCGGGCGTCTCGCCCGGCGTCGGTCCCGGTGGCCAGGGCAAGCACAAGGACGAGGTCGTCGAGGTCTCGAAGTCCAACATCCTCGTGATCGGCCCGACCGGTTGCGGCAAGACCTACCTCGCCCAGACGCTGGCCCGGATGCTCAACGTCCCGTTCGCGATCGCGGACGCCACGGCACTGACCGAGGCCGGCTACGTCGGCGAGGACGTCGAGAACATCCTGCTCAAGCTGATCCAGGCCGCTGACTACGACGTCAAGAAGGCCGAGACCGGCATCATCTACATCGACGAGATCGACAAGGTGGCCCGCAAGGCCGAGAACCCGTCGATCACCCGCGACGTCTCCGGTGAGGGCGTGCAGCAGGCGCTGCTGAAGATCATCGAGGGCACGACCGCCTCGGTTCCGCCGCAGGGCGGCCGCAAGCACCCGCACCAGGAGTTCATCCAGATCGACACCACGAACATCCTGTTCGTCGTGGGCGGTGCCTTCGCCGGCCTCGAGCACATCATCGAGCAGCGCGTCGGCAAGAAGTCGCTGGGCTTCACGGCCGAGCCGCGCGGCGAGGCCGAGCGTGCCGCCGACGACCTGCTCAGCAAGGTGCGTCCCGAGGACCTCACCAAGTTCGGCCTGATCCCCGAGTTCATCGGCCGACTGCCCCTGATCGCGAGCGTCAGCCCGCTCGACCAGGCGGCCCTCGTGCAGATCCTCACCGAGCCCCGCAACGCCCTGACCAAGCAGTACAAGAAGCTCTTCGACCTCGACGGCGTCGAGCTCGAGTTCTCCGACGACGCGATCCAGGGGATCGCCGACAAGGCGCTGGAGCGCGGCACCGGTGCCCGTGGCCTGCGCGCCATCATCGAGGAGGTCCTCCTCCACGTGATGTACGACGTCCCGAGCCGTGGCGACGTGGAGAAGGTCATCATCACCCGCGACGTCGTCGACAACGACGTCGCGCCGACGCTGATCCTGCGCGAGTCGAAACCGAAGAAGAAGTCTGCCTGACCAGTAGGCGACGCAGCCCTCATCCGGGCAGCGGGGTGCCTACGCTCCCTGTGTGCGATGGCGATGGTTCGTCCCTGTCCTGGTCGGGGTGCTGCTGGTCGGCGCGGGCATCTGGGGCTACCGGTACGGCGACACAGCCGGCTGGTGGGCCCGGCCGAGCGTGAAGGATGCTCCCGAGGTCGAGCCCGCGACGGTGGAGACCTTCGCGAGTGGGCTCGACGTCCCGTGGGACGTGGCGTTCCTGCCGAACGGATCGGCGCTGGTCACCGAGCGGGTCACCGGCCGACTGCGGATGGTGAGTGCGGAGGGTGAGCTCTCCGAGGTGCGCACGTTCGAGGAGATCGCCCAGCCCGCCTCGATGGGCGGACTGCAGGGCATCGCTCTGTCGCCGACGTACGCCACGGACGGGTGGGTCTACGTCTACTACACGACCCCGGAGGACAGCCGGGTCGCCCGGATCAAGCTCGACTCGGATGCCCCGCCCGAGCCCGTCCTGACCGGGATCCCGGCGGGCCACATCCACAACGGGGGCCGCATCCGGTTCGGCCCCGACGGAATGCTCTACGTCACGACCGGGGAAGCCGACGACCGGCCGCGCGCCCAGGATCGCGACGACCTGGGCGGCAAGATCCTGCGCGTGACGCCGGAGGGCGAGCCGGCGCCCGGCAACCCGACGGACGGGTCCCCCGTCTACGCCTGGGGCCTGCGGGACCCGCAGGGTCTCACCTGGGACGACGAGGGCCGGCTCTATGCCACCGAGTTCGGGTTCAACAAGCTCGATGAGCTCAACGTGATCGAACCCGGCGCGAACTACGGGTGGCCCGAGGCCGAGGGCCCGGCCGATGACCCGGCCTACACCGACCCGATCGCGACCTGGAAGCCCGCCGACGCCTCGCCGAGCGGGATGACCTTCTTCGACGGCCAGATCTGGGTCGCCTGCCTGCGCGGTGAGCGTCTCTACCGGATCGACACCGACGGGTCAGCCGACTCGGCCGAGCAGCTGCTGACCCACGACTACGGCCGACTCCGTCTCGTCACTGCCGCCCCGGACGGAACACTGTGGGTCCTCACGAACGACAGGAAGGACGAGGACGGCGACCTGATCCTGCGGCTGACCCCCTGAGCCGGGAGTCTCAGCAGTTGTCGCCGACGTACGTCTCCAACGCCTTCTTGCCTGCGGGATCGGTCTCGTTCCCGTCGGCAAGGTCGATCAGGTACCGGCGCGCCTCGAAGGGCAGGTCCCGGGGCGTGCCGTGGCTGATGATCAGGTCGTCGATCCCGCTCTCCCGGAACTGCATTCCGGTCATGTCCTCGCAGAACTGCGCCTGGTCGGCGTCCGAGGGCCACGGGGTCGCACGGCAGCCGGTGGCGGCGAGGAGAACCACCGCCACCGCGGCCACGAACCGGACCGGCATCACTCAGCCGGTGCCGCAGGCGCTTCTTCGACCTCGGCGATCTCGGCCGTGATCGTCAGGTCGCTGGCGGACTCGTCAACCGTGAAGGCCAGGTCGCCGACGATCTTGCCGGCCGCGATCAGGTCGCGACGGGCGAGCTCGGCGGCGCGGACTGCCTTCTCGGGGCCGGAGACCTCGACGCGGGCCAGCGGCGTCTTCATGGTGACCTTGGCCTGCGACTTTGCGCCGCGGATGCCGCCCAGTGCCGCGGCGACCGAGTCGATGATCGACCCGTCGGACGCGGCGGGGGAGCCGAGCTCGTTGACCGTCGGCCACGGCGCACGGTGCACCGAACCCTCCTGCCACCACGACCACACCTCTTCGGTGACGTAGGGCAGGAACGGTGCGAGCAGCCGGAGCTGGACCTGGAGCGCGAACGCGAGGGTCGCCCGGGCCGAGTCGGAGGCGTCGCCGGCCTCGGCGTACGCGCGCTCCTTCACCAGCTCGAGGTAGTCGTCGCAGAACTCCCAGAAGAACTTCTCGCTGACCTCGAGGGCCGTCGTGTAGTCGTAGGCCTCGAACGCTTCGGTGGCCTTGCGGACCACGCCGCCGAGGCGACCGAGCAGCGCGGTGTCGACCGGCTCGCTGACCCGCGCGGCGCTGAACTCGGTGGCGCCGACGCTGCCGAGCACGAACTTCGAGGCGTTGAGGACCTTCATCGCCAGGCGGCGACCGACCTTCATCTGGGTCTCGTCGAAGGGCGAGTCCAGGCCGGGGCGGGCGATGGCCGCGCGCCAGCGGACGGCGTCGGCGCCGTACTTCTTGAGGATCTCGTCCGGAACGACGACGTTGCCCTTGGACTTCGACATCTTCTTGCGGTCCGGGTCGACGATGAAGCCGGAGATCATGGCGTGCGTCCAGGGCGCCGCGCCGTTCTCGAGCTGCGCGCGGACGACGCGGGAGAACAACCAGGTGCGGATGATGTCGTGCGCGTGGGTGCACAGGTCCATCGGGAAGACGCGCGACCACAGGTCAGGGTCGGTCTCCCAGCCGCCGGCGATGTGCGGGGTCAGGGACGATGTCGCCCAGGTGTCCATCACGTCGGGGTCGCCGATGAAGCCGCCGGGCTTGCCGCGCTGCTCCTCGGTGTAGCCGGTGGGCACCTGCGTCGACGGGTCGATCGGCAGCTCGGCCTCGGTGGGCAGCAGCAGGCGGGCGTAGTCGGGCTCACCCTCGCTGTCGAGCGGGTACCAGACGGGGAACGGGATGCCGAAGAAGCGCTGGCGCGAGATCAGCCAGTCGCCGTTGAGGCCGCCGACCCAGTTGTCGAAGCGGTGCTTCATGTGCGGCGGCAGCCACTGGATCTCGGCGCCGCGGGCCAGCATCTGGTCGCGGACGTCGGCGTCGCGGCCACCGTTGCGGAGGTACCACTGACGGGTCGAGACGATCTCGAGGGGCTTGTCGCCCTTCTCGTAGAAGTTCGCCATCCGCTGTGTCGGCTTCGGGTCGCCGTCGAGGTCACCGGTCTCGCGGAGCTTCGCGACCACGGCCTCGCGGGCCGAGTGGACCGTCTTGCCCATCAGGTCGGCGTACGCCGTCGAGGCCTGCTCGCTCGAGAGCCACTCGGGCGTCTCACGGGTGAAGCGACCGTCGCGGCCGATCACGGTGCGGACGGGCAGCTGCAGCTCCCGCCACCAGGTGACGTCGGTGAGGTCACCGAACGTGCAGCACATCGCGATGCCGGCGCCCTTGTCCTTCTCGGCGCCCGCGTGGGCCAGGACGGGGATCTCGACGCCGAAGACGGGCGAGGTGACCGTCGTACCGAAGAGGTCCTGGTAGCGCTCGTCGTCGGGGTGGGCGATGAGGGCGACGACCGAGGGGATCAGCTCGGGGCGCGTCGTCTCGATGTGCACCGGGGTGCCATCAGGCTTGTGGAACGCGACGCGGTGGTAGGCGCCGGCGTAGTCGCGGGCCTCCAGCTCGGCCTGGGCGACCGCGGTCTGGAAGGTGACGTCCCACAGGGTCGGTGCTTCCTGGAGGTACGCCTCGCCGCGACCGAGGTTGCGCAGGAACGCGCGTTGGCTGACGGTCTGCGCCTTCGCGCCGATCGTGGTGTAGGTGATGTTCCAGTCGACGCTCAGCCCGAGGGTGCGCCACAGCGTCTCGAAGACCTTCTCGTCCTGCTCGACCAGCTGCTCGCACAGGGCGATGAAGTTCGGGCGGCTGATCGGGACCTGACGCTTGGGGTCCGGCTTCTCCGGTGGGGTGAAGTCCGCGTCGTAGGGCAGCGAGGGGTCGCACCGGACGCCGAAGTAGTTCTGCACGCGGCGCTCGGTGGGCAGGCCGTTGTCGTCCCAGCCCATCGGGTAGAAGACCGACTTGCCCTGCATCCGCTGGAAACGGGCGATCAGGTCGGTGTGCGTGTACGAGAAGACGTGGCCCACGTGCAGGCTGCCGCTGACGGTCGGCGGCGGCGTGTCGATGGCGTAGACGTTCTCCCGCGGCTGGGTCCGGTCGAAGGCGAAGGTGTCGTCGGCCTTCCACCGGTCGGACCACTTCTGCTCGAGTCCTTCCAGGGCCGGGCGGTCCGGTACGGCGATGGGGTCCGCGGCCTGCGTGCTGTCGAGCTCGGTCATGATCAGGAATCCTAGTTCGGACCGGCCACGGGACTGGAACCGGCGGGTTACCCTCGACGGATGCGCCTGGTCTCGGGAACCCTCCTGAACGCCCTGACGGCCCTCCTTGCGGGGCTCGTTGCGGTCGTGGTGACGGCTGTCGTCGTACCCCCTGCGCAGGCGGCAGGGCCCACCTCGCTGACCCTGATCGGTCGCGGCTGGGGCCACGGGCACGGCATGTCGCAGTACGGCGCCCAGAACGCAGCGAGGAACCACGGCCTCCTGGCCGGTCAGATCCTGGACTTCTACTACCCGGGCACGACCCCCGCCGCGGCCACGGGGGTGATGGCTGTCCTGCTCACCGCGGACACCTCCAGCAACGTCGTCGTCGGGCACCGGACGGGATTGACGGTGCGGAGCCTGAAGTCGGGCGCGATCTGGAAGCTCAACTCCAGCACCGCCAGGCAGTGGCAGCTGGTTGCCCTGCCCGGCAACCGGTCGACGCGTCTCTCGGTCCTCACGGACAAGTGGCGAACCGTGCGCGACATCCCCGGCCAGGCCGAGTTCGGGGCAGCCAATGCGCCGATCCGCGTCTACCACCCCGGCGGGTCTGCCACCTATCGCGGGCGGATCCGATCGGCGATCCCGGCATCGGGCGTCGGCCGCGACACGGTGAACGTCGTCGGGCTCGAGGACTACCTCAAGGGCGTGGTGCCCGTGGAGATTCCGGCGTTGTGGCACGCGCAGGCGGTGCAGGCGCAGGCCGTGGCAGCGCGGACCTATGCCGCCTTCGCGCGCAGCAACCGGCACCCGCCCCACTACTACCTGTGTGACACGAGCGCGTGCCAGGTCTACCGCGGCGTGGCCGCCGAGCACCCGGCGAGCGACGCGGCGATCAAGGCGACGGCCACCGCCATCCGGACGTACGCCGGCCAGCCGGCCTTCACGCAGTTCTCCTCCAGCAACGGCGGCTGGTCCTCCGCCGGGTCGCGGCCCTATCTGGCGGCGAAGCAGGACCCGTACGACCTCTGGACCGGCAACCCGAACTCGAGCTGGCAGGCGGTCGTTCCGGCCACCACGATCGAGAAGGCCTGGCCGGCGATCGGTGACTTCCTGAGGATCGAAGTGACCAGGCGCGACGGCAAGGGCAGTTGGGGCGGCCGGGTCACCGAGGTACGCGTCCGCGGGGCCGCCGGAGCGGTCCTCGTCAGCGGCGACACCTTCCGGTCGCGCCTCGGGCTCAAGTCGACGATGCTGGCGTGTCCGGGTGGCGTGGCTTCCTGCTGATCCCGGACCGCTGCAGGAACGCGCGGATCAGCAGGCCCACCACGAGCGCCCAGAAGGCCGCGCCGATGCCGAGGACGGTGACGCCCGAGGCAGCGACCACCAGGGTGGCCGCGGCTGACTCCCGCTCGGCGGGGTCGGCGAGCGCCTCCGCCAGCGCGGCGCCCAGGGTGCCGAGCAGCGCCAGTCCGGCCGCGGCCTGCATCAGGCCGTCCTCGGCGGCCACCACCATGGCCGCCAGCGCGCTGCTCGCGACGGCCAGCACCAGGTAGGTCACCGACGCGCTGACCGCGGCGATCCAGCGGCGGCTGCGGTCGGGACCGGCGTCCGGGCCGGCCGCCAGTGCCGCACTGATCGCCGCGAGGTTGATGGCGTGTCCGCCCGTCGGCGCTCCGGCGATGGTGCCGATGCCGGTCACGGTCAGCGACTCACGCCACGGAACGGTGTAGCCGAAGCCGCTCATCACGGCGACGCCCGGCACGTTCTGCGACGCCATCGTGACGACGTACAGGGGAAGTGCGACGCCGATCAGCGCGGACCACGACCATGACGGCGTGGTCCAGGCGACGGTGGGGGCGAGGGCCCCGGCGCCGATGTGGGCGGTGGCGAGGACGGTGCCGAGCGCCACGGCGAGCGCGCCGGGCACGGCCCAGCGCGGGGCGAGGCGCAGCAGCACCAGCCAGGTCAGGATCACCGGTGCGATCACCCAGGGCGCATCGACGAGGGCGGTCACCGGCGCCAGGCACAGCGGGAGGAGGACGCCGGCGAGCATGGCGCGGGCGAGGCTGTGGGGGATGGCGGCCACCAGGTCGCCGATCCGGGGGATCAGGGCGGTCAGCACGATGAGGACGCCGGTGGCGACGAAGGCGCCGACGACGGCCGGCCAGCCGCCCGTCACGCCGGCGGTGGAGGCGAGCAGCGCGGCGCCCGGCGTCGACCACGCCAGCGTCACCGGGATCCGGTGCCGCAAGGACAGCCACAGCATCCCGAGCGACTGGGTCACGCACAGCGTGAGGAGGCCGGACGCGGCCTGGTCGGGTGTCGCGCCGACCGCGGTCAGGCCCGCGAACACGACCACGAACGAACTGCTGAAGCCGACGACGGCAGTCACGACGCCGGCCATCACCGGTCCGTGTGTCGTCTGGGCTGCCACGGCCCGAGACTAGTGACTGGTGACTAGAAGGGTGGGGTGCCCGTGCCCGTGATCCGGAACCGTCCCCACGGGTCGCGGTCGGAGACCCGGCCGTCGGCCTCGCCGTGGTCGGTGCGCAGCCGGACGTGGGCGCCGCTGCGGAGGGTGGCGAGCTCGGGGGTGTCGGCAATCCGGCCGTACCAGTGGAAGTGCCCGTCCAGCGGCTGGAAGGCCCCGCGCAGGGTCACGGTGACGGCCTGTTCGGTGTCGTCGAGCACGACAGTGGCCGGGCCGTCGTACGACGCCTGCGGCTCGTGGACGACGGTCATGCCTGTTCCTTGCGGATCGCTCGCACCTTCGGCCGGACGCCGGATGGCGGGTCGAGGGCGGTGAGGTCGACGCCGTACTCCGCGGCGGCGCCGGAGAGCGCGTGCCAGATGAAGTCGCTGAGGTAGGTCGTCGCGGTCGCGCGGGACATGGTGCGTCGCTCCAGCCACCACTGGCCGACCGAGTTGCCCATGCCGACGATGGCGTGCGCCCACGGCTCGGCTGCGCCGGCGTCGCCGCCGAGGTGGCGCAGGGCGTCGCCGAGCATCCGGGCGAGCTTGGCGGCGATGACCGTCTTGCCGTCCGCGACCGGATCGGCGCCGGCCGCGTGGTGGCGGATGAGCAGGAGGAAGGCGGCCGGGTGCTCAGCCAGGGTGTCGAGGTAGGCCGTCACGCCGGCGGTGACCCGGTCCCGGGCCGTCGCGGGGGCGAGGACGGCGGTGATCACCCGGTCCAGGACCAGCTCGGCGCCCCAGGTGCCGACGGCGGCGTACAACTCGTCCTTGTCGGCGAAGTAGCGGTAGATGACCGGCTTGCTGACACCGGCCTCGGCGGCGATGTCCGCCACGGATGCGTCCGGGCCGAGCGCGTCGATCGCCCGGATCGCGGCCTGGACGAACTCGGCACGCCGGTCGACCCGGTGCTTCTCCCAGCGGGTCGTGCGCCCATCACCCTTGACGTTGCCCTTGACGTTGCCGGCCATGAGGAGAACAGTACAGGTAGACGTTACTGACAGTAATACCTAACTTCGGAGGATCTGACCCCATGACGATCGTGGATCCCCTCGCTGACCGGTTGTTGCGCTCGACAGCCAAGCAGTCCTACGACCCCGATGTCGACCTCGACTGGGACGCGCCGCCCGTCCCCGGCCTGTGGTGGATGCAGCCGGAGCGCATGTCGCTCTACGGCACGAAGCTGTGGGACCGGTTGAGCGAGGAGGAGCGGATCACCCTGTCGCGCCACGAGGTCGCGAGCATCGCCAGCGTCGGCATCTGGTTCGAGGTGGTCCTCATGCAGGTGCTGCTGCGTGACGTCTACATGGCCGACCCGCGCGACCTGCGGACGCAGTTCGCCCTCACCGAGATCGGCGACGAGACGCGCCACACGGTCATGTTCGGGCGTGCGATCGGATCCATGGGCATGCCCGCCTATGGTCCGCGGCCCAGGGTGAGGCAGTTCGCGAAGCTGGGGCCGCTGGCCCTGCGCGGGGCGAGCGCCTACGCCTCGATCCTGATCGGCGAGGAGCCGGTCGACCGGTGGCAGCGCGACTCGATGCGCGACGAGCGGATCCAGCCGCTGACCCGGATGGTGTCGCGGATCCACGTGACCGAGGAGGCGCGCCACGTGACCTTCGCCCGCGACGAGTTGGTCAAGTCGGTCCGTAGCCTGGGTCGCACCGAGCGGCACTGGCACCAATGGCTCACTGCCCAGGTTGCCTTCATCACCATGCGGTCCCTGGTGCACCCCGACGTCTACAGCTCCGTCGGTATCGACCCGCGCGAAGGCCGCCGGGCGGCACTGGCCAACGAGAACTACCGCGAGACCATCGCGTGGATGGGCGAGAAGGTGATGCCGTTCCTGGAGGAGCAGGGGATGGTCGGCAAGGCCCACCGCAAGACGTGGCGCGCCTCGTTCCTGATGCGCTGACCGGGACTCAGGACAGGGCGGCGCGGGCCGCGATCACGGCCTCGTAGATCGTCTGGTCGAGGGCCGAGCCCTCGCGCCGGACGTCAGTGGCCCTCAGGACGACGAGGCGGTTGAGGCGAACCTCGCTCTCGCGGCCCCGCGTGTCCCACCCGCCGGAGCCGACGTCCATCCAGACGCGCCCCCGCCGGGCCTCCTGCTCCTCGTCGCGGTCGTGGTCCTTGCTGGTCATGACGAGGCAGTCGACCGTCGTGACGCCGTCCGGGCCGGTGGCCGTGCCGATCACGAGGACCGGACGGTCCTTGCCCTGCAGCGGGTCGTCCTCGTAGGGCACCCACGCCCACACGACCTCGCCCGGATCGGGGTCGCCGTCGAGGTGGGGTGCGTAGGTGCCGTCGGTCATGGAGTCTCCTTGAAGAACTGGCTGAGCAGGCCCGGAGTCGCCGCTTCGGCCAGGGCGAGAGCGGCGGGTGCGGGCACGTCGTCCACGTCGATGCGACCGCCACCGCCCGCGGTGGTCGCGGCGAGGTGGACCAGGCCCGCGCGGCGCTGGAACCAGGTCGCGCGGAGGTTCCAGCCGATGACGTGCGAGGAGCCGAGGGCGGAGCGGGCGCGGGTCAACGAACCCGACCGCATCACGACGTGACCGGCGTGGTGTGCGTGACCGAGGGACCGGGCACGATCGGTGGCCAGGGCGAGGGCCATGCCGACGGGCAGTGCGGCGCCGACGAGGAGCCACGGTGAGGCGCCCGCGACCACCGCCAGCGCCAGGAGCACGACGAAGGGCGCTGCGCCGATCAGGGCCCGGGTGTAGCGGCGAGTGGTCGCCGCGCGGCCGTGGGTGAGGAGCGGCCCGTCGATCGGGTCCGCAGTGCCGAGCACGGTGCGCGCGACGTCGTACGCCGTGGCCGCGGGAGCGGGCGGCAGGAGGACGGAGGAACTGGCCTGGCTGCGGTCGAGGCCGGTCACGATCGCGGCGACCGAGCGCCCGTGCGCCAGCCGCAGCATGGCCGGCTCTGCGAGGTTCACGCCGGCCAGACGGGCCACGTCGATGCTCGTCTCGCGGCGGGTGAGCAGGCCCCGGCGGACGTGCCAGGCGGCACCATGACGCGACAGCAGGAAGCCGCCGTTGGTGAACAGGTAGCCGCCGACGGTCACCACGACTGCCAGCACGGCGACCACCGCGACGATCGTGAGGACGAACCCGGCGTCGACCGCGGCGATGTCCTCCTCACTGATCTCGACGTTCAGGACCTCGGAGAACTGGAGGACGACGCCGGTCAGGGCACCGAAGGCCACCAGTGCCGTGCCGCTGAAGGGTGCGTACCAGAGCCAGCGCGGTGAGAAGCGGGCCACGACCTCCTCGACCTCGGTGGCCGGTGCGGTGACTTCGGGATCCGTCGAACCGTCAGCGGGTCGAGCCTGTCGGGACCCGAGCAGGTGGACCCGCAGCGCGGTCGCCTGCTCGCGGGGGAGGGAGTCGAGCGAGAGCCGCTCGTCGGCGTCACTGACCACGCTGCCGGTACCGATGACGACGGTGGTCAGGCCCAGCATCCGGTGGAGGACCGACGCGGTCAGGTCGACGGTGCGGACGCGGTCGACCGGGGTCGACAGCGTGTGGCGTTGCAGGAGGCCGCGGCGCAGTTCGACGCGTCCGTCGGTGACCCGGTAGGTGGTGGTGAAGTAGCGCACGATGCCCAGTGCGACGGGGACGAGGACGCCGAGCAGGGCCCACGGGCCGGACCCGGAGACGCCGCCGGCGACCACCAGGCCGAGCAGCACGGGCAGGAACTTCGCGCCCTCCTTGAGCGGATGGATCAGCAGCATCCGTGGATCGAGCCGCTCCCAGGCAACCGCTCCGGTCGCTGTCTCGACCTCGCTCACGTGGCGTCGCCCGCCACCAGGTCGGCCTTCCGGGTGAGCTCGTCGATCAGCGCCACGGCGACGTCGCGGTCCAGCCCCTCGATCTGCAACGGGCCGGCGGCCGACGCCGTCGTCACCGTGACCGTGGCGAGGTTGAACAGGCGGGTCAGCGGACCCTGCGCGAAGTCGACCGTCTGCACCCGCGACATCGGCGCGATCCGGCGCTCCCGGGCCCACCAGCCGCGCTGCGTGTAGACCGCCGTGGGGGAGATCTCCCAGCGATGCACCCGATACCGCCACTGGGGTACGACGACCGCACCGGTCACGCACGTCAGCAGGGTCAGTGCGGCCAGCCACCAGCGCAGCCCGTCGGGCGCCCAGAGTGCGATGGCGACGCCCGCGCCGATCCCCAGGACGACGGCCTTGATCGCCTCCGTGACGTGCCACATGACGAGCGCCCGTGGGCTGACCCGCTCGGCCGGATCGCGCAGTTCACTCACGTACCGACCCTAGCCAGTGGAGTCGAGTGATTGGTCAATTGTGCGGCAGGTCCAGGGGGCCGTCGGAGTCATCGTCAGCGCCGGACACCGGTGCCACGGCGTACTCCCGGGTGCCGTCGACACCGATCCGCATCACCGCCCAACGTTGTTCGACATGATCCCCGGTCTCGTCATCGACCTTCCAGTCGCTGACGACAGCCAGCACGTGGCCGTCGTCCTCCCAGACCATCTCGTGTATGCCGACGTTCTCGGCGGTCCTGAGGTGCAGCTCCTCCTTGCCGGTACGTGCGTCCAGGACCGTCAACTCGTGATCCCCGGAGCCGAACAGTGCCGAGGTGCTGGCAAGAAGCAGCTTTGAGTCCGGCGAGAAGGACGTGAGGCGGTTCGCGCAAGTGGTCCACAGGACCGACCCGTGGGTGTCAGCGACACCGGCACAGGAGCCGTCGCCGTCGTCAGTGATCTTGACGGTGCCGGCAGACAATCCGTTGGCCGCGACGGCGCGAACGTCGCCGATCCCGGACGTGCCGGGTACTGCCTGCTTGCCCGGCCGGAGCGTCCACGTCGTTTCTTGAGTGCCGTCGCCGTTCGTGTGGCGCTGCCCGTGCATGAGGACTGCGCAGTCGGCGTCTGCGCCCGTGCAGTCGGTGCCGGTGACGGCCACTGGAGCGAACCCGACGTCCGACGCCCCCTCGGGCGTCCGGAACTCGGTCACCGTGCCGCCGTCCTGGACGACCACCGCCTTCCCACCGAGTTGTACGAACGCTGCAAGCCGACGATTCCCCGAGACAACCACCGTGGGGAAGAACGGGTCGCCGTCGACCTGCCAGGTGCGGGTCACGATTCCGTCTCCGGCAACGGTGTGCACCCATTGGTCCCCCAACTCGTCGTGCGTGGTCAGCAGGTAGCCATCCGTCATGGCGACAAGCTCGATGACTTCGGTCCCGGGTTCCAGCGTGAAGGCCACGCGTTGGGTGCCGTTGCGGAACTCCGTGCCGGCGAGGTGACCGCCCCGAGGCTCGATCCCGGTCGGCAACGCGTCCAGGGTCAGTGCGTGCCCGGGATCGGCCTCCTTGCCGTCACCGTCGCCGTCGGACAGGGCGAGTGGCAAGGCAACGGCGGCGGAGACGACCACTGCGACAGCCGCGGCGCCTCCCCATGATCTGGATGCCTTCACGACGTCATCCTGACCTACCGCTGGTTCAGGCAGCGGCCACGTCGCCGGCGAGGTGCACGACCACGGTCCTGAGTGCCAGGTAATCGCCGCGGGTGATGGAGGTGGTGCCGTGGGGGGGAAGACGTCGCCCAGAGTCCGCAGCTCTGCTTCTCTCGCCAGGACCTTCGTCCCGAGCCGAGGCCGACCCCACCGGCCCGGAATGACCATGGTGCTGCGGTCTTCGATCATGATTTGCTGGCAGGTCCCGATTCGGTCTTCGGGCCGCTCGGGA
>JAKFEI010000236.1:0-3640 GCA_036675765.1 Nocardioides sp. | reverse complement strand
CCCATGCCGTCGACCGTCTCCCGCAGCGCCACCGCCGCAGCGACCGCGCTCCTGCTCCTGCTGGCGGTCTTCGCGCTGCCGGCGCCCCCGGCCGCAGCGGCCTCCGTCCTGGACGATCCGGTGCTCCTGCTCGGGTTCGAGGACTCCCTGGCCGATGCCAGCGGGGCCCAGCAGCCGGTCGAGGCCCGCAGGAGCGGGGGCGGTGAGCCGTCGTACTCCTTCGTCGAGGGGGTGACGAGCGGCTCCAGTGCGCTCCAGCTCACCAGTGGCACCTACCTGGACCTCGGCACCAGTGTCGCGCTCCAGCCGGCCGCGCTGACGGTGTCCTTCTGGCTCAAGCCGGCCACCGAGATGGCCGGCGAGCAGGTGATCACGTGGAGCAAGCAGGCCTACAACTCCGATGGCTGGTATCTCTCCTCGGAGGGCAACAACTCGCCCCTGGCGCTCTCGGTCGGCCCCGGCGGTGCGCAGCCGTACAAGCTGCGGGTCACGTCGAGCGACCGGGCGACCTTCTTCCCCGCCGGCCAGTGGACGCACGTCGCGGTGTCCTACGACAGTGCCACCAAGCAGGCGAACTTCTACCGCAACGGCGTCAGGGTTCCCTCGCAGGTCGCCCAGCCCGTCGCAGGAGCCTCGACCGGTGTCATCACCGGCACGGCCGCCCTGCCGAAGACGATCGGCTTCAACGGCCCGCAGTACAACGGCGCGTTCCTGGCCAGCGCCCTCGACCAGTACGGCCTCTACACCGGCGTCGCGAGCACCGCCGATGTCGCCACCCTCTACGAGCAGGGCGGCGGAAGCCTCGACAAGGAGGCCCTCGCACAGGCCGCTGCCGACGACATCAACGTTCCCGACACGGCGACGGTCGGACTCGCCCTGCCCTCCGAGGCCGCCAACGGCGCGGACATCACCTGGGCATCCAGCGACCCGGACGTGATCGGCACCGACGGCTCGGTGCACCCGCCCGGCGACGGCGAGGCCGACGCCGAAGTCACGCTGACCGCCACGGTCCGGTACGCCGACGGCGATCCCGTGACGCGCACCTTCGTGGTCGTGGTCCCGGCGCCTCGCGAGGTCCTCGAGGACAGCGGCCTCGGTGTCCGGGTCGATGACGACTACCTGAACAACGCCGCGGCGAAGGAGCAGGAGTACCTCACCAGCCTGGACTCGGGGAAGTTCCTCTTCTGGTTCCACAAGACCGCTGGGCTCACCCCGCCCACCGAGTCCGGCTACGGCGGTTGGGAGGACGGCAACAGCGGCGGCAACTTCCGCGGCCACGCCTTCGGGCACTACATGTCGGCGCTGGCCCTGTCCTGGGCTGGCACCCCCGACACCGATGTCCGGACAGCGCTCCGTGCAGAGATCGACCAGGCCGTCGCCGGCCTCGCCGAGGTCCAGTCGACCTACGCAGGAACCGTTCGCGAGGGCTACGTCGGCCCGTTCCGCGACACCGCCCTGGACGCGGTCGAGGGGCGTGGCACGTCGAACGACCCGGTCATCGTGCCGTACTACAACCTGCACAAGGTGCTGGCCGGCCTGCTCGACATCGACAAGTACGTCGGGGGAGCCACCGGCGACCAGGCACTCTCCATCGCGGAGGGCTTCGGCGAGTACCTCCACGGCCGCGTCTCGACCCTGAGTGACACCAGCGTCATGCTCCGCACGGAGTACGGCGGCATGAATGACGCGCTCTACGAGCTGTACGTCCGCAGCGGCGGCAACCCCCACTTCAAGGAGGCAGCCGAAGCCTTCGACGAGGTCAGCCTCTTCCGCCAGCTGGCCAACGGGCAGGACGTGCTCTCGGGCAAGCACGCCAACACCACGATCCCGAAGCTGATCGGTGCGCTGAAGCGCTACACCGTCTTCACGCAGGACCCGGAGCTGTACGCCACGCTGAGCGAGCAGGAGAAGGCGGACCTGCCGCTGTACCTCCAGGCCGCCCAGAACTTCTGGCAGATCGTCATCGACGACCACACCTACGCGACCGGGTCCAACAGCCAGGCCGAGCACTTCCACGACCCGGAGTCGCTGCACGAGTTCGCTGCGGAGAAGGGCGCCACCGGCAACGCCGAGACCAGCGAGACCTGCAACGAGTACAACATGCTCAAGCTCTCGCGCGAGCTGTTCAAGCTCACCCAGGACGTGAAGTACGCCGACTACTACGAGAACACCTTCCTCAACCACATCGTGTCGTCGCAGAACCCCGAGACCGGCATGACGACCTACTTCCAGGCCATGGCGCCGGGCTACTACAAGCTCTACTCATTGCCCTACACGTTGTTCTGGTGCTGCACGGGGACCGGCATGGAGAACTTCTCCAAGCTCGGTGACTCGATGTACTTCACCGGCACCCGCAGCATCTGGGTCAACCTGTTCTTCAGCTCCCGCTTCGAGGACGCGGAGACCAACCTCGCCGTCACCCAGGAGGCGGACCTGCCCACGAGCGACACGGTCACCTTCCGCATCGGAGCGGCCGACGGCGGCCAGGTCGCCGCCGACGCCCAGCTCCGGTTGCGGGTCCCGGACTGGGTGGTCGGTAGCCCGGGCCTGACCGTCAACGGATCCGAGGTCGGTCCGACGATCGACGACGGGTACGTCGTCCTCACCGGCCTCGCCGCCGGCGACGTGCTCACCTACCGCCTGCCGATGAAGGTCCAGGTCATCGATACGCCCGACAACGCGGACTTCTTCGCCTTCAAGTACGGGCCGACGGTGTTGAGTGCTGGTCTGGGCACCAAGGATCTCGACAAGTACAACCCCGTGGGGATCCTGGTCCGGGTGCCGGCGCTGGACACCACGGCACAGCAGTCGATCGTCGTCGACGCCGACTCCGTGCAGGCATGGAAGGACGATGTCGACGAGAACCTCGTTCGCGTCGAGGACTCCGCGGACGGCCAGGCGCAGTTCGAGCTGCGCAACACCGTTGACGGAGCGGGTCTCGTCTTCACTCCGCACTACCGACGCCACGACGAGCGCTACGGCCTCTACTTCAGCTACGAGGTCAAGGACTCCGCGGCTGCCCAGCAGCGGATCCTCGACGCGAAGGAGCGGCTGCGCGAGGACGAGATCGTCATCGACTCCCTCGACAGCTTCGACAACAACAACTTCGAGAACGCCAAGAACCTCAAGTCGTCGTCGACCTCGTCGGTCGGCACCTTCAACGGCCGCCAGTTCCGGCACGCCCCGGGACCGGACGGCTGGTTCAGCTACGACCTGGAGGTCGACCCTGCCCAGGCGCAGAACTTCCTGCGCACCCGCTACTACTCCGGGGACCAGGGCCGCTCCTTCGACGTCTACCTCAACGACGTGAAGCTGAAGACCCAGACGATCACGACTGCCGCGGGGACGAACGTCTTCCACTTCGTGACCGACGAGATCCCGCGGACCCATCTGGACAACCCGCGCTGGAAGGTCGATGCCAACGGTGACCCGGTGCTCGACGGCGACGGACAGAAGATCCCGGTCGTCACCGTGCGCTTCCAGTCGACCGGGGGCTGGGCCGGCGGCGTGTTCGGCGTGGCCACCACCGGTCCGCAGGAGTACGACGACGACGCCCGCCTGATCGCGCTGGCGGCTGAGCCGGGCGACCTCGCTCCGGCGTTCTCGCCCGACGTGGCGGCGTACACGCTGACGGTGCCGG
>JAKFEI010000474.1:0-3646 GCA_036675765.1 Nocardioides sp. | reverse complement strand
GCCGACGTACGCCGGGCGGACTGCCAGGTGCTGCTCACCGACACCGAGCACCTGCCCCTGCTGGCCGGCCTCGATCTCGGAGGCGCGGTGGTGGTCAACACCGACGACGCAGGGTGGGCGAATCGGGTGGCGGCCGCGCCGACCAGCACCGACGGGTTCCCCGACGTCGCAACGATGGACACGTTCATGCTCATCTTCACGTCCGGCACCAGCGGTGACCCCAAGGCCGTGCAGGTCGCCCACTTCATGGTCGTGATGGCCGGCTCGGTCCTCGCCGACAAGTACGAGCTGGACACCGAGGACGTCGTCTACTGCTCGATGCCGCTGTTCCACAGCAACGCGGTGATGTCCGGGTTCGCGGTGAGCGTGGCGTCCGGTGCGGGGCTGGCGGTGGCGGACTTCTCCGCGCGGAGCTTCCTCGACGACATCCGGCGCCACGGGGCGACGTACCTCAACTACGTCGGGAAGCCGCTCGCCTACGTGCTGGCGACGCCCGCGCAACCGGACGACGCTGACAACCCGCTGCGCTACGCCTTCGGCAACGAGGCCGCCGACCGGGACATCCGCGAGTTCGCCGAGCGCTTCGGGTGCTCGGTGTGGGACGGCTTCGGTTCGACCGAGACGGCGATCATCATCACCCGCACCGAGGACACCCCGCCCGGCTCGATCGGCGTCCCGTTCGACGGCGTTGCGGTCTACGACCGGGAGACCCGGCAGGAGTGTCCCCGTGCGGTGCGTGACGCGGATGGTCGTGTCGTCAACCTCGACGATGCGGTCGGTGAACTGGTGAACACGCAGGGCGCCGGGTTCTTCGCTGGGTACTACAACGACGAGCGGGCCACGGCGGAGCGGCTCGACGGTGGCATGTACTGGTCCGGCGACCTCGGCTACCGGGACGCGGACGGGTTCGTGTTCCTCGCCGGCCGGACCGATGACTGGTTGCGTGTCGACGGCGAGAACATTGCGGCCGCGCCCCTCGAGCAGCTGCTCCTGCGCCACGACGCGATCTCCCAGGCGGCGGTCTACGCCGTCGCCGACGAGCGGGTCGGCGACCAGGTGATGAGCGCCCTGGTGCTTCGCCAGGGTGCCGTGCTGACGCCGGAGGACTTCGGGGCGTTCCTGCACGCGCAGTCGGACCTGTCGCCGAAGGCGTGGCCGCGCCATGTGCGGATCGCGGAGTCGCTGCCGAGCACCGCCACGAACAAGGTGCTCAAGCGGGAGCTGCGCGCCGAGGGCGTGGCCACGACGGACCCCGTGTGGGCACGGGGCGAGCGAGAGAGGACCTACCGATGAGCTTCGACGTGATCGTGAAGCACGGCCGCTGGTTCGACGGCACGGGCGCTGCGTCCGCCGTCCGCAACCTCGGCATTCGTGAGGGTCGGGTCGTTGCGATCAGCGAGACCGACCTCGATGAGACGGGCTGTCCGCGGGTCATCGACGCCGCCGGCCACTGGGTGATCCCGGGGATGGTCGACATCCACACGCACTACGACGTCGAGGTGCTGGTGCAACCGGCGCTCGCCGAATCGCTGCGCCACGGTGTCACCACGATCCTGCTCGGGTCCTGCTCGCTGTCGACGGTCCACGCGAGCCCGTCCGACGCCGGCGACCTGTTCGGCCGCGTCGAGGCGATCCCGCGGCCGTACGTCGTCGGGGCGCTGGACGACGCCAGGACCTGGGCCACGGCGGGGGAGTACGTCGCCGCGCTGGAGGCCCTGCCACTCGGGCCGAACGTCGCGGCATTCATCGGGCACTCCGACATCCGGGCCGCCCGGATGGGTCTGGAGCGGTCGACCGACGCCGCGGTGAAGCCGACGGCGGCCGAGTTGGCGCAGATGGAGGCCGACCTGGTCGACGCACTCGATGCCGGGTTCGTCGGCATGTCCTCGCAGCAGTTGATGTTCGACAAGCTGGACGGCGAGGTCTGCCGCTCGCGGAC
Organism: Nocardioides sp.; assembly: GCA_036675765.1. Classification (GTDB taxonomy): domain Bacteria; phylum Actinomycetota; class Actinomycetes; order Propionibacteriales; family Nocardioidaceae; genus Nocardioides. The sequence continues at coordinate 1,707 of JAKFEI010000474.1, read as the reverse complement.
CCTGCCGTCGACGTACGCACGACGCAAGGAGCGGCGCCGGCTCAACAAGGTGCTCCGGGCCAGGGGCCGCGCGCTGCAGGGCGGACCGGATGTCGCGAAGCCGCAGAGCCTGGTCACGATGGCCTTCAGCAGCTGTGGTTGGGGATTCAAGCCGGCGCTGAAGGTCAGCCTGCTGTCGGCCGCCGACATCAAGGCCATCCCGTTGGTCGCGCACCTGTTCCCGCTGATCGCCCGCTGGGTGAACCGCTTCGGTGGCAACTTCCGGTTCCAGCACCTGCCGGTGCCGTTCGAGGTCTACGCCGACGGCATCGCGTTGGTGGTGTTCGAGGAGTTCGGTTCGGGCGCTGCGGCACTGCACCTGTCGGACCAGATCGACGCACAACGTGCGTTGCTCGCCGACGAGACGTACCGCCGTGCGTTCCGCAAGGAGTACGGCATGAAGTACGGCCCGCGGGTGTGGCACCGCGACTTCTTCGATGCCGAGATCACCGAGTGCCCGGATGCCTCGGTGATCGGCAAGACGTTCGGCCAGGTCGGCGTCGACCGTGGCGGCGTGCACCCCGTCGACGCGTTCCTCGACCTCGTCGTCGAGTACGGCGACAAGGTCCGCTGGCGTACGACGATCTCCAACCACCGGCCCGCGGTGCTGGATCGTTTCGCCGCGGACCCCGGGGTTCAGTTGGGCTTCTCCGACGCTGGCGCGCACCTGCGCAACATGGCCTTCTACAACTTCGGCCTACGGCTGCTGCGGCGCGTGCGCGATGCCGAGCAGGCGGGTCGCCCGTTCATGACCGTCGAGCATGCGGTGCACCGACTGACCGGCGAGCTCGCCGAGTGGTACGACGTCGACGCCGGCCACCTCCGCGTCGGGGACCGCGCCGACCTGGTCGTCATCGACCCTTCGCGCCTCGACGCGTCGCTGGACGCCTACGCCGAGGACCCGATCCCGGCGTTCGGCGGGCTGTCCCGGATGGTGAACCGCAACGATTCCACCGTGGTCTCCGTACTGGTCGGTGGTGAGGAGGTCTTCTCCTCGGGTGTTGCGGGTTCGGCTGTCGGAGTGCGGAGAACGGGCGAGTTCCTGCGGGCTGGTGCTGGCCGCTTGGGGGGCCGGGCTAGCGACGTACAGAGGCAAACCGCACGACGGTGGTACCGGCCCTGACCTTGCTGTCGCCCGGGTACGAGGCCACGACGGCGTACCTTCCGACCCTCAGCCTCGGCAGCCACACGGTCGCGAGGCCGGCCTCGTTGAGCCTGAGCCGGGTGGTCCTGAGCACCGTGCCGTTGCTGTTCTTCAACCGCACCGTGATGACCCCGGTGGCGGCGCCGACACCGCCACCGGTCACGCGGAGCCGGAGGCTGCCCGTGCGCCAGGGGGTGGGCTTGCGGTTCCAGCCGACGCTCCACACCGCAGTGACCCTGGCCACGGTGAAGGTCGTGGAACTGGTCGTCGGGTTCACGTTCGCGTCACCGGCGTAGGTGGCGACCAGTGCGTAGGTGCCGGGCTGTCGCCGGGACAGTGCGACGGTTGCGGAGTCGTTGTCGTCGAGCGGCGCCGAGGTGGTCGCGAGGACGGCGCCGGCCAGGGTCTTCACCTGGACCTCGACATTGCCCGTGGGGGATCCGACCGAGGAGTTGATGAACACCGTCGCGGACCCAGCCACCAGCGGCGTGGGAACCTTCGTCACCGAGATCGAGGCGGTGGCA
>JAKFEI010000550.1:0-3651 GCA_036675765.1 Nocardioides sp. | reverse complement strand
GCGAAGGCCGGCTTCCACAAGCTCGACGAGCTGGCCGAGGACTGCAGCGACCCCCACCGGGTCAGGGACCTGATCATCCAGCGCATCGAGCAGCGCAACTTCGCCGCGTGGGAACGCCTCGGCACCACCGAGGGCGAGGAGAGTCCGAGCGACCTCTACGCCCGTTGGCGCGGAGAGATGATCGACGCGGAACGCCGCCGGGTGCTGGAGATCCGCTCGACGGGCACCGTCCCGTCGGAGATCGTCAGCGAGGTGCTCGCCATGCTCGACGTGGAGGAATCGATGCTGGACGCCGCGGAGGCCGAACGCGCCGAGCTCCGGAGCACGACGACCGTCAGCCGCGCCGACGGGTGCGAGCACCTCGCGTCGCTGCCCCTCCTCGACCCGCCTGCCGAACTCGTCTGCCCGGCCTGCGTCGCCGAAGGCGAACGCTGGGTCGCCCTGCGGATGTGCCTGTCCTGCGGGCAGGTGGGCTGCTGCGACTCCTCGCCCGGCCGCCACGCCACCGCGCACTTCCGCGCGGAGCAGCACCCGGTGATGCGCTCGATCGAGCCGGGTGAGGACTGGCGGTGGTGCTTCGTGCACCACCAGACCGGATAGCGTTGGCGCCATGCGACTGACGAAGTTCGGGCACGCCGCGGTACGGATCGAGACCGAGGGCACCACCGTGTTGCTGGACCCGGGTGTCTGGACCCAGCGCGAGGCCGTCGACGGGGTCGACGCCGTGCTGATCACGCATGAACACCCTGATCACTACGACCCCGAGCACCTGCGCGCGACCGACGCACCCATCTACACGATCGCCGCTGTCGCCGCGCAGATCCGCGACACGGCGCCCGACGTCGCCGAGCGGGTCACGGTCGTGGCGCCCGACGAGAGCTGGCAGATCGGCAGCATCGGCGTCCGCGCGATCGGTGAGCTGCACGCCGTGATCCACCCGGACCTGCCGCGGTTCCACAACAGCGGGTACGTCCTGACGGTGGGTGACCAGACCGTGTTCCACCCCGGCGATGCCCTGACCGTTCCGGGGCTCCCTGTTGACATACTCCTGGCGCCGGTGTGTGCGCCCTGGATGCGGGCCAGCGAGGGTGTCGACTTCGCCCGCGCCGTGGGTGCCGCGCGCAACGTGGCGATCCACGACCGGATCTACTCCGGTGAGGGCCTCGGCATCATCGACGGCCAGTTCGGCCGCCTGCTCGGGGCGCGGGGCCTGGACTACGTCCGGTTGCCCGACGGTTCCGACCTGTAGGCAGGGTCCGGGACTCTCAGGTGGACCGGGCATGATGGCCCGATGCCGATCGCACGTTCGTCCCTTGCCGGTGCCGCCACCGGAGTCGTCCTTCTCGCCGGTGCCGTCGGTTTCGGCGTGGGCCTGCCCGAGCTGATCGAGGACCCCGGCGCCACCGCATCCGAGCTGCCGACGCTGCCCGACCGCCTCGACGGCCGGTTCATCTCCCTCTCCGAATCGACGCCTGAGGACTTCAAGGCCGACTCGCCCGAGGACGTCACCGACGCCAAGGAGATCGCGAAGGCGTTCGGAGACGCGGAGAAGAAGGCGATCACGAACCTCACCGGCGTGTACGGCGCCGCCGACATGCGCTACTACCGTGACATCGACGCGAGCCTCGCGGCCATCAACGACCCCACCGGTCAGACCAGATCGGCCGAGATCATCGTCACCGTGGTCCCGGGGCCGGCCGGCCCGGTGCTCCCGCAGGGCCCGTTCGAGAACAATCAGAACGGCGCCCACTACGAACTCAGGAAACTCGGTGGCCACCCGTGCGCCGTGCAGTGGGTCGATTCGGTCGACCCGACGACGGGTGTCCCGACCGGCGAGGAGCCGACCGGCGCCAACTACCAGATCGCATGCCACGTGCAGGCCGACGGCGTGACCTTCGACGTCGTGAGCAACGGGCTGGACCCGGAGGAGTACGTCCACTACGTCGACGTACTCCTCGAGAAGACCGAGGACTGACCCTCCCGGTCAGCTCCAGTAGACGATGACCTTGTCGCCCACGGCGACCTGGTCGAACAGCCACGCGACGGCGTCGCGATCCCGCACGTTCACACATCCGTGGGACGCGCCGTTGTAGCCGTTGGCTGCGAAGTCCGGCGAGTAGTGCACGGCCTGGCCGTCCGAGAAGAACATCGCGAACGGCATCGGCGTGTGATAGATGCTCGACACGTGGTTGGGGCTCTTGCGGGTCACGTGGAACGCGCCCTCGCGGGTCGGCAGCTCGGCTGATCCGAACCGGACGTCGACGGTCTTGCGGACCTGGCCGTCCACGACCCAGCGCAGGGTCCGGCTGCTCTTGTCGACACACATCACGCGGCCGGTCTTGCAGCGCGAGTCGAGCGCACCCGGCTTGTTGCCCCCGTTGCCGGGAGGCGGCTGGTTGGTCAGCTCCGCCTTGGTCGGCACGCGGGTCATGGCGTGCAGTCGGTCGCGGGTGCGCTTGTCGACCTCGCCGGTCACCTCGAACCCGCGCTTGGCCTGGAAGCCGCGGACGGCCTTCGTCGTGAGGTCGCCGTAGTTGTCGGTGACATCGCCGCTGAACCAGTCGATCTGCTTCAGCCGCGCCTGGAGGTCGCGGACCTCGGGTCCGCGGTCGCCGGGGGAGAGCAGCGCAGGTCCGGCGGGCGGGGGACCGGGATCCTTGGTGGGCTCGGGGTCCGCGCTCGGCTTCGGGTCCTCGGTCGGGTCGGCCGGTACGTCGGTTGCCTCGTCGGCCGGGTCGTCGATGCCGGCCCCGTCGCCGGGCATCTCGCCGGGCATCCCGCCGGGCATCTCGTCGTCCTCGCCCAGGGAAGCGCCCGCGGCCTGCGGGCCGCTCTCCCACGGCAGGGTGTCCTTCTGGACGGCCCAGCCGACGCCGTACGCCAGTACGGAGCACAGGGCGGCCACCAGCGTGATGAGGCTGATCCGGCGAGCGACGCGCATCTTGGTCTTCATGCCTAGGGAGACGCCACGGGAGGCCAGTTGGTTGCGAACGACTTTTTTGCTCACCCGCCGATCGGTGCGTACGACGTGCGTAGGTACGCTTCCGCGGTGGCCCGCGCAGAGCTCGACAAGCAGCCCGCCGATGTCCGACGGATGTTCGACACCGTCGCGCGGCGCTATGACCTGACCAACGACATCCTCTCCTTCGGCCAGGACCGCCGCTGGCGCAGGGAAGTGCTGGAGGCCGTCGATCCGGCGTACGGCGACATGGTGCTCGACCTCGCGGCCGGCACCGGCACGTCCAGCCAGCCGTTCCGCGACGCGGGCGCGACCGTCGTACCGTGCGACTTCTCGATCGGGATGCTGCAGGTGGGCAAGAAGCAGTTCCCGCACCTGCCCTTCACGGCTGGTGACGGCACGAAGCTGCCGTTCCGCGACGCCACCTTCGACGCGGTGACCATCTCCTTCGGCCTGCGCAACATCGTCGACCCGAAGGCCGGCCTGGCCGAGCTGCGCCGGGTCACCAAGCCCGGCGGGCGCCTCGTGGTGTGCGAGTTCAGCCACCCGACGTGGGCCCCGTGGCGCACCGTCTACCTCGAGTACCTCATGAAGGCCCTCCCCGCCGTCGCCACCGCGGTGTCCTCCGCGCCCGACGCCTACGTCTACCTCGCCGAGTCCATCCGCGCCTGGCCCGACCAGCGCGGCCTGGC
>JAKFEI010000171.1:0-3659 GCA_036675765.1 Nocardioides sp. | reverse complement strand
ATGGCGAACGCCCACTCGCACGCCTTCCACCGCGCGCTGCGCGGCCGCACCCAGCAGGGCACAGGGAGCTTCTGGACCTGGCGCGAGCAGATGTACGACCTCGCCGGTCGCCTCACACCCGACCTCTACTTCGACCTCGCCCGGGCGACCTACGCAGAGATGCTCGCGGGCGGGATCGGTGCGGTGGGGGAGTTCCACTACGTGCACCACCAGCCCGACGGGACGCCGTACGACGACCCGAACGAGATGGGCCGCGCCCTGCTCGCTGCGGCCGACGACGTCGGCATCCGGATCCGCCTGCTCGACACCTGCTACCTGACGGCAGGGATCGGCCAGCCCGCCGAGGGCGTGCAGCGCCGGTTCACTGACGGGACGGCAGACGCCTGGGCCGAGCGGGTCGCTGCGTTCGGCGACGACCGGGTGGGCGCCGCCATCCACAGCGTCCGGGCGGTGCCGCAGGACCAGATGGCCACCGTGGCTGCCGGTGCGGCCGGCGGCCCCGTGCACGTCCACCTGTCCGAGCAGCCGGCCGAGAACGACGCCTGCCGGGCGGCGTACGGGCTCACTCCGACGGAGGTGCTCGCCGAGGCGGGCGTCCTCGGACCGCGCACGACGCTGGTCCACGCCACCCACCTGACCGACTCCGACGTCCGCGTCATCGGCGACTCCGGGGCATTCGTCTGCATGTGCCCGACGACCGAGCGCGACCTCGCGGACGGCCTCGGCCGCGCCGCGGACCTGCGTGCTGCCGGCGCCCGGATCTGCCTCGGCTCCGACAGCCACGCGATCGTCGACCTCTTCGAGGAGATGCGCGGTGTGGAGATGCACGACCGGCTCCGCACCGGCGTCCGTGGCCACTGGTCCGCGCAGGCACTGCTCGACTGCGCGACCGTCCACGGCCACGCATCCCTCGGCCTGGACGACGCCGGCACCGTGACCCTCGACCCGACCAGCCCCCGCACCGCAGGAACCGGCGCCGACGTCCACACCGTCGTGTTCGCTGCCGCGCCCGCCGACGTCACCGAGGTCGTGATCGACGGCCGGGTCGTCTTCGACGGCGACCACGGGCGCGTCGGCCGCGACCTGGCCGACGCGATCGACAAGGTGTGGCAATGAACTCACCCCGGACGAGCACCCTGGTCACGAACATCGGTGAGCTCGTCACCAACGACCCGGCGGCCGACGACCTCCTGGGCCTGCGCACGAACGCCTCGGTCGTGATCGACAACGGCGTCATCGCGTGGGTCGGCGATGCCGCAGGGGCCCCCGACGCCGACGAGGCCATCGACGTGGCTGGTGCTGCCGTCATCCCCGGCTTCGTCGACAGCCACAGCCACCTCGTCTTCGCCGGGGACCGCGCGCCCGAGTTCCGGGCCCGGATGGCGGGGGAGTCGTACGCCGCCGGCGGGATCCGCACCACCGTCGCGGCTACGCGCGCCGCCTCCGATGCCGAGCTCGAGGCCGGCGTCGCGCGGCTGGTGGCCGAGATGCGCCGCCAGGGCACCACGACCGTGGAGATCAAGTCCGGCTACGGACTCACCGTCGACGACGAGGCCAGGTCGCTCCGCATCGCGCAGGCCTTCACCCCCGAGACCACCTTCCTCGGCGCCCACGTCGTGCCGCCGGAGTACGCCGACGACCCGGCCGGCTACGTCGACCTGGTCACCGGACCGATGCTCACCGCCACGGCACCCTTCGCCCGCTGGATCGACGTGTTCTGCGAACGCGGCGCCTTCGACGCCGACCAGGCCCGGACGATCCTGTCGGCCGGCGCGGCGCTCGGCCTGCGCGGACGGCTGCATGCCAACCAGCTCGGCCCCGGTCCGGGCGTCCAGCTCGCCGCCGAGCTGGGCCTCGCGGCGGTCGACCACTGCACGTTCCTCTCCGATGACGACGTCCACGCGCTGCGTGACTCCGGCACCGTCGCGACGCTGCTGCCGGGCGTGGAGTTCAGCACCCGCCAGCCCTATCCGGACGCACGCGCCCTCGTCGATGCCGGCGTGACCGTCGCCCTGGCCAGTGACTGCAACCCCGGGTCGTCGTACACGAGCTCGTTGCCGTTCTGCATCGCCGTCGCTGTCCGCGACATGGGGCTGACTCCCGGGGAGGCCGTCTGGGCCGCGACCGCCGGTGGCGCTGCGGCGCTCGGACGCTCCGACGTCGGGTCACTGGTGCCGGGATCACGCGGCGACCTCGTCGTCCTCGACGCCCCGAGCCACGTCCACCTCGCCTATCGCCCCGGCGTCCCACTCGTCAGCCGAACGCTGGTCTTCTAGAGTCGACGCATGAGCCGTAAGCGCAGGATCTTGCTGACGATGGGCGGGTTGTTCCTTGTCCTCGCCGTGGCGGGTGCACTGGTCTTCCAGCCCTGGCTGCTGTTCATCGACAAGGAGGTCGACGACGGCGACGACGCCACCGAGGTCGTCGGTACGGCGACCGCCGGTATCTCCGACACGACCGTTCCCGAGGCGTCCGGAACGGCGAAGACGCGCGTCGAGCTGGCCTCCGGCAGCTTCATCGACGCCGAGCACGGCACGTCGGGCGAGGCGAAGATCTACCGCCGCAGCGACGGCAGCCGGTTCGTTCTCCTCGACGGTCTCGACACCTCCAACGGCCCCGACCTGCACGTCTGGATCACCGACCAGAAGAGCGGCGGGGACTGCGACGGCTGTGTCGGTTCGTGGAGCAACTACGACGACGGCGACTACGTGAAGCTCGGCGAGCTCAAGGGCAACAAGGGCAGCTCTCGCTACGAGATCCCCGCCGACGCCGACCTCGCGGGTATGAAGTCCGTGGTGATCTGGTGCGACAAGTTCAACGTCGCGTTCGGCACCGCCGCGATCGCCTGACCCGTCTCGAGACCATGGCAGTCCCTCGACGGAGGATGACCGGATATCGCTCGTGCCGGTGCTGACCCAGCCCCGAGGATGGGCGCATGACGACCGCACCGTTGCCCCCGCCGGACACCAAGGACTGGACCTGGGTCCTCGACCAGCCCTGCGCCGAGTGCGGCTTCGTCGCTGCTGATGTGGGTCGGTCGACGATGGGCGCGACAATCCGCGAGAACGCCGCCCACTGGGCCCAGGCGCTGGCCGACCCCCGTGCCCGGCAGCGCCCGGAGCCGACCGTCTGGTCGCCGACCGAGTACGCCTGTCATGTCCGTGACGTGCACCGCGTGTTCGCCGGGCGGCTGGAGCAGATGCTCACGGACCACGACCCGGTCTTCGCGAACTGGGACCAGGACGAGACCGCTGTGGCAGATCGCTACGACCTGCAGGACCCGGCGGACGTCGTACCCGATCTGGTGGCGGCGGCCGAGGCGATCGCGGTCCTGTACGACTCCGTCCCCAGCGACTCCTGGGACCGTCCGGGCCGCCGCAGCAACGGCAGCGTCTTCACCGTGGACACGCTCGGGCGGTACCACCTGCACGACGTCATCCATCACCGATGGGACGTCCGCTGGCTCGACCAGCGATGATGGTCGGGTGCGGCACACGGAGTTCTGGGAGCGGATGGAGCACCACCTCGGGTCCGGGTATGCGCACGTCTGGGCGGACCAGTTCGTGATGGCGACCCTCGGCGGCCGCACGGTCCGTGAGGCCATCGACGCCGGCGAACAGCCCAAGCAGGTGTGGCGCGCGGTCTGGGAACAGCTCGAG
>JAKFEI010000488.1:0-3661 GCA_036675765.1 Nocardioides sp. | reverse complement strand
CGCCTCGACACCGGCGAGGCAGTCCTTTGTCTCCGCGAACTCGTCGGGCGAGTGGGAGACGCCGGTCGGGTTGCGGACGAACAGCATGGCCGTCGGGTAGCCGGCGGCGGCGAGGACGCCGGCGTCGTGCCCTGCCTGGGTCGGCAGCACCGGCCACTCGCGGCCCTGCCCGATCCGGGTGGCGAGGTCGACGTCGAAGGCCACCTCGCCCGAGACGGACTCGGCGGTCACGGTCACCGCCGTACCGTCGCGCGCAGCGCGTTCGGAGGCCTGCTTCTCGATGGCCGCCACGAGCCCCGCGAGGGTTCCGTCGGAGTCAGCACGCGCGTCGAGCCAGGCAGTGACCCGGGAGGGCACGGCATTCGTGCCGTTGGGGTGGGCCTCGATCCGGCCGAACGTCGCGCGCGCTCCGCCGAGCCGGGCCTGCTTGTTGGCAGCGAGTGCGGTCATCGCGTAGGTCAGCATCGGATCGGCCCGGTCCTCCATTCGGGTGGTACCAGCGTGGTCGGCACGGCCGGTGAAGTCGAAGCGGTAGCGGCCGTGGGGCCAGATCCCGCTCGCCAGGCCGATCGGCTGGTCGCGGTCGATGAGCGCCCGCCCCTGCTCCACGTGCAGCTCCACGAAGCAGCCGACGTCGGCCAGGAGGCCGTCCGCGCCCGTCGCCGGTGCGGCGGTCACGTCGCCGAGCGCAACACCGGCCCGGTCCCGCAGCCCTTCGACCTCGGACCACTCCACCGAACCGGTGGCGAGCCGCGACCCCAGGCAGGCCAGGCCGAAGCGGGATCCCTCCTCCTCGCGGAACACGCCGACACCCACGGCCCGCCCCGGTTGGGCGCCGCGCTCGCGCAGCACGTCGATCGCGGCCAACGCCGAGACGACACCGAGCGGTCCGTCGTACGCACCGCCATCGAGGACGCTGTCGAGGTGGCTGCCGGTCAGCACACCCAGCGTCTCGACCCGACCGGCCACAGGCGCCGGCCGCCACCAGGCGACCTGGTTGCCCATCGCGTCGGTCTCGAGCGTGAGGCCGCGGGACGCCGCCTGTTCGGCGAACCACGCCCGCAACTCCTCCTCAGCGCTCGCCCAGGGCTGGCGGAAGTAGCCGCCGGAGGAGGACGAGCGGCCGACTGGGGCGAGGTCGGCCCACATCTGTTCGAAGTCTGGGTTTCGAGACGCGCCGCTGCCAGCCGAGCTGCGCTCGGCTGCCAGGCGGCGCTCCTCAACCTCCTCGGCTCTCACTCGCCCCTCGCAGGCTCGGGCCGAGCGACCTCGGACATGGGGATCCGGACGTCCCGCTCCGCCGCCACCTCGACCGCCCGGTCGTAGCCGGCGTCGACGTGGCGGATCACGCCCATCCCCGGGTCGTTGGTGAGCACCCGCCCGATCTTCTGCGCAGCGAGCTCGGTGCCGTCGGCGACACAGACCTGGCCCGCATGGATCGAGCGTCCCATGCCGACCCCGCCGCCATGGTGGATCGACACCCACGACGCACCCGACGCGGTGTTGACCAGCGCGTTGAGCAGCGCCCAGTCCGCGATGGCGTCGGAGCCGTCGAGCATCGCCTCCGTCTCGCGGTACGGCGACGCGACCGACCCGCAGTCCAGGTGGTCGCGGCCGATCACCACGGGTGCCTTGAGCTCGCCCGAAGCGACCATCTCGTTGAACTTCAGGCCGGCCAGGTGGCGTTCGCCGTACCCGAGCCAGCAGATGCGCGCCGGCAGGCCCTGGAACGCGACCCGTTCGGAGGCCATGGTGATCCACTTGTGCAGCCGGGCGTTGTCGGGGAACAGCTCGAGGATTGCCTTGTCCGTGGCAGCGATGTCGGCCGGGTCGCCGGAGAGTGCGGCCCAGCGGAACGGGCCCTTTCCCTCGCAGAACAACGGCCGGATGTACGCCGGTACGAACCCGGGGAACTCGAATGCCCGGTCGTAGCCGCCCTTGCGCGCCTCGTCGCGGATCGAGTTGCCGTAGTCGAACACCTCGGCGCCGGCGTCCTGGAACTCCACCATCGCCCGCACGTGCGTGGCCATGGATTCCTGCGCCCGCTTGGTGAAGCCCACGGGGTCGGCGGTGCGCTCGGCCTCCCAGTCCTCGAACGCGGTTCCAGCCGGCAGGTAGAAGAGCGGGTCGTGGGCTGAGGTCTGGTCGGTGACGATGTCGATGGGTGCCTTCTGCTCCAGCAGCAAGGGCACCATCTCGGCCGCATTGCCGAGAACCCCGATGGAAAGGGGCTTGCGGGCATCGCGCGCCTCGATCGCGAGGGCGACGGCCTCGTCCAGCGAGGACGCCTGGACGTCGAGGTACCGGTGCTCGATGCGCCGCTTGATACGTGCGTCGTCGCACTCGATGCAGATCGCCACACCGTCGTTCATGGTGACGGCGAGGGGTTGGGCACCGCCCATGCCACCGAGGCCGGCGGTGAGCGTGATCGTGCCGGCCAGGGTCCCGCCGGGTTTCGAGACGCCGCTCGTTCCTCGCGGCTCCTCAACCACCGAGGCGGCCCTTCGGGCGAGCTTGTCGGCGACGGCTGCGAAGGTCTCGAACGTGCCCTGCAGGATGCCCTGCGTGCCGATGTAGATCCACGAACCGGCCGTCATCTGGCCGTACATGGTCAGGCCGAGGTCCTCGAGCCGACGGAACTCCTCCCAGTTCGCCCAGTCCCCCACCAGGTTGGAGTTCGCGATCAGCACGCGCGGCGCCCATGCGTGGGTACGCATCACGCCGACCGGCTTGCCGCTCTGCACGAGCATCGTCTCGTCGTCCTCGAGGTCGCGCAGGGTGCGGACGAGCGCGTCGTACGCCTCCCAGTTGCGCGCGGCCTTGCCCGTGCCGCCGTACACGACGAGGTCCTCGGGACGTTCGGCGTTCGCGGGGTCGAGGTTGTTCATCAGCATCCGCAGCGGTGCCTCGGTCTGCCACGACTTCGCGGTCAGCTCGGTGCCGGTGGCGGCGTGGATGGGGAGGCGGGGGTTGGTGTCGTTCACTGGAGTTCTCCGATCACGTCGGCGACGGCCGCGGTGACCCTGCGGCTCAGGACGAGTTGGTAGGCGGATTCGATCTCGGGGGCGAGGAAGCGGTCGGTGCCCGGGCCGCCGACGCCGTGGTCGCGGAGCAGGCCGACGACGGCGCCCGTGGCGGGACTGGGCTCGAGCGGCGCCCTGAGGTTCAGGGCACGGGACGCCGTCATCAGCTCGACGGCGAGGACGCGGGTGAGGCCGTCGACCGAGCGGCGGAGCTTGCGGGCGGACGACCAGCCCATCGAGACGTGGTCCTCCTGCATGGCGCTCGACGGAATCGAGTCCACCGACGCGGGCGCCGCGAGCCGCTTGAGCTCGGAGACGATCGCGGCCTGGGTGTACTGCGCGATCATCAGGCCGGAGTCGACGCCCGGGTCGTCGGCGAGGAACGGCGGCAGCCCATGGCTGCGGTTCTTGTCCAGGAACCGGTCGGTACGACGTTCCGCGATCGAGGCGACATCGGCCGCGACGATCGCGAGGAAGTCGAGGACGTAGGCGACCGGAGCCCCGTGGAAGTTGCCGTTGCTCTCGACGCGGTCGCCGAGCACGACCGGGTTGTCGATCGCGGAGGCGAGCTCGCGGCCGGCGACGGTCGCGGCGTGCGCGACGGTGTCGCGGGCGGCGCCGTGCACCTGCGGCGAGCA
>JAKFEI010000396.1:0-22817 GCA_036675765.1 Nocardioides sp. | reverse complement strand
CCGGGGCCGCGCAGTGCCTGGTGCAACTGGTGAGCGCGCTCGATGGCTCCAGTGAGCGACTTCTGGTCGGCTGCGACCACGACGTCGCGGACCCCGGCGTGCATGGCACGCGTGAGGACATCCGTGTCGTACTGGTCGCGAACGAGGACGACACTCACGGTCGGACGCTTGATCCGCAGGTCCTCGGCCGTGGCGAGTGCCACGGCGAAGTCCACGGACGGTCCGAACGCGACGACGTACTCGTCGGCGTGCTGGTCGAGCCAGGCGAGCCCGCGTTCGCTCGTCCCGACGGCCTGCGAGCCCGGCGGCATGCCACCGAGGAGCTGGTCGACGACCGAGGAATCCTGTTCTACGAGAACCGGCATGAGGACCTCACCGAGCGTCGCGGATGGTGGCGCAAGGACCGGTCTTGTCGACCTTGACGTCGCTTGCCGAGTTCAGCAGGGCGACGGACAGTACGCCGCGCTTCTTGCCGTCCTCGATCTGCTCGAACTGCTCCTGCGTGACCGCAAGGTGCAGCGCGGGCGATGCTCCGACCACAGGTGCTTCCTCACCCTCGGGTACGACGGTGGTCGTCGCGCCGACGGAGATGACCGAGACCCGGTCAATCAGGAGACAGGTCGGGGTGCTGGCATCCGTGGTCAGGAAGACCGCGAGCTGCGAGCCCGGCAGGATGAACGAACCCACCGGAAGGTCGAAGGACTGCGGCTTGGCGATCATGCCGGCCGGCAGCGGCAGCGTGGCGACGTCGATCGTGTCGCCCACCCCGCCGAACTTCGTCGACAGAAGCTGCTCGCCGGCGTACAGCGTGGTGAGCGCGACCTTGTCGTCCAGGCTGGTCAGCTCGCTCTGGCGAAGAGCACTCTCGAGGACCGAACCCTTCGGGACGTCGGTCTCGCTGAGCTTGCCGGAGTCGAGCGCCGACTTGATGCTCTCACCCGGCAGCACGGTCTTTCCCGCGGCGACGGTGACGACCTTGGTCGTCTCGTACTTCTCGGCCGCCCTCGACTCTGCGCCGCGCGCAAAGATGAAGACGAGTCCGACACCGAGGGCTGCAATCACTGCAGCAACAACAAGCATCAACCTGCGACGGTCCACTTCAGAGCCCTCCCGCTCCCCATGTGTTGCCCGAGACGATCCCTCCCAGGACCCCGGCAACAACTCACTCCGAAAGAAAATGTCTACGCCCGCCCTCCCCGGCTGTGGCGCATCGCGAGGTTAGCGAAGACGAGCCATGGAGGTGACGGAAATCGCAAAATCGCCACCATTCGATACCGGACCGAGACCAGACCCGGGACCGCCTGGTCAGATCGGATGGTCGGACTCTGACCGAACGGTTGTCGTCAGGCGTACAGGGCGGCGATCTCGTCGCGGCTCTCGCGCATCACGACGTTGCGCTTCAGCTTCAGGCTAGGGGTGACCTGGCCGGCTTCCTCGGTCCAGTCGTACGGGAGAATCGTGAACTTGCGGATCGACTCCGCCTTGGAGACTGCCTTGTTCGCCTCGTCGATCGCCGTCTGGATCGCCGCGCGCAGGTCCTCGTCCTCGACCAGGTCCGCGATCGAGCCCGACTTGCCGTGCTGCTCGGCCCACGCGGGGAAGGCTTCTTCGTCGATCGTGACGAGCGCTCCGATGAACGGCTGTCCGTCGCCGACCACCAGGCACTGGCTCACCAGCGCAGCCGAGCGAACCCGGTCCTCGAGGACAGCGGGAGCGACGTTCTTGCCGCCCGCGGTCACCAGGATCTCCTTCTTGCGTCCGGTGATCCGGACGAAGCCCTCGTCATCGACCTCGCCGACGTCGCCGGTGCGGAACCAGCCGTCGGCATCGATCGCCTCGGCCGTGGCCGCATCGTTGTTCCAGTAGCCGGTGAACACCTGGCCACCGCGGAACAGCAGCTCGCCGTCGTCGGCGATCCGGACCGCGACACCGGGCAGGGGCCGTCCGACCGTGCCCACCTTCTGGGCGTCGGGCAGGTTCACCGTGAGGGCGGCGGTGGTCTCGGTGAGCCCGTAGCCCTCGAGGACCGTGACGCCCACACCCCGGTAGAAGTGCCCGAGGCGGTCACCCAGCGGTGCACCGCCCGACACGGCGAACTCGCAGCGGCCACCGAGGGCTGCGCGGAGGCGTCCGTAGACCAAGCGGGAGAACAGGGCGTGCTGGGCGCGGATCCGGACGGGGATGCGGCCGTTGTCCTGGGCGCGGGAGTAGGCGATGGCCGCCTCGGCGGCGCGATCGAAGATCTTGCCCTTGCCGTCGGCCGCGGCGTTCTGGGAGGCGGTGTTGAACACCTTCTCGAAGACCCGCGGGACGGCGAGGATGAACGTCGGCTGGAACGTCGCGAGCTGGGGGAGCAGGGTCTTGATGTCGGACGTGTGGCCGAGTCGGGTGCGGGACTTGATGCAGCCGACCTGGATGATCCGCGCGAAGACGTGCGCGAGCGGCAAGAAGAGCAGCGTCGAGGCGTCCTCGGAGTCGAAGAGCCGGTCGAGCTCGGCCACGGCCGTGGTCAGCTCGGTCTGGAAGTTCCCGTGGGTCAGCATGCAGCCCTTCGGGCGGCCGGTGGTTCCCGACGTGTAGATGAGGGTGGCCAGGTCGCCCGGGCCGGCCGTCGTACGGCGGGTTTCGAGTTCCTTGTCGCTGACACCGGAGCCGAGATCGGTCAGCTCGGCAACGGCGTCGCCGTCGATGGTCCAGAGGTACTCGAGCTCCGGCAGGTCGGGGCGCGACGGTCGGACCCGGTCCGCGTGCCCCCGGTCCTCCACGACGATCGCCCGGGCACCCGAGTCGGAGAGGATCCAGCGGATCTGTTCCTCCGACGAGCTCTCGTAGATCGGCACCGTGGCCGCGCCGGCAAACCAGATCGCGTAGTCGAACAGGGTCCATTCGTAGCGTGTGCGCGAGATCACGGCGACCCGGTCGCCGGCCTCGACACCGGCCGCCATCAGGCCCTTCGCGACGGCCGAGACGTCGGCGAGGAACTGGGCGCACGAGACGTCGTACCACCCGCCGTCTTCGTCCGGACGGCTGAATTGCGCCTCGTCAGGAGCCTGTTCGGCGTTCCTGACGACATCGTCGGTCAGGTTCCCGGACGTCGGGATCGTGATGGTCTGCGGGGTGGAGTACTCGCGCACCGTTCCTCCTGCTGTGGGGCCGCACGAAGGGTACTCCGCTGTCCGACCCCTGCCATCCCCAGGGACGAAGTCCGGTAGCCTGCCGCCATGGCCGAACAGACGTCTTCGTCGATCGTTGTCGACGCCCCCGCAGCGGATGTGATGGCCGTCATCGCGGACTTCCCGGCGTATCCCGCGTGGGCCAAGGGCGTCACCGTCGCAGAGGTCACGGCCTCCTTCGACGCTGACGACGATGCACAGCGTGGCCGGGCACGTGAGGTGTTCTTCGCGCTGGACGTGTCGCCGATCAAGGACGAGTACACGCTTGCCTACGAGTGGGACGGCGACAACCAGGTCACCTGGACCCTCGTCGAGGGCAAGATGCTCAAGGCGCTCGAGGGCGCGTACGTGCTGCGCGAGACCGCGCCGAACACGACGCAGGTGACCTACCGACTGTCCCTGGACGTGTCGATCCCCCTGATCGGGATGCTCAAGCGCAAGGGCGAGAAGATCCTGATCGACACCGCGCTCAAGGGCCTGAAGAAGCGCGTCGAGTCCGGCGCCTGAGGCGCCGCGGATGCAGGACCAGTCCGTGCGGATCATTCTGTTCACCGGCAAGGGTGGCGTCGGCAAGTCGACCGTCTCCGCTGGTACGGCCGCGCTCGCAGCCGCCCGCGGGCTGCGCACCCTGGTGATCTCGACCGACGCAGCGCACTCGCTGGCGGACGCCTACGGCGCGCCCGGTGACGCCCGTCCGTCCGAGCCGACCGAGGTGGCACCGAACCTGTTCCTCCAGCAGGTCGACGCCCAACTGCGGTTCGAGCAGTCCTGGGCGGACATCCAGCGATACCTGCTGACCGTGCTCGACGCGGTTGGCATGGATCCGGTGGCCGCCGAGGAGATGACGGTCATTCCGGGAGCCGAGGAGGTGTTGGCGCTGCTCGAGCTGCGTCAACACGCACGCTCCGGCGCCTGGGACGTGATCGTCGTCGACTGTGCACCGACGGCCGAGACGCTGCGACTGCTCGCTCTCCCCGAGGCCCTCGGCTGGTACCTCGAACGGCTGCTCCCGATCCAGCGCCGCCTGGTCAAGGCGCTGCGCCCGATCCTGAACCGGGCGGCCGGTGTGCCCATGCCGGGCGATGACGTCTTCGATGCGATCACCCGGCTCCACGCCGAGCTCGACGACGTGCAGGCCCTGCTGTCCGGCCCCGACGCCAGCGTCCGGCTGGTCCTGACCCCCGAGAAGATGGTGCTCGCCGAGGCCCGGCGGGCGTTCACCAGCCTGTGCCTGTTCGGCTACCGGGTGGACGGCGTGGTCGCGAACCGTGTGTTTCCTGCCGACGCCGCTGACGAGTGGCGCGCCGGATGGGTGGCCGCGCAGCAGGGCGTTCTCACCGAGGTTGCCGAGTCGTTCACCGGCCTGCCGATCTTCACGTCCGAGTACCAGCCGGCCGAGCCGGTCGGGGTCGAGGCGGTCGCTGCCCTCGCCGCAGCGTTGTACGACGGCGCCGACCCGCTTGCTCCGCCGATCGGGGAGGGCCCGTTCCGGGTGTCCCGACCCGACGAAGGCGGGGCCGTGGTCCACTTGTCCCTGCCGTTCGTCACCCGCTCGGAGGTGGACCTTGCCCGCAACGGAGACGAGCTCGTCATGACGGTCGGTTCCTATCGCCGGTTGCTGACCCTGCCCGCCGGACTTGCCCGGCTGCGGGTCGCCGGTGCGCGCGTGGTCGAGGGCGAGCTACGAGTCCGGTTCGCCGAGCCGACACCGGCGGCGGCATCCGCCGGCACAGGCGAGGAGCGCCGATGACCGACGACAAGGAACCCGAGATCGGCAGCGTCGGCGAAGAGGCGATGAAGCTCTTCGGTGCCCTGGCCGACGCTGCGCGCCAGCAGGCGGGCGAAGCAGCCGGAAGCGCGGGAGGTTTCGCAGCGCAGGCGGCCGCGATGGCCCACGAGGTCAGCGAGCACATCGCGACGGGCGAGGCGGAGTGTCGCTACTGCCCGGTCTGTCGTGTCGTGCACGCGGTGCGCCAGACCTCGCCCGAGGTCAAGACGCACCTGATGGTCGCGGCGTCGTCGTTGCTGCAGGCCGCTGCCGGACTCATGGAGACCCTCCCGCCACCGCCTGGCGCGGACGCTGCGCATCCGCGAAGTGCCGAGGTCGAGCACATCGACCTCGACGACGGGGACGAGACGACGTGACGGCCGTCCAGACCGGTGGCCTGACGTGCGGCATCGACATCGGCGGCACCAAGATCGCCGGCGCCGTGGTCGACGCCGAGGGCCGGGTGATCGCGGAGTCACGGGTGGAGTCGCCCGCCACGGACCCCGAGGCCATGGAGGCTGCTGCGGCCGGACTGGTCGCGGAGCTGGTGGCGGAGCATCCGGTGACGGCCATCGGCGTGGGGGCTGCCGGCTACATCGCGTCCGACCGGTCGACGGTGCTCTTCGCGCCGAACATCGCGTGGCGCAACGAGCCCCTGGGTGTCGATCTGGCCCGGCTCACCGGACTGCCGGTCGTCGTGGAGAACGACGCCAACGCGGCGGCGTGGGGTGAGTTCCGGCACGGCGCCGGGCGCGACGTCGACGACCAGTTGATGGTCACCGTCGGCACGGGTGTCGGCGGCGGAATCGTCACAGGTGGACACCTGTTGCGCGGCGCCTTCGGCGTTGCGGCCGAGATCGGCCACCTGTGTGTCGTCCCGGACGGACGACTGTGCGGCTGCGGCAATCGCGGCTGTCTCGAGCAGTACGGCAGCGGCTCGGCGTTGGTGCGGGCCACCCGGGAGGCAGTCGCGGGGAGTTCGCTGCTCGCGCAGGGCCTCCTGGACCGCGCAGGCGGTGACCCCTCCGCGATCACCGGTCCGATGATCACCGCGGCTGCCCAGGATGGTGACCGCTTCGCCATCGAACAATTGGAGGAGCTCGGTGCGTGGCTGGGCCACGGCATCGCGTCCCTGGTGACTGTTCTGGATCCCGCAGTGATCGTCGTCGGCGGTGGCGTCAGCCTGGCCGGTGACCTCCTGCTGGACCCGTTGCGAGCGACCTTCGACCGCGAGTTGGCCGGTCGTGGATTCCGTCCGCGCGCCGAGGTCCGACCGGCAGCGCTCGGCAACCGCGCCGGCGTCATCGGCGCGTCCGACCTCGCCCGCATCTGAGGGAGCGCTGATGGCCGGGGACACGTGGGTCGGCGTCGACGTCGGCGGCACCAAGGTGCTGGCCGTGCGGGTGTCGGCCGACGGTGCGGTCGAAGCCATGGCGACCCGCCCGATGCCGGGCCGGAATGCCTCCGAGTCGGCCGTCGAGGACGTTGTCGAGCTCGCCGCCCGTGACGTGTACGACGACCGGGCGCCGGTCGCGCTCGGCATCTCCGCCGCGGGGCTGGTCGACGGCGCCGGGGAGCGCTATCTGTTCGGCGCCCACCTGCCCTGGCGCAATGCTCCCGTGCGGGAGCGGCTTGAGCGCCGGTTCGCGTCCGACCCGCGGGGGTCTGGGGGCGGAGCCCCCAGTGGGAGTCCCCGGGGGCGGAGCCCCCGGGTGGTCCTCGACAACGACGCGAACTGTGCGGCCCACGCCGAGCTGGTCGTGGGAGCGGGGCAGGGTGTCGACTCGATGCTGATGATCACCATCGGCACCGGCATCGGCGGAGCGCTCGTCCTCGGCGGACGCGTGGTCCGCGGGGCCAACGGGCTGGCGGGCGAGTTCGGCCACATGCAGGTCGTGCCGGACGGACTGGCGTGCGAGTGCGGGCTGCGCGGGTGCTGGGAGCAGTACTGCAGCGGGCGGGCCCTCGAGCGCGTCACGCGCGTCGCACTGGGCCGGCACCTCGACGGTCCCGAGGTCGCCGCCATGGCGTTCGCCGGCGACGAGGTCGCCCGGCAGGCCTTCGCATCGATCGGCACCTGGCTGGGTGTGGGGGTCGCGGGACTGGTGTCCGCCTTCGACCCCCAGGTCGTCGTGGTCGGCGGCGGCGTCTCCGCGGTGGGAGACCTGCTGCTCGCTCCTGCGCGTGCCGCACTCGCCGAGTCGTTGCAGGGCACGGCCTACCGGCCGGTTCCGCCGCTGGTGCCGGCTCGCAGCGGACCCGAGGCCGGAGCGGTCGGAGCCGCGCTCCTGGCGCGCGACGGGAGTCGCTGATGGCGACGACGCGGACAGCGTGGTTGTGGTGGGCCACCACCCGATTGGTCCTGCTGATGGCCATGCTCTCGGTCGAGACGGGTGTTGGCTTCGATCTGAACCACTACCGCGAGAGCCTCGCTGACTTCGGTGCCGACGGCGTGGACGGGACGCTGCGGGAGTACCCCGTCCCGGCATTCCTCGTCCTCGCGGTGCCCTACGCGTTGCTGGCCTTGATCGACGCCACCAGCTACTACTCGCTCGTCGTGATCCTGTTGGCGGTCGCGCTCGACGGGGCGTTCCTGCGAGTCCTCCTCGCGCGCAAGCCCGTTGCAGCACAAGGGCAGATCGGTGGACTTCCCTTGCCCTCAGCGGTCTGGCTGGCCGCCGTACCGGCCATCGGCTCGCTGACGTATGCGCGCTTCGACCTCCTTCCGGGTGTCCTGATCGCGCTGGCCCTGCTCGCGCTGGTCGACACGCCGCGTCGGGCAGCCGTGCTCGGTGCCTTGGCGACGGGCGTGAAGTACTGGCCCGCACTGGTGCTGCCGACACTGGCTGCGACGCTGTCGAGCCGGGTTCGGGTGCTCGTGAGCGGGGCGGCGACCGGTGCGTTCCTGATGGCGGTCAGCCTGCTGCTCGGCGGCTGGGACCGGATCGTGTCGCCTCTGGACTACCAGGGCGACCGTGGCCTGCAGATCGAGTCAGTCGCGGCCACTCCGGCGATGGTGCGCTGGGCCATCGACCCTGCGGCCTACGACGTCTCCTTCGCCAGAGCGCTGGCGTGGGAGATCGACGGGCCCGGCGTCTCCGTCCTGATCACGGTCTCGACCATCGCGACTGCGGCGCTGTTGCTGGGCATGGTCGCGCTGTGGGTGCTCGCCTGGCGCTGTCTGGAGGACTTCCGGCACAGCCTGCCCGCGACGATCTGGTTGGCCCTCGCGGCCGTGTCAGCGTTCCTCGTCAGCGGGAAGGTGTTGAGCCCGCAGTACCTCATCTGGCTGTTGCCGGCGTCGTGCGCCGGACTGGCGCTGCTCGAGGACGCGGACGAACTGCGGCGTCTGAAGCGCTGGACGGCCGCGCTGCTGGTGACGGCAGTGGCCACCCACGTGATCTTCCCGCACGGCTATCTCGAGCTGGTCGAGCACACTTCGTGGAGCGGGGCGGTGGTGGGTCTGCTGGTGCTGCGCAACGTCCTGCTCGTCGGATTGTGCGGCTACGCGTTCGTGTCCGCGACCCGGCTCGTCACACGACCGCGCCGTCGTCCCACGGATCACGCGGCGACCGCGGAAGCGTGAACACGAGGTAGCAGAAGCCGAGGACGAAGCCACCGACGAGGATCCAGCCGAGGATCTGCGGCATGCCGAGCCCCAGCACGAGGAAGACCAGCAGCACGGTCGGTGAGCCGAAGACGCCGAGCCAGGCCAGGAACCGGTCGGGCGGGGGCATGGGCACCGGGGGCGGACTGTCGGGGACGAAGCGGTCGATCTCGTCGAGGGCGTCGTCGTCGAACAGGCCTGAACGCACCGGGTCCTCGTCGCGGAGGTCCGGATCGAGTGGGGGTTCGACGACACCCTCATCGGCACGGTCGTCGACACCGTCGAGTTCGGCGCGTTCGCCGTAGTTCTCGACGATCTTCTGCCACGCGGAGTCCTGCTCCTCGGGGTTCTCCCGTTTCACGACGTCAGCCTACGCTGCGGGCGCGCGCCGGTCGGCTCAGTCCGTGCAGAACGGGCGGTCGCCGACGGGGATGGCGTGGAAGTGGGTGTACTTCCGCTCCCACCATGTCAGCGGGTCGAGGGGGTGTTGGTCCGGTTCGGGGCCGAACGTCACCCGCTCGCCGTGCAGGACACCGGTGACGACGAGGTCGGCGTCGTCCATCGCCCGGGACCGCAAGGCCAGAAGCGGTACCGCCACGTCGGACCGGGCTGCTCGTTCGATCTCGCGATCGTTCGACGACTCGATGTACACGAGATCCTCCTGCCAGTCGGTCAGGTGGACCGATGGCAGGAAGAGGTGATTGGCCTCCGTGCCTTCGGTTCGCAGGCTCGAGAACATCGTGAACGAGGCCGTGGTCCGCAGTCCGAGGTAGGGATTCATCGCCCAGAACAGCGTCAGCACGATCATCGGGACGTGGATCCAGGTGATGCCCGAGAGGCGTGCCGTGGGCGCAGCCTGTCGCCAGGACCACACCGCCGCGATCACGATCGCGACCAGCACCACCTTGCTGATCACGTTCGTCGCTGCCGAGGCCGCTGCGACGCTGACGTAGCCGGCGAATCCGATCACCGCGAGACCGAGGAGAGCCGCGACGTGGGGGAATCGACGCACGTCCCGCACCACCGCCGACTTCCCGGTGAGGCGCTGGAGTCGGTCGAGGAGGTGTTCGGCATCGGGCGCGCTGAGGAAAAGGAAGAACAGGGCGATGAGCGTTGCGCTGAAGTCCTGGACGCCGATGGCCGGACTGAGCGTGATCAGGCAGTGGAAGACCATGCCGACCCGGACACCGTGACGTCGTGTCGCGGGGACCAGCAGCAGGATCGGGATCAGGCTCTCGGCCGTGATGGTGACCAGCATCCACGCCGGATCGAGCGGCAGGTCCCGGGTCACGCCGAACGATGCCCGGGACGCGATGGCGGAAGCGCAACTGGTCACCGGGTCGAGGAAGGTGGTGTTGTACTTCGCCAGGGCCGCGGCCGAATAGGCGATCAGCAGGACGATCCGGATGCCCGGAACCGCCCGGCGCAGCGCGTCGAAGGTGACTTCGCGGCGCAGCGCAAAGCACGCGAGGATCGTCAGGCCGACGAAGCCGTCGAGCATCCAGTGGTTGGGGGAGTACGGCATCTCGGCGACCATGTCGGCGAGCTGCGCGACCAGCAGGACCCCGAAGAGGCGCAGGTCGGCCGGACGGATCAGGACGGCGAAGGCCAGCGCCGCGACCGCGATGCCCCACACGGTGTCCAGTCGGTGGCGATCGGCCATGCAGACGTGCAGCAGCAGCGCGAGGGCCCACAGCCGTACGAAGGCCAGCAGCATCCGGTCGGACGCGGCGCCGGTGCCCGTCGCAGGGGGTTCGGTGGCGGGTACGGTCACCCGGCCACCCGGGCGATGAAAGCCGCCGACTGCTCGAAGATGGTCGGGGCGTCGTTGTCGATGGTCGCGACGTGGTAGCTCTCCGGGAGTGGGACACGGGTGACGTCGACCGACGAGATCTGCTTGCGGATGATCTTCTCCGAGGACTCATCGACCACGTGGTCGTCGTCGGCCCGGAAGTAGATGACGGGCACCGTGATCCTCGGCAGGGCCTGGATGATGCCGGGCCATGCCTGCATCATCGAGTGGGCTGCCTTGAGGGGCGTCCGGTCGTAGCCGAGCTCGTCGGTGTCGGGCTTCTTGATGTCGTTCCCGATCGCGGGGAAGGAGCCGACGAGGTGCTTGAGGATCGGCAGCAGCTTCACGTCGAGCCGCTTCGTGGACACCGCCGGGTTGACGAGCATGACGCCCGCGATCTCGCTGTTGCGCGCTGCGGCCAGTTGCAGCACCTGGGCCCCACCCATGGACAGTCCGCCGATGACGACGGCGTCGTGGTCGGCCCGGAGCGTGTCGAACGTGGAGGTGATCTCCGCGTGCCAGTCCGCCCAGGTGCGCTGGTTGAGGTCCTGCCAGGTGGTGCCGTGCCCGGGCAGGCGGGGTACGACGACGCCGTACCCGCGGTCGCCGAGGTACTCGCCCCACGGCCGCATCGAGGCCGGCGAACCCGTGAATCCGTGGCTCAGCAGGACGCCGATGCGGCGGCCTCCGGTCATCTCCGGTCGGGCGGCGATCGTCAGTGGCGCGGTGAGGGACGCAGGGCTCGGCGGCATGCCGCGATTGTGCCGTACGAACGCAGGCACGCGCGGGTGTCCGTGGAAGGCCGTGGAGGCACTAGGCTTCGTCACAGGGAAGTCCAAGCGGAAGGTCGGTCGGTTGTTCTACTGGTTCCTCAAGTTCATCGCGCTCGGGCCGCTGTTGAAGTTGATCTTCCGGCCGCGTGCCGAAGGTCTGGAGAACGTCCCGCCGAGCGGTCCGGCGATCCTCGCCAGCAACCACCTGTCGTACGCCGACTGGCTGTTCATGCCGCTGGTCATCCCGCGCATGGTGCGCTTCGTCGCGAAGGCGGAGTACTTCACCTCGCCCGGCGTCAAGGGCTGGTTGCAGAAGAACTTCTTCAGCGGTACGGGCAACATCCCGATCGACCGCACCAGCGGCGACGCCGCGTCCGGTGCCCTGGTCTCCGCGAAGCGGGTTCTGGCCGAGAACGAGCTGTTCGGGATCTACCCCGAGGGCACCCGTTCCCACGACGGTCGGCTCTACCGCGGGAAGACTGGCATCGCCCGCCTCACCCTGGAGACCGGTGTTCCGGTGATCCCGGTCGCCGTCGTCGGCACCGACGTGGTGGCGCCCCCGGGCAAGAAGTTCGGCCGGATCACCCGTCCGACCGTGCGATTCGGCAAGCCCATGGACTTCTCGCGCTACGCCGGCCTCGAGAACGACCGCTTCATCCTGCGTTCGATCACTGACGAGATCATGTACGAGATCATGCGGCTCTCCGGCCAGGAGTACGTCGACATGTACGCCGGCCGGGCCAAGGAAGAGTCCAGGAAGGCCGACCGCGCCGAACGCGGCGACGGCGACGAGCGGAAGATCGCGTCCTGACCGACTCCGTCGTGACCAGTGGTACGACGACCCGGGCCGCGGTCGCCGTCGAGAACCGGATGTTCCGGGCGCTCGCGGTCCTGCGGGTGGTCGTGCTGGTCTACGCAGTGACGCTCAACGCCTACCGCAACAATTTCGAGCACCCGGCCCTCGGCTGGGCCTGCCTCGGGGTCATGGCGGCCGGAACGGTCGCGGCGATCATCGTCTACGCGGCCCCGGAGCGTCGGGTCCCGGCGGTCCTCGTGGCCGACCTCGCGCTGGCCGTGGCCCTGTTGCTCGCCACCCCGGTGGTCAAGGGGGAGTGGTTCCACGCGACCATCCCGGGCTACTGGATCGTCGGCGCGCTGTTGGCGTGGGCAGTTCGCTATGGCTGGCGCGGTGGCACCGTTGCCGCTGTCCTGCTGGGTGCGATCGACCTGCTCAGCCGCGCCGAGATCCGCCAGCAGGACTGGGGAAACGTCTTCCTGATCCTGCTCGGCGGCTCGATGGTCGGCTTCGTGTGCGAGTCGCTCACGGCGATGGCTGCGGATCGTGACCGCGCCCAGAGCGAGGCCGCGGCAGCCGCCGAACGGGCGCGCCTGGCGCGGGTGGTCCATGACGGCGTGCTGCAGGTCCTCGCGCTCGTCCAGCGACGCGGGGGCGAGCTCGGCGGAGACGCTGCCGAACTGGGCAGGCTGGCCGGAGCGCAGGAACAGGCGTTGCGCACGCTGATCCGTTCCCAGGACGCGGTCACCTCCGCCCGCATCACCGGGACGAGCGCCGACCTGGCTGCCGCGCTCGGGCGGCTCGGGGCGCGACCGCACACCGAGGTGGCGCTGCCTGCGGGAGCGGTCGAACTGGCAGCGCACGGCGTTGCTGAGATCACCGCGGCCGTTCAGGCCTGCCTCGACAACGTGAGCCGGCACGTCGGAGAGGACGCCCCGGCCTGGATCCTCCTCGAGGACCTCGGCGACCGGGTCGAGGTCACGGTTCGCGATGAAGGCCCGGGCATTCCGGCTGGGCGCCTCGAGGACGCCGAGCAGCAGGGCCGCCTCGGAGTGCTCGAATCGATCCGGGGCCGGATCCACGACCTCGGCGGGGAAGCCACCCTGGACAGCGGGGCCTACGGGACGGAGTGGACCTTCGTGGTTCCTCGCGTCGCCCCCTCACGAGGAGACCGATGACCATCCACAGCACGCACCCGTTCGCGGATGCCGATCCTGATCCGGCCCGACGCTTCCGGGCACGCGTCGGGGGTGCCGTCACGTTGTGGACCGCTGGTCAGGGCGGATCGCGAGCAGGGCTGACGGTGTCCTCGCTGATGGTCGCCCTCGGTCCGGCCCCGTCGATCCTTGCTCTCCTCGACCCCGATGCCGAGCTGCTCGATGTGCTCCGCGACGACGGTGTCGCCGTGGTGCAGCTGCTCTCGTGGGCTGATCGCGACCTGGCCGAGGCGTTCGCAGGCACCGCGCCTGCGCCCGGCGGCCCGTTCCGGCAGGCCGACTTCGTCGTCTCCGACCACGGCCCCCGACTCGCTTCGGCCGGGACCTGGGCTGCTGTGCGCCTGATCGGCGAACGTGAGGTGGGCTGGTCCGTCGAGGTCGAGGTCGCGATCGAGCACGTCGAGATCGACGAGGGCGAAGCCGACGACGCGTTGCTGCACCGGCGAGGCCGCTTCCACAAGGCGTGAGGTCTCGAGACGGTTGCTGCGCAACCTCCTCGACCACCGTCGCCGGACGGTTGCTGCGCAACCTCACCGGCTCCCGGTCTAGGGTCGACCCATGTCCGATCAGATCCGGGTGATGGTCGTCGATGACCACCCGATGTGGCGTGATGCGGTCGAGCGCGACCTGACTGCGGCCGGGTTCGCTGTCGTCGCCACGGCCGCCACCGGCACCGAGGCGATCAACCGGTTCCAGGCCACGAGGCCCCAGGTCGTCGTACTCGACCTGCAGATCCCGGAGCCCAGCGGCGTCGAGGTGACCGCCAGCGTGCTGGCCACCGATCCGTCGTCGCGGGTGCTGATCCTGTCGGCGTCGGGGGAGCAGGACGACGTACTGGCGGCAGTGAAGGCCGGCGCCACCGGCTACCTGGTCAAGTCGGCGTCCGGGGCTGAGCTGGTTGCCGCCGTACGCCGCGTCGCGGCAGGCGACAGCGTCTTCACCCCGGGCCTCGCGGCGCTGGTGCTGGGGGAGTTCCGGCGGATGAACGAGCCGACCACGCCACCGGGCGAGAAGCTGACCGAGCGCGAGACCGAGATCCTCAAGATGGTCGCCAAGGGGATGTCCTACAAGCAGATCGCCGAGCGGCTGGTGCTGTCGCACCGCACCGTGCAGAACCACGTGCAGAACACCCTGCGCAAGCTGCAGATGCACAACCGCGTCGAGCTGACCCGCTACGCGATCGAGCAGGGGCTCGATGACTGACGAGCTGCTGGAGATCGCCGACGAGCTCTACGCCCTGCCGCTCGCGGAGTTCACTCCTGCACGCGATGCGCGAGTGAAGGAGCTCAAGGGCACGCCGCTCGCCCCCCGGGTCAAGGCGTTGCGCAAGCCGTCCACGGCGGCCTGGGTCGTCAACCTGCTCGTACGCCGCGAAGCCGCGCAGGTCGACCAGGTGCTCAACGTCGGCGCCGCGCTCCGTGAGGCGCAACAGGCCATGTCGGCAGGGGAGTTGCGCGCGCTGACCAAGCAGCGGCGCCAGGTCACCGCGGCCGTCACCACCCAGGCCCGACGCCTCGCCGGTGACGAAGGCTTCCGGGTCACCGAGGCGGTGGCCGAACAGGTCGAGGCCACCCTGACTGCCGCGATGGTCGACGAGGCGTGCGGACGCGCGGTGCGCAGCGGCTTGCTGGTCACGCCGTTGCACACGACCGGCGTGGAGCCGATGGACCCCGCGGACCTGGCCGGCGCGATCGCCGTACCCGAAGCACTGGGCTTCGAGGCGAGTGCCCGCGAGGCCGTCGTACCCGGACCGCCCGACCTGCATGTCGTCCCCGACCCGGACCGCGCGGCCAAGGCCCTGGCGGCGGCCGAGGAACGTCTCGCTCTCGCTGTCGACGAGTACGACGACGCGAACTCCACCCACGACGACGCGCTCGCCGAGGTCGAGCGGCTCTCGGCACGGTCGCTGCAGGTGCAGGCGGAGATCGACGAGCTCCGCCGTCGGCTCGCCGACCTGGAGGAGCAGTCCGACGGGCTGGAGGAGGAGATCGGCGAGGCCGAGGAGGTCCGCGACGCAGCAGCCGCCGACCTCAGGACCGCGACGGCCGAGCGCGACGCAGCCCAGAAGGCCCTGGAGCGCGCAGCACGCCGCTGAGCGCTGCGGGAGGATCAGCCGTCGCCGCGGACCACCGCGAGGATGCGCTCGTCGATCCACGAGAGGTCGGGCGCGACCCGCATCTCGTAGTTCTCGGTGCCGACCCACGCCGCGAAGTCGCGGTGGCCCTCGCTGGCGGCGAAGGCTTCCAGCTCGGCACGCAGCGCGTCGTCGACGACGACCTTCTCCTTCTCCGTCGAGGCCGTCAGGTAGAGCTCGTGCAGGTCCAGGAGGCGCGCCAGTTCGTCGATCGGTGCTTCGTGGTCATCGACCCGCAGGTCGACGGCCACGTCGTCGAGGCCGCCGTACCCGGCGCCGTCGCGGACCACCAGCATCGCGGCCGACTGCCGGCCGCGGCGGTCACCACCTGCAGCGTCACCTGCGGCGAGCGCAGCAAGGAGACGGTCCTGCAGGGCCGCCTCGGCATCACTCTCGAGCCAGGCCTGTTCCATGGCGTCGACGACCTCGACGCCCGCCAGGCAGTTGCCCTGGATCGCCCAGCCGTCGCCCGTGCGGCTGCCGGCCCAGGGGATGCATTCGGCGCCGGTGTGGGAGGCCGCGCCGCCATCGAGGTCGACGATGCCGACCTGGCGCTGGGCCCGGCCGTCGTCCTCCTCGATCAGGCGCTGCAGCGCGACGGACGCGGTGGCGCCCTCGTCCAGGTGTGAGAGGGCCAGGCCCTTGTAGGCGACGTTGGCGTCAGCCTGGGTCGCGACGGCGCCGACACCGGCGACGGCCGCAGGAACGGCGGAGCCGACGGCCAGGAACTTCGAGGCAACCGCCACGCCCCACGTGTCACCGTCGGCGGACCTGGCCACGATCGAGAAGGTCATGGCACAACCGTAGTTCCCAGAACATGGTTAGGGTCGGGACATGCGCGTAGGAGTGCTCACCGGTGGCGGCGACTGTCCTGGACTCAACGCGGTCATCCGCGCCGTCGTTCGCAAGGGCGTCAACGAACACGGCTTCGAGTTCGTCGGCTTCCGTGACGGCTGGCGCGGCCCACTCGAGGGCATCACCATGCCGCTCGGCATCGAGCAGTGCCGCGGCATCCTGCCGCGTGGTGGCACGATCCTCGGCTCCTCGCGGACCAACCCGTTCGCCGTCGAGGGCGGCGTCCAGCGGATCACCGACAACCTCGCAGCGGCCGGGGTCGAGGCGCTCGTCGCGATCGGCGGAGAGGACACCCTCGGCGTCGCGACGAAGCTGGCCGAGCTGGGCGTGAACGTCGTGGGTGTCCCGAAGACGATCGACAACGACCTCTCCGGCACCGACTTCACCTTCGGCTTCGACACCGCGGTCAACATCGCGACCGAGGCGATCGACCGGCTGCACACGACCGCCGAGTCGCACCACCGCGTTCTGGTCGTCGAGGTCATGGGCCGCCACGCCGGCTGGATCGCCCTGCACGCCGGCATCGCCGGTGGTGCCAGCGCCGTACTGATCCCGGAGATCCCCTTCGACATCGATGCCGTCTGTGCCCACGTGATGACGCGCTTCAAGAGCGAGTACGCCCCGATCATCGTCGTGTCCGAGGGCGCCCTGCCGGCCGATGGCAGCGGCATGACCCTGGCCAGCGGGGAGAAGGACGCGTTCGGCCACGTCCGCCTCGGCGGGATCGGCGACCGGCTCGCCAGCGAGATCGAGCACCGGACGGGCAAGGAAGCCCGCGCCGTCGTACTCGGTCACATCCAGCGGGGTGGCACGCCCTCGGCCTTCGACCGGTGGCTGGCCACCCGGTTCGGGCTGCAGGCGATCGGCGCCGTCGCCGACGGTGAGTACGGCGTCATGGTGGCCCTGCGCGGTACGAGCATCGTCCGCGTGCCGCTCATCGAGGGCACCGGCGCGCTCAAGGTCGTCAGCCCCGCCGAGTACGCCGAGGCACAGGTCTTCTTCGGCTGACAGATGTTGCGCGGCCCGTGACCGCGGTCCGTGACAAGGACGCCCGTACGGGCCACACTCGGATCGTGCAGGCGTGGCGTGCTCCCCGCGCGTTCGACGGCGACAGGTTCCTTCCGGGTGGGGCGACGGTGCTGGTCGAGGGCGACCGGATCGTCGGCGTGGAGTCGGCGGACTTCACCGTGCCCTCGGACTGCCCGGTCACCTCGTACGACGGAACCTTGATGCCGGGTCTGGTCGACGCGCACGTCCACCTCGTCTCGGACGGTTCGCTCGGTGCCCTGGAGCGGGTCGGTGCCCTCGACGAGGAGGCCATCGATGCAGCGATCGTCCAGTCGCTGGCCGCGCAGGTCACGGCAGGCGTGACCACGGTCCGCGACCTCGGTGACCGGGGCTATCGCACCCTGGCGGCGCGGGATCGCGCTGCTGTCGGCTCGCCGCGGATCGTCGCCTCGGGGCCGCCCGTGACCACGCCGGGTGGGCACTGCCACTTCCTCGGTGGCGTCGCGGAGACGGAGGCCGAGTTGCGGTCCGCGGTGATGGAGCGCCACGAGCACGGCGCCGACGTCGTCAAGGTGATGGCCAGCGGTGGCTTCCTCACCCCGGGCACCGACATGGTCGGCGCGCAGTACGCCGCCACGGCCCTCAGTGCGGTGGTCGAGACCGCGCACGATCGCGGTCTGCCGGTCCTGGCCCACGCCCATTCGGTCGCCGCGATCGAGGCGGCCCTTGCGGCGGGCGTCGACGGGATCGAGCACTTCACAGGAGTCACCGAGGACGGCGCCCTGCTGAGCGACGACCTGCTGGCACGTACGGCGGCGGCCGGTGTCGTGGTCGATCCGACGATGGGCAACGACATGTCACTCGTCGCGACCATGCCCCCGCCCCCGCCGCAGGTGCAGGCGATCATGG
This sequence comes from Nocardioides sp., assembly GCA_036675765.1. Lineage (GTDB taxonomy): Bacteria > Actinomycetota > Actinomycetes > Propionibacteriales > Nocardioidaceae > Nocardioides. The sequence goes on along the minus strand of JAKFEI010000396.1, from coordinate 4,785 downwards.
ACCGTCTGGGGATGGACATGCTGACCTTCTTCGCCCAGCGGTCTGCCGACGTGGGCCGCATGCACCGACACGGTGTTCGGGTCGTGCCGGGTGTCGACGCGGGCGCGATGCCGCTCAAGGCCCACGGCAATGCCTGGCTGGCGGTGCTGGACCTGGTTGCGGCCGGTTGGACGCTCGAGGAGGCGCTGGCGGCAGGGACGGCCGGCGCCGCGGAAGCGTGCGGTCTCCGGAGGGTCACGGGTCGGCTCCGGCGGGACCTCGCTGCCGACCTGCTCGTCGTTGACGGCGACCTCCACACCACGCCCCGAAGCCTCGGCTCACCCCTGGCCGTGATGGTGCGCGGCGACACGGCCGTGTCGCGGTAGCACGTCAGGTGCTTCACATTCGTGCCGCCGTACGCGAGGGTGATCCGCGGGGGACAGAAGCCTTCTGACTCGGCAGGACGGGGAGCCCGATGACCGCAGACACCACCAGTACCAGCGTGCCGGACCAGCAGGGACAGCCGGAGCTGAAGCGGGTCCTCGGACCCGGGCTCCTGCTGCTCTTCATCGTCGGCGACATCCTCGGCGCCGGCGTCTACGCCGTCACGGGCCGGCTGGCCGGACAGGTCGGCGGCATCGCCTGGCTGCCGTTCCTGGTCGCCTTCGCGGTCGCGACGCTGACGGCCTTCTCGTACCTCGAACTCGTCACCAAGTACCCCCAGGCGGCGGGTGCCGCCTTGTACACGCACAAGGCGTTCGGCATCCACTTCATCACGTTCCTCGTGGCGTTCACGGTGATCTGCTCCGGCATCACCAGTGCGTCGACCTCGGCGAACCTGCTGGCCAACAACCTGCTGCTCGGCCTCAACGAGATCTGGTCGGGTGTGCCGACCACGCCCGGGTGGGCGCTCTTCGTCGCGCTGGTCTTCATGGGCCTGCTGGCCCTGATCAACCTGCGCGGGGTCGGCGAGAGCGTGAAGTTCAACGTGGTCCTGACCCTCATCGAGATGACCGCCCTGGCGATCGTGATCGTCATCGGCTTCTCGGTGATCGCCAAGGGCGACGGCGACCTCGAGCGGATCACCGTGTTCGAGAGCCCGTCCGACAAGGGCATGTTCATGGCGGTCACCATCGCCACCGCCATCGCGTTCTTCTCGATGGTCGGCTTCGAGGACTCCGTCAACATGGTCGAGGAGACCAAGGAACCGGAGCGGATCTTCCCGAAGATGATGCTGACCGGCCTGGGGATCGCGGTCGTGATCTACATGCTGGTGGCCATCTCGGTGATCATCGTGATCCCGCCGGGCGACATCGCGAAGCCCACCAACGCGGACGCCGGCATCCTGATCGACGTCGTCAAGCTCGGGGCGCCCGACCTGCCGATCGACGACATCTTCCCGTTCCTCACGGTGTTCGCCGTGGCGAACACCGCACTGATCAACATGCTGATGGCCAGCCGGTTGCTCTACGGCATGTCGCAGCAGAAGGTGTTGCCGCCCGTGCTCGGCAAGGTCCTCCCGGGTCGGCGCACGCCGTACGCCGCCATCGCCTTCACCACCCTGCTGGCCATGGGCCTGATCATCGCCGTCGTGCGGTTGCGGGACGCGAAGCTCGGCGACGCCGCCGAGGGCACCGAGGTCTCGGTCGTCAGCGCCCTGTCCGGCACCACGGGCCTGCTCCTGCTCGCGGTCTTCTCGATCGTCAACATCTCGTGCCTGATCCTGCGCCGCGAACCGGACAGCGGTCACTTCAAGGCGCCGACCGTCGTGCCGGTGCTCGGTGCGGCGTTCTGCCTGTACCTCCTCGGGCCGTGGGCACGGCTGGCGCCCGACCGCATCCAGTACGTCATCGCCGGGTTCATGTTGCTGCTCGGAGTGGTGCTCTGGGGCGTCACCCGGATCTTCTACAAGCCCGAGGGCGGGCAGTTCGCGGACATCGAGCACATGGACATCGATCCAACGGATGACCCACGCTGACCCCGCCGGGGTGTTGAGCCGTACCCTTGGGGAGTGAGCAATCTCCCGTCCCTCGAGCAGTTGCACGCCATCGGCGCGAAGCAGCAGCCGTCGTACGACGACCCCGCGGCCCTGGCCGCGACCGTCGAACGACTGCGCACGCTTCCCCCGCTGGTTTTTGCGGGCGAGTGCGACGAGCTGAAGTCCAAGATCGCCGCGGCGAGCCGGGGCGAGGCTTTCCTGCTCTGGGGCGGTGACTGCGCCGAGACGTTCGTCGACGCGACGGCCGACAACACCCGCAACAAGCTGCGCGTGCTGCTGCAGATGGCGGTCGTGCTGACGTACGCCGCGTCCGTGCCGGTCGTGAAGGTGGGCCGGCTCGCCGGCCAGTACGCCAAGCCGCGTTCCTCGGACTCCGAGACCCGCGACGGCATCACCCTCCCGGCGTACCGCGGCGACGCGGTCAACGGCTTCGACTTCACCCCCGACTCGCGGCGCCATGACCCGCAGCGACTGCTGGACGTCTACCACGCGTCCGCGTCCACCCTGAACCTCGTGCGTGCCTTCACCACCGGTGGGTACGCCGACCTCCGCCAGGTGCACACCTGGAACTCCGAGTTCGTCCGCAACAGCCCCGTCGGCCAGCACTACGAGGCGATGGCGGCCGAGATCGACCGCGCGCTGAACTTCATGCAGGCCATCGGCGCCGACCCCGACGAGTTCCACCGGGTCGACTTCTACTCCTCGCACGAAGCGTTGCTGCTGGAGTACGAACACGCGATGACGCGGATCGACTCGCGCACCGACGCGCCGTACAACGTCTCGGGCCACATGGTCTGGATCGGTGAGCGCACCCGCCAGCTCGACGGCGCGCACGTCGAGTACTTCAGCCACATCCGCAACCCGATCGGCTGCAAGCTCGGCCCGTCGGCGACCGCCGATGACGCGCTGTCCCTGGCCACCAAGCTCAACCCGACCAACGAGCCCGGCCGCCTCACCTTCATCACCCGCTTCGGTGCCAGCAAGATCCGCGACGGTCTTCCCGCGCTGGTCGAGAAGGTCACCGCCGAGGGCGTCGACGTCGCGTGGGTCTGCGATGCCATGCACGGCAACACCTTCGAGGCGTCGAACGGCTACAAGACGCGCCGCTTCGAGGACGTCATCGACGAGGTCCAGGGATTCTTCGACGTGCACCGCGCGCTCGACACCGTCCCGGCCGGCATCCTGGTCGAGAACACCGGCGACGACGTCACCGAGATCATCGGTGGCGGCGAGGAGCTCGACGAGCTCGGCCTCGCGCACCGCTACGAGTCGGTCGTCGACCCGCGCCTGAACCGCGTCCAGTCGCTCGAGCTGTCCTTCCTCGTGGCAGAAATGCTTCGCAAGGCGTGATCGACCTCCGCTCCGACACGGTCTCGCGTCCGACGGACGCGATGCGTGCGGCCATGGCCGCGGCCGAGGTGGGCGACGACGTCTATGGCGAGGACCCCACGGTCCGCGCTCTCGAGGAGCGGGTGGCCGGACTGTTCGGCCACGAGGACGCCCTGTTCACGCCGACCGGTTCGCTGGCCAACGTGCTGGCCGTCTCCCTGGTGGTGGCGCCCGGACAGGAAGTCCTCTGCGAGGCGCGCGCACACATCGCCCGTGCCGAGCTCGGCGCCCACGCGGCCGTCAGCGGCGTCACCATGCGCACCTGGTCCCACCCGCGCGGCCAGCTGGACCTGACCGCGCTGGACGACCTCTTCGCACCCGACCTGGGCCCGTTCTTCGTCAGGACGACCGCGATCTCGGTGGAGAACACCCACAACTTCGCCGGCGGCACCACCCTGCCGCTCGCTGACCTCAAGGCCCTGCGTGCCTTCGCCGACGAGCGCGGCGCGGCCGTCCACCTCGACGGAGCCCGGATCTGGAACGCCCACGTCGCGACCGGCACGCCCCTGGCCGAGTACGGCGCCGTGGCCGATGTGATGGCCGTGTGCCTGTCGAAGGGACTCGGCGCCCCGGCGGGGTCGCTGCTCCTCGGCAGTCGCGAGCAGATGGTCGAGGCCCGTGTCCGGCGCAAGCGGCTCGGTGCAGGGATGCGCCAGGTCGGGATCCTTGCCGCGGCGGGCCTGCATGCCCTCGACCACCACGTCGAGCGACTGGCCGACGATCACGCGAACGCCCGGCTGCTGGCCGAGGCGTGCGGTGTCGACCCGGCCACGGTGGACACCAACATCGTCGCCTTCGACAGCGTCGATGCGCCGGGCTTCGTGGCCGCTGCGCGCGCGGCCGGCGTCCTGATCAGCGCCGTCGGTGCCCGCACGGTCCGCATGGTCACCCACCTCGACGTGACGCGCAGCGATGCAGAGCGCGCCGCCGCGGCACTCGCCGGACTCAGTCCGCGGTAGCTCCCAGGAAGCGGACCTCGCTGATCGCGGTGAAGTCCCGGCCGTCGGTCTTGCCGGGTGCGGTGACGGTCAACAGGTGGACCTTGATCGTCTGCGTCGTCACCGGACCGATGGCCGCCATCTGCAGGGCCTGCCTGTCGCCGAACTCCTGCGTGATCCGGGTCCCGTCGTCGAACTCCCACTGGACCGCACGGACGCGACGGTTGCTGCGGTACCAGTTGATCGGCCCGTCGACCTTGGCATAGCCGTTGATCATGCCGACGTCGGTGATGACGACCTCGTCGCCCAGGTCGAAGGTCAGGGTCTCGCCCGTGCCGTCGCCGGCCATCCGCCACGCGGTGCGGGGCCTGCCGTCCCACATGTTCGCGGCCACGAACTTCACCGGCTTGCCCTTGCGGTCACGACTGGGCTGCGCGATCGACGGCACGGTGGCCGTGACGTCGCTGGTCAGGTCCTCGA
>JAKFEI010000365.1:0-3716 GCA_036675765.1 Nocardioides sp. | reverse complement strand
CGATCCGGCTGGCATTCGGCATGGTCACCGCCCCATCATGCCCGCGAAACGGTGGCTGTCGGCGGCGGGTGAGAAGGTGGTTCCTGGCGTGGCGGCTTGCCCCGGCGCCGTACCATGGCGAACACTTGTTCGAACGACCACGCACGACACCTGAGGACCGGTAGTGACCGATCAGCTGATCATTCGCGGCGCCCGCGAGCACAACCTGAAGGACGTCTCACTCGACCTTCCGCGCGACTCGCTGATCGTGTTCACGGGCCTGTCCGGCTCCGGCAAGTCGAGCCTGGCGTTCGACACCATCTTTGCCGAGGGCCAGCGGCGATACGTCGAGTCGCTGTCGGCGTACGCCCGCCAGTTCCTCGGCCAGATGGACAAGCCCGACGTCGACTTCATCGAGGGCCTTTCCCCGGCGGTCTCGATCGACCAGAAGTCGACCTCGAAGAACCCGCGCTCGACGGTCGGCACCATCACCGAGGTCTACGACTACCTCCGCCTGCTCTACGCCCGCGCCGGCCGCGCGCACTGCCCCACCTGTGGTGCACCGATCGAGCGGCAGACGCCGCAGCAGATCGTTGACCGGATGATGGCGCTCGAGGAGGGCACCCGGTTCCAGGTGCTCGCCCCGGTCGTGAGCGGCCGCAAGGGCGAGTACGTCGAGCTCTTCAAGCAGCTGCAGGCGCAGGGCTTCTCGCGCGCCCGGGTCGACGGCACGATCCACAACCTCGACGACCCGCCCACCCTCGACAAGAAGCTCAAGCACTCGATCGAGGTCGTGGTCGACCGGCTCGCGGTCAAGGAGACCGCGAAGCGCCGTCTGACCGACTCCGTCGAGACGGCCCTCGGCCTGGCCGGTGGGCTGGTCGTCTTCGACATGGTCGACGCGGCCAAGGGCGAGCAGCAGGAGCTCAAGTTCTCCGAGAAGATGGCGTGCCCCAACGAGCACGCGATCGAGACCGACGACCTCGAGCCGCGCTCGTTCTCGTTCAACTCGCCCTTCGGCGCCTGCCCGGCGTGTGCCGGCCTCGGCACCCGGATGGAGGTCGACCCCGAGCTGGTGGTGCCCGATCCGACCGCGACCCTGGCCGAGAACGCCCTCCAGCCGTGGAGCCACGCCCATGTCGCCGATTACTTCGGTCGACTGTTGATCGCGCTCGGCGAGGAGCTCGGCTTCGACGTCGACACCCCCTGGGAGAAGCTGTCGGCGAAGGCCCAGAAGGCGGTCCTCGAGGGACACCCGACCAAGGTCCACGTCGTCACCAAGAACCGCTACGGCCGCGAGCGTTCCTACTACGCCGAGTTCGAAGGCGTCCGGAAGTACGTCGAGCGCCGGCACCGCGAGGCGGAGAGCGACACGAGCCGCGAGCGGTTCGAGGGCTTCATGCGGGAGGTGCCGTGCCCGACGTGCGCCGGCAGCCGGCTCAAGCCGGTGTCGATGTCGGTGACGCTCGGTGCCCGTGAGTCCGGCGGCAAGAACATCGCCGAGGTCTGCGCCCTGCCGATCAACGAGGCTGCGGCCTATCTCTCCGACCTCGACCTCTCGACACGCGAACGCCAGATCGGTGAGCGGGTGCTCAAGGAGATCCAGGAGCGCCTGAACTTCCTGCTCGACGTCGGGCTCGACTACCTCTCGCTCAACCGGCCCTCCGGGTCGCTGTCGGGCGGCGAGGCGCAGCGGATCCGGCTCGCCACGCAGATCGGCGCCGGCCTCGTCGGCGTCCTCTACGTCCTCGACGAGCCGTCCATCGGGCTGCACCAGCGCGACAACCAGAAGCTGATCGAGACGCTGGTCCGGCTCAAGGACCTCGGCAACACGCTGATCGTCGTCGAGCACGACGAGGACACCATCCGGGTCGCCGACTGGGTCGTCGACATCGGGCCCGGCGCCGGCGAGCACGGTGGCCAGGTCGTGCACTCCGGCACGGTCAAGGGCCTCCTCGAGCACCCGGACTCGATGACCGGGCAGTACCTCTCGGGCCGTCGCGAGATCCCCGTCCCCGCCGTACGACGTCCGCGGACCGTGGGGCGCGAGCTCAAGGTCCACGGGGCGCGTGAGCACAACCTGCAGAACGTCGACGTCAGCTTCCCGCTGGGTGTCTTCTGCGCGGTCACCGGTGTCTCCGGCTCCGGCAAGTCCACGCTCGTCAACGACATCCTCTACACGTCGCTGGCCAAGCAGATCTACAACGCCCGTGCGATCCCCGGCCGGCACCAGAAGATCACCGGCCTCGAGCACGTCGACAAGGTGATCCACGTCGACCAGTCGCCCATCGGCCGCACGCCGCGGTCCAACCCGGCGACGTACACGGGGGTCTTCGACCACGTCCGCAAGCTGTTCTCGCAGACGCCCGAGGCAAAGATGCGGGGCTATCAGCAGGGTCGCTTCTCCTTCAACGTCAAGGGGGGCCGCTGCGAGGCGTGCTCCGGTGACGGCACGATCAAGATCGAGATGAACTTCCTGCCGGACGTCTACGTCCCGTGCGAGGTCTGCCACGGTGCCCGCTACAACCGCGAGACGCTCGAGGTGCACTACAAGGGCAAGACCATTGCCGAGGTGCTCGACATGCCGATCGAGGAGGCCGCGGAGTTCTTCGCCGCGGTGCCTGCGATCAGTCGCCACATGAAGACCCTGTGCGAGGTCGGCCTCGGGTACGTCCGGCTGGGGCAGCCGGCCACGACGCTCTCCGGTGGCGAGGCCCAGCGGGTCAAGCTGTCCTCCGAACTGCAGAAGCGGTCCACAGGACGCACCGTCTACGTGCTCGACGAACCCACGACCGGACTGCACTTCGAGGACATCCGCAAGCTGCTGGGCGTCCTGTCGAGCCTGGTCGACAAGGGCAACACAGTCCTGGTCATCGAGCACAACCTCGACGTGATCAAGACGGCCGACTGGATCGTCGACATGGGGCCGGAAGGTGGATCGCGCGGAGGCACCGTTGTTGCCGAGGGCACGCCCGAGGACATCGCGGCGGTGCGCGCCAGCTACACCGGACAGTTCCTCAAGCCGATGCTGGCGGGCCGGGCCGCGGCCCAGCCGAAGGGACGGGTCCGGGCCAAGGCCGCAGCGAAGTCCACAGCGAAGTCCACAGCGAAGGCATAGCCGCGGCTCAGGTACTGGTCGTAGCCTGACGACATGACAGCCCCCTTCAGCAGGAGACGAGCCCTGACGAGCGCTGCCACTCTCGGTGTCAGCGTGCCCTTGTTGGCTGCGTGTGGCGACGACGGTGACTCCTCGGCGACCGACGACGCAACGTCCGACCCGACGTCCAGTGGACCGACGTCGGCGACGACGACCGAGACCGCGGACGGCGCGACCAGCGCTGCGGCCGGCGGCCTGGTCGCCGCAGCCGACGTCCCGGTCGGTGGCGGTGTCGTGATCGCCAAGGAATCGCTGGTCGTCACCCAACCGACGGCCGGGAAGTTCCAGGGCTATTCCGCGATCTGCACCCACCAGAGCTGCCTGGTCACCAAGGTGGCCGACGGCAAGATCCAGTGCCCCTGCCACGGCAGCAGCTACAACGTCTCGGACGGCTCGGTCGCGGGCGGCCCGGCTCCCTCGCCCCTCTCCAAGGTCACGCTCAAGGTCGAGGGCGACCAGATCGTGCGCGGATGAGCGGCCCAGCCGCTCGTGTGGGTGAGGTCCGCGCCAGCAGGCGGATCGTCTTCTCCGGTCTCGGTGCGCTCGGCGTCGCCGCGGCGCTCGCGGGCTGCGCGGGCAG
>JAKFEI010000150.1:0-3718 GCA_036675765.1 Nocardioides sp. | reverse complement strand
GTCGCCCGGCGACTCGACGCCTTCGACGGTGACCTGCGGGTGCTGAGCCCTGCGGGCGGTCCGACCCTCATCGAGCTGGAGGTTCCGTGCCGGACGAACTGAGCGACGGACCCCCGATGCGCGCCGTCCTCGCCGAGGACCAGGCGCTGCTGCGGGTCGGGCTGACCCGGATCCTCGAGTCCGGCGGCATCGAGGTCGTCGAGGCGGTCGACAACGCGCCCTCACTCGCCCGGGCGTTGACCCGCGAGGACATCGACATCGCCGTGGTCGACGTACGACTGCCGCCGACGTTCAGCACCGAAGGCCTCGAAGCGGCCACCACCGCGCGCGCTGCCCGGCCGGGCCTGCCGGTCCTGGTGCTGAGCCAGTGGGTCGAGCCGCTCTACGCCCGTGACCTGCTGGCCAGCGGGGAGGGTGCCGTCGGGTACCTGCTCAAGGACAGGGTCGCCGACGTGGACGCATTCCTCGCGGCGGTCCGACAGGTCGCCGGCGGCGGTACCGTGCTCGATCCCGAGGTCGTCGCCGCGCTGGTGTCGGCCCGCAGCCGGCCGCTCGACCGGCTCACCGATCGCGAGCGCGAGGTGCTGACCCTGATGGCCGAGGGACGCACCAACGCCGCGATCGCCGCCCGCCTCGTCGTCACCGAGAAGGCGATCGGCAAGCACACCAACAACATCTTCGCGAAGCTCGACCTGCCGCCCGCGGCCGACGACAACCGTCGCGTGCTGGCGGTGCTCGCCTGGCTCGACGGGCGCTGAACCGTCGAGGCGCGTTCGTCGGGACGGACCACCTAGGGTGGCTGTCGTGACCGACCAGCTGACCGTCATCGTCCTCGCCGCCGGCGGGGGCACCCGCATGAAGTCCAAGACCCCGAAGGTGCTGCACCGGATCGGTGGCCGCAGCATGATCGGCCACGTGCTGGCCGCTGTCGGCAGCCTCGAGCCCCACCGCGTGGTCACCGTCGTCGGCCACCAGCGCGAACTGGTCGCGCCCCACATCACCGAACTGCTTCCCGACGCCGTGCTCGCCGTACAGGAGGAGCAGCTCGGCACCGGGCACGCCGTCCGGATCGCCCTGGAAGCCCTCGGTGACGTGCCGCGTGCCGGCACCGTCCTGATCGCGTACGGCGACACGCCCCTGCTCGAGGGCGCCACGCTCCGTGCGTTCACCGAGTCGCACCGCGGCGCGCAGGCAGCCGTCAGCATCCTCAGCGGCATCGTCGCCGACCCCCACGGCTACGGCCGGATCGTGCGCGACGCGGAGGGCGGCGTCGAGGCGATCGTGGAGGAGAAGGACGCCACCGACGTGCAGCGCGCGATCACCGAGATCAACTCCGGGATCCTCGCCTTCGACGCGGCCTTCCTGCTCGACTGCATCAGCCGCATCGACAACGACAACTCCAAGGGCGAGTACTACCTGACCGACGCGGTCGGCCTCGCCCACGGCGACGGCCTGACGGTGGCGGCCCACGCGGTCGACGACGCGCTGCAGACCGAGGGTGCCAACGACCGGGTCCAGCTCGCCGAGCTCGGCCGCGAGCTCAACCGCCGGATCGTCACCCGCTGGATGGCCTCCGGTGTCACCGTCATGGATCCCGCCACGACCTGGATCGATGCCGACGCCGTCCTCGCAGCCGACGTCACGATCCTGCCCGGCACCCAGCTGCTCGGCAAGACCGTCATCGCCGAGGACGCGGTCGTCGGGCCGGACACCACCCTCCAGGACTGCGAGATCGGCGAGGGCGCCCGGGTCGTGCGTACCCACGGCCAGCTCGCCGTCATCGGCGCCGGTGCGACCGTCGGTCCCTTCGCCTACCTGCGTCCGGGCACGCTGCTCGGTGCCAACGGCAAGATCGGCACGTTCGTCGAGACCAAGAACGCGCAGATCGGCGAGGGCGCCAAGGTGCCGCACCTGTCGTACGTCGGCGACGCCGAGATCGGCGAGGGCACGAACATCGGCGCCGGCACCATCTTCGCGAACTACGACGGCTCCGCGAAGCACCGCACGAAGGTCGGCCGTTTCGCCAAGACCGGCTCCAACAACACGTTCGTGGCGCCCGTCGAGATCGGTGACGGGGCCGGGACCGGGGGCGGCACCGTCGTACGACGGAACGTGCCGCCGGGGGCGCTGGCCGTCAGCGGCGGCCCGCAGCGCAACCTGCCCGGCTGGGCCCAGAGCAAGCGCCCCGGGACGGCCCAGGCCGAGGCAGCGGCAGCGGCGGGCCAGGATGAACAGTCAGGGAACGGCTGAGGCTTTGTCCGAAAACCGGTGGGGACTTGGGGCCGACCGCACCGAGCAGGCAGAATCCTAGGCATCACTTCCGGCGACCCAGGGGAGTCACTCGCGTGAGCGGTCTGAAGAAGACGACCGAGAAGAACATGATGCTCTTCTCAGGACGTGCCCACCCCGAGCTGGCCGACCAGGTCGCCGAGCTCCTGGGACAGCCTCTCGTGCCGACCCAGGCCTACGAGTTCGCCAACGGCGAGATCTACGTGCGCTACGAGGAGTCCGTTCGCGGCTGCGACGCGTTCGTGATCCAGAGCCACACCACTCCGATCAACGAGTGGATCATGGAGCACCTGATCATGGTCGACGCGCTCAAGCGCGCGTCCGCCAAGCGGATCACCGTGGTCATGCCGTTCTGGGGCTACAGCCGTCAGGACAAGAAGCACCGCGGTCGTGAGCCGATCTCCGCGCGCCTGATCGCCGACATGTTCAAGAGCGCCGGTGCCGACCGGATCATCACCGTCGACCTGCACGCCGACCAGCTCCAGGGCTTCTTCGACGGCCCCGTCGACCACCTGATGGCGCTGCCGCTGCTCGCCGACTACATCAAGGCCAAGTACGGCGACCAGCCGCTCGCCGTGGTCTCGCCGGACGCCGGCCGGATCAAGGTCGCCGAGCGCTGGTCCGCTCGCCTCGGTGGTGCGCCGCTGGCGTTCATCCACAAGACCCGTCGCACCGACCGTCCGAACGAGACCGTCGCCAACCGCGTCGTCGGTGAGGTCAAGGACCGGATCTGCGTCCTGACCGACGACATGATCGACACCGGTGGCACGATCGTGAAGGCGGCCGAGGCGCTGATGGCCGAGGGCGCGGCCGGCGTGGTGATCGCTGCCACCCACGCGATCCTCTCCGAGCCAGCGGTCGACCGGCTCAAGAACAGCACCGCCGTCGAGGTCGTCATCACCAACACCCTCCCCGTGCCGGCCGAGAAGCAGTTCGACAAGCTCACCACGCTGTCGATCGCGCCGCTCGTGGCCCGCGCCATCCGGGAAGTCTTCGAGGACGGCTCGGTCACGAGCATGTTCGACGGCCACGCCTGACGCTTGCGCTGCGGTAGTCCCGGGTCAAAAGCACCGCGACACGCCGAATTCCGGTGCTTTTGACCCGGGACTACCCCGGCTCAGGCGTCGTCGAGGCCCCGTACGAACGCACCGAACCCCGGCAGGGTGAACCGCACCAGGCCGTGGCCGACGGGCTCGATCACGCCCTTCTCGATGAGGCGTTCGCGCGGAACACTGATCGCGCGGGAGTCGACGCCGAGGCCGGCGGCGATCGCGGCCCGGGTCACGTTGCCGTCGCCGGCGGCGGCCATCGCCGCGAGGAACCTCTGTTCCGACTGCGAGGCCGCCCCCCAGCGCGCGCGATGCATCGCGGTGATCTGGTCGCGGGCGACGGGTAGCCCGCGCTTCACGGCGGTGAGGGTGAGGCGGGC
>JAKFEI010000418.1:0-3746 GCA_036675765.1 Nocardioides sp. | reverse complement strand
GAACGAGGGGTACTTCAGGTCCTCGCGCGGCAGGTCGGCGATGGAGTGCAGGCCGCGCAGGTCGAGCGGACCGGGGAGCCGGAAGACCTCCTCCTCGGTGACGTCGAGCTCGGAGACGAGCAGTTCGAGCACCGACGGGTCGATCGACTCCTCGACCTCCAGGCGCACCGGCGGGCCGAACTTGCGACGCAACAGTTCCTTCTCGAGCGCAGCGAGGAGGTTCTCGGCGTCGTCCTCCTCGACCTCCAGGTCCTCGTTGCGGGTGACCCGGAAGGTGTGCACCTCGAGCACCTCCATGCCGGGGAACAGTCGGCCGAGGTGGGCACCGATGACGTCCTCGAGCGGGACGAAGCGGGCGTTGCCGAGCGAGACGAAGCGGTCGAAGTTCGACGGCACCTTCACCCGCGCAAAGAGCTCCTTGCCGGACTTCGGGTTGCGGATCAGAACCGCGAGGTTCAACGAAAGGCCCGAAATGTAGGGGAATGGGTGGGCCGGGTCGACGGCGAGGGGGGTCAGGACCGGGAACACGCGCTCCTTGAAGAGACGCTTGCAGAACTTCTGCTCGTCGCGTTCGAGGTCGGCCCACCGCACCAGTTCGATGCCCTCGTCACGCAGCGCCGGCACGATCTTGTGGTGGAAGACGTCGGTCTGGCGGCGGCTGAGCGCGGAGGTCTGGGACCAGATCGCCTCGAGGACCTCGAGCGGCATCATCCCGCTCGCGGCCCGCACCGCGAGGCCGGTCGCGATCCGGCGCTTGAGTCCGGCCACCCGGACCATGAAGAACTCATCGAGGTTGCTGGTGAAGATCGCGAGGAAGCGGGTGCGCTCGAGGAGCGGCAGCTCCTCGTCCTCGGCCAGCTCGAGCACACGCTCGTTGAAGTGGAGCCAGGAGAGCTCGCGGTCCAGGAACCGGTTCGCGGCTGCTGCGATCGTGTCCTCCAGGGCGGACGAGGGCACGTAGGGCGGGACGGCGGTGAGGCCGGGCGCCCCAGGGGTCGCGGGTGCAGCGTGCTGCTCGGTGGACATGAATCGAGTGTGGCAGTTCAGGGTGAACGGAAGGTGACCACGAGCGGGGTGGCCCCGGGCGCGGTGCGCTCAGTAGGTTGAGCCGCGTGAGCCTGCAGACCGCCGTCGAGACCCGCTTCCTGACCTCACTCCTGGCGCTGCCCGAGAAGGTGCAGCGGGTCCTGGCAGGACGCCCCCTGGTACTCGACGGGCAGACGCTGGCCACTGACCTGCAGTTGATGCTGCGGGTGCAGCGCCTGGCGCGCAAGCGAGCCATGGTGGAGGTGCCGGACGTCGCTCTGGGCCGCGCCGACATGCTGGCCAATGCGCAGGTCGTGGGCGGCACCCCGCCGATCGGTGCCGTCCGGGACCTCACCGTGGCAGGGCTCCCCGCGCGGCACTACCTCCCTCACGGCCCGCACTCCGCCACGACGGGCCGTCCGGTGCTGCTGTTCTTCCACGGCGGTGGATTCATGTACGGCGACCTCGACAGCCATGACGCGCCCTGTCGTGTGCTGGCGGAGGAATCCGGCGTACCCGTGCTGGCGGTCGAGTGGGGCCTCGGGCCCGAGCGTCCCTTCCCGGGTGGCTTCGACGACGCCGAGGCCGCGCTGCGCTGGCTGTTCGAGCACGCAGAGGAACTCGGGGTCGACCCGACCCGGATCGGGGTGGGCGGTGACTCCGCCGGAGGTGCTGTCGCGGCGTGGACCGCCATCGCGGCGGCCCGTGCCGGTCTGCCGCTCGCGTTCCAGCTCCTGGTCTATCCGTGCACCTGGCCGGGACGCGACACCGAGAGCTTGCGGCTCTTCGGCGAGGACCTGTTCCTCACGGCCGACTACATGGCGATGGTCGACCGCACCTATCTCCCGACCGCCGAGGACCTCACGAACGAACGGGTGCACCTGCTCGGAGCCGAGTTGCCCGCCGGGCTCGCGCCGGCGCATGTCGTGACCGCGGGCTTCGACCCGCTGCGTGACGAGGGCGAGGCCTACGCGCGTCGGCTGGCCGACGCCGGTGTGGTCATGGAACTACGGCGGTACGTCGACCAGATCCACGGTTTCCTGAACATCGTGGGCGCGGGGCGCACCAGCCGGGCCGCCGTGCTCGAGATCGCTGGCAAGGTGCGAGCGGCCCTGGGCTGAGGGCGCTCAGACCTCGGGGCGGTACTCGCGGAGCTCGCGCAGGAAGCTCTGCGGGTCGACCATCGATGCGTCGATGACGAACGGATCCAGGCCGCGACGCGGGAAGTGCACGGCCCAGTCGGAATCACCGGGGTGACCGACCACCCGCACCTGGGTCTCGGGCTTCTTCACGTCGAAGCGGTGCGTCGACTCGCCGTGCTTGACGTAGACGACACCACGCGCGACCTCGACCTCCACGGGGATGATCCGCGTGCGTGCCGCGCCCCACGCCAGCCCGATGGTCAGGGCAAGCATCGCGAGGCCGAAGAGGCTCCCCAGCTTGCCGTTGAGCATCGCCAGCAGCGTCACCATGCCGGCCACCGCGGCAGTGGCGCCCAGGATGAAGGAGAGCACGCGAGGATCGCTGCCGTCGCCGGTCAGTCGATCGCTCGCGGCGTCGCCGTCGAAGAGCGACAGTGAACCGGACTCCGCTTCCGCCGCCACCTGCGCGGCGATCTGGTCGCGCGCCGAGGTGAGTTCCTCAGTGAGGCGTCGTACCTCTGCCTCGGCGTCGGCGCAGCGGCGGGCGAGAGCGTCCCGCTCGGCCTGGAGCGAGGGCACCGGGTCGGTGTCTAGAGGTCCGGTTTCCACTGTCGCAGAGCCTCCATGAAGGTGTGGGGGTCGACCATCCGCGAATCGATGGCAACCGGGGACATGCTGCGACGCAGGATCAGGACCCGCCAGTTGCGCTGACCGGCCGAACCGGTCTGCTCGATCTTGGTGTTCGGGCTGGTCAGGTCGAACCGGCTGCTCGTGTCGCCGATCGTCACCTTGAGCAGGCCCGCCTCGTCGATGTGGACGCTGCGCGAGGTGTTGCTCATCTTGAGTGCGTACATCAGCAGGATCGCTGCCGCGCCGGTCATCGTGCCGCTCAGGGCGATGTCGTCGCGGAGGGTGCCGATGATCGCCATCCGGGCCACCACGGCCGCACAGGCCAGGGCCGCGAGGATCGCGATCGGGCCAAGGCTGTCGTTGCCGCGCTTGGCGTGGAACGGGATCCCCTTCGTGGCGGGCCCGGCAGGGGCGGCGCTGACGGCGGCGACGACCGCGGTCGCGTGGTCGTCGCGGTCGGGCTCCACGACGGGAGCTTCCTCGACGGGCTTGGCTTCTTCGACGGGCTCGGCTTCTTGGACGGCCTCGGGCTCTTCGACGGCCTCGTGGGCGACTTCGTCGACCGGCTCGGGCTCGTCGACCTCGTCGACCGGCTCGGGCTCGTCGACCTCGTCGACCGGCTCCGGCTCGTCGACCGGCTCGGGCTCGGGCTCGGGCTCGTCGACCTCGTCAACCTCGTCAACCTCGTCAACCGGCTCGGGCTCGACGGTCTCGGGCTCGGCGGCCGATGCACGCCACTGATCGACCAGGCTGGTCGCGACGGGCTCGCCGTCCGTGGACTCCTCGTCCGTGTCCTCGGCGTCGAGGTCGATGAGTTCGTCGGTCTCGTCGGGCTCGTCGGCCGGGTCCTGATCCGTCGTCGACCCGGCGCGCCACTGCTCGACCAGGGAGAGCTGCGCTTCCGGCTCGGTGTCCGTGACCTCTCCTGCTGCGGGCTCGGCGTCGATG
>JAKFEI010000538.1:0-23039 GCA_036675765.1 Nocardioides sp. | reverse complement strand
GCCGGCCCGTCGGCGCAGGCAGGAGCCTGATGGCCCTCTCCGCCTTCGACCTCTACTCGATCGGCATCGGGCCGTCGTCGTCCCACACGGTCGGGCCGATGCGGGCAGCGCGGCGCTTCGCCGAGGGACTTGCGGACGCGGGTCGCCTCGGCGACGTACGACGGATCCGCGCGGAGCTCTTCGGGTCGCTCGGTGCCACCGGCCACGGCCACGGCTCGCCCAAGGCGGTCGTGCTCGGCCTCGAGGGGGAGGACCCCGCGACGACGGACACCGATCGTGCCGACCTGCGGATCAGCGAGATCCGTGCCAGCGGCGAGCTCGTGCTGAACGGCACCACGCCGGTGCGCTTCGACGTCGACGACGACCTCGTCATGCACCGTCGCAAGAGCCTTCCCGCTCACCCCAACGGCATGACCTTCGCCGCGTACGACGAGGACGGCGCGCAGATCCAGTTGCGCACCTATTACTCCGTCGGGGGCGGCTTCGTCGTCGACGAGGTTGCCACCGGAGCCGACCGGGTGGTCCTGGACGACACCGAGGTGAAGTTCCCGTTCAGCACGGGCCAGGAGCTGCTGGAGATCTGCAGGCGGGAGCAGATGTCGATCAGTGACGTCATGCTCGCCAACGAGCAGGCCTGGCGTTCGGAGCGGGAGATCCGCGACGGCATGCTCCACCTGTGGTCGGTCATGGCCGAGTGCATCGAGCGCGGCTTCCACCGTGAGGGTGTGCTCCCCGGTGGGCTCAAGGTGCCGCGCCGGGCGCCGGGGCTGTTCCGTGAGCTGTCGGGCAAGAGCGAGGTGGACCCGCTCCACGTCGTCGACTGGGTCAACCTCTACGCGTTGGCGGTCAACGAGGAGAACGCCTCGGGCGGTCGCATCGTGACCGCGCCGACGAACGGTGCGGCGGGCATCATCCCGGCAGTGCTGCACTACTACGTGCGGTTCGTGCCGGACGCCGACGACGACGGGATCGTGCGCTTCCTGTTGACAGCGGCTGCGATCGGGATCCTGTTCAAGATGAACGCGTCGATCTCTGGCGCCGAGGTCGGCTGCCAGGGCGAGGTCGGCTCGGCCTGTTCGATGGCCTCGGGTGGTCTGGCCGAGGTCATGGGCGGCACGCCGCCCCAGGTCGAGAATGCCGCCGAGATCGGTATCGAGCACAACCTTGGTCTCACCTGCGACCCGGTCGGCGGGCTGGTGCAGATCCCCTGCATCGAGCGCAACGCGATCGCGTCGATGAAGGCGATCAACGCCGCCCGGCTCGGCCTGATCGGCAACGGCAGCCACAAGGTCACCCTCGACAAGGCGATCAAGACGATGCGCGACACCGGTCGCGACATGAAGGACAAGTACAAGGAGACCTCGCGCGGCGGCCTCGCCGTGAACGTCATCGAGTGCTGAGCCCCACGCCTGTCGGTGCGGGGCCCGCTGGGCCGTGGCTCAGCTCAGCGCCGCGACCGCGTCCGCGAGGTCATTGACGGACCGGGCGCGTTCCGTGGGGTCGCCGTCGAGGCCCAGGCTGAGCTGGAACCCCATGAAGGCGGCGTCGATGACGTGGGCTGCCCGTTCGACCACCGCTGGACTGACCTCGGACTTGTCCAGGTGCGCGACGAGGCAGGCGAGCCACACTGCGTTGGCTTCGCGGACCGCCGAGGCGTAGGGCTCCTTGCCGAAGAGGCCGAGCGCGGCCGCCTCCACATACATCCGGCTGCACCTGTCGCCCTCCATCACCGACCAGAGATCGTGGACGGCGCTGCGCATGTCCCTGGACGGCTCGAGGGCCGCGACCTCGGCGACCGATCGCTCGTTGGACGTGCGGAGCACGTCGGCGACCAGCTGGTCCTTCGTGCCGAAGTGGTAGAGCAGGACCCGGTTGCTCGTGCCCAGCTCTGCTGCCAGCGGGCGCAGGCTCAGGCCGATCAGGCCGCGATCGTGGACGTAGTCGGTCGCCAGCTCGGCCCAGGCCGCCCGGCGCTGCGGGTCCTTGGCCGGGGCGGTGCTCGCGCTCGTCATCCAGCGAATGTACCACTTGCAACAATTTCTCCTCACAACCCTTGACCTGGTCAGCGGAGCCCCTGCAGGATGTTGTGCAGTTCACATCGCGTTGCACATAGAGCAACTTGACAGTGGGGAATTCGCATGCGAGGCAAGGCCGGGATCCACATCGACGGGCGCTGGTTGCCCGCGCGTTCCGGCGAGGAGCGCACGATCCACTGTCCGGCGGACGGCACGGTCGTCGGCACCGTCGCAGAGGCGGGAGCGGCCGACACGGACGCCGCCATCGCCGCCGCGCGCCGGGCGTTCGATGACGGCCCGTGGCCTCGGACGCCGGCCGCGGAGCGCGGTGTGTTCCTTGCCCGGGTGGCCAGGCTGCTCGAGCGCGACAAGGCGCTCGTGGCACGAGCCGAATCGCTCGACACCGGCAAGCGCTTCATCGAGAGCGAGTACGACGTGGACGACGTCGTCGCCGTCTTCGACCACTACGCCCGCGTCGCAGCCGAGGACCACAGCCGCCCGGTCGCGACCGACCGCCCCGAGGTCCAGGCCGTGATCGTGCACGAACCGGTCGGCGTCTGCGCACTGATCACGCCGTGGAACTACCCGCTCCTGCAGACCGCATGGAAGGTCGCTCCGGCACTCGCCGCGGGCAACACCTTCGTCCTCAAGCCGAGTGAGGTCACGCCCCACACCGCGATCCACCTGGTCGGGCTGCTCGCCGAGGCCGGCCTGCCCGCCGGAGTGGCCAACCTGGTCACTGGCGCCGGACCCACCGCCGGCGGCCCGCTCTCCGAGGATCCCCGCGTCGACCTGCTCTCCTTCACCGGCGGCCTCGAGACCGGCCGCCGCCTGATGGCGAACGCGGCCGCGACCGTCAAGAAGGTCGCCCTCGAGCTCGGCGGCAAGAACGCCAACATCGTCTTCGCCGACGCCGCCCTCGAGACCGCCCTCGACAACGCCCTGACGGCGGTCTTCCTCCACTCCGGCCAGGTCTGCTCGTCGGGTGCCCGGCTGCTGGTGGAGGAGTCGATCCGTGACGAGTTCGTCGACGCTCTGGTCGATCGGGCCGCCGCGATCCGCCTCGGCGGACCCTTCGACGAGAAGGCGGAGACCGGGCCCCTCATCTCCCGGCAGCACCTGGACAAGGTGGCGGCGTACGTCGAGGCGGGCATCGCCGAGGGTGCCGTCCTGCGATGCGGTGGCGCCCGCCTCAGCGGCGCGGCGTACGACGAGGGCTTCTACTACCCGCCGACCGTGCTGGATCGGTGCACCTCGGGCATGAGCGTCGTGCGTGAAGAGTCCTTCGGGCCAGTGCTCACCGTTGAGACCTTCCGGACCGAGGAGGAGGCGGTGGCCCTGGCCAACGACACGATCTTCGGCCTGGCCGGCGGGGTCTGGACCTCCGACCTCGAGCGCGCCCAGCGCGTCGCGGCCGGCCTGCGGGTCGGCACGGTCTGGATCAACGACTACCACCCCTACGTGCCGCAGGCCGAGTGGGGCGGATTCAAGCAGTCGGGCGTGGGGCGCGAGCTCGGCATGGCCGGCCTGGACGAGTACCGAGAGACGAAGCACGTCTGGCACAACACCACCCCCGAGCCCGGCCGCTGGTTCGGCGCCTGAGAGCAGGAGTTCCCCTGATGGACAAGCACTACGACTTCGTGATCATCGGCGGCGGTTCGGCCGGCAGCGCGCTGGCCAACCGGTTGAGCGCCGACCCGGGCAACAGCGTCCTCGTGCTCGAGGCCGGCCACAGCGACTACAGGATCGACCCGTTCGTGCACATGCCGGCGGCCCTGCCCTTCCCGATCGGCAGCAAGCTCTACGACTGGAAGTACGAGACCGACCCGGAGCCGCACCTCGGTGGGCGCAAGGTCTACCACGCCCGCGGCAAGGTGCTGGGTGGGTCGAGCTCGATCAACGGCATGATCTTCCAGCGGGGCAACCCGCTCGACTACGAGCGTTGGGCCGCCGACCCGGGTATGGAGACGTGGGACTACGCCCACTGCCTGCCCTACTTCAAGCGGATGGAGAGCCGGCACCTCGCCGACGGCAGCTCGGGAGCCGACCAGTGGCGCGGCGGCGACGGCCCGCTGCACCTCGAGCGTGGCAAGTGCGAGAACCCGCTCTTCTCGGCCTTCTTCAAGGCCACCCAGGAGGCTGGCTACCCGCTCACCGACGACGTCAACGGCTACCGCCAGGAGGGCTTCGCGCCCTTCGATCGCAACGTGAGGAACGGGCGCCGCTGGTCGGCCGCCCGTGCCTACATCCACTCGGTCAAGAAGCGGTCCAACCTCACCGTCCAGACCTTCGCCTTCGCCACGAAGATCCTCTTCGACACCACCGGCGACGTCCCACGGGCAACCGGTGTCGACTACACCCGCGGCGTCGGCCGGGCCGCCCGCCAGCACACCGTCCGCGCCCGTGAGGTGATCCTGTGCGGGGGCGCGATCAACACCCCGCAGCTGCTGCAGCTCAGTGGCATCGGCGACCGCGACCTCCTTGCTGCGCATGACATCCCGGTCGTCCACCATCTGCCCGGCGTCGGCGAGAACCTGCAGGACCACCTCGAGGTCTACATCCAGTACGCCTCGAAGCTGCCGGTCTCGATCGCGCCCGGCCTGGCCTGGCACCAGCGTCCGAAGATCGCCTTCCAGTGGCTCTTCCAGCGCAAGGGCCTCGGTGCGACGAACCACTTCGAGGGCGGCGGGTTCGCCCGCTCCAACGAGGACGTCGACTACCCCAACCTGATGTTCCACTTCCTGCCGATCGCGATCCGCTACGACGGCAGCAGCCCGATCGAGGGCCACGGCTACCAGGTCCACATCGGTCCGATGTACGCCGACACCCGGGGCTGGGTGCGCATCAAGTCGAAGGACCCGAAGGTCCACCCGTCGATGCAGTTCAACTACCTGTCGACGCCCACCGACCGCAAGGAGTGGGTGGAGGCCATCCGCGTGGCGCGCGGCATCCTCAACCAGCCGGCGTTCGCGCCGTACAACGACGGGGAGATCTCGCCCGGCCCCTCGGTCGAGACCGACGAGGAAATCCTCGACTGGGTCCGCAAGGACGCCGAGACGGCGCTGCACCCGTCGTGCACCGCGGCCATGGGTACCGGCGAGATGGCCGTCACCGACCCGCTCTCGCTGAAGGTGCACGGCACCGAGGGGCTGCGGGTCTGTGACGCCAGCGTCTTCCCCTACGTGACCAACGGCAACATCTACGCCCCGGTGATGATGGTGGCCGAGAAGGCCGCGGACCTGATCCTCGGCATCACGCCGCTGCCGCCGTCGGACGCGCCGTTCTACAACTACCGCGCGGGCAGTCCCCTCGACCCGGCGCAGGTCGTCGCGTCGACGGGCGCTCCGCCGGTCGAGCCGGCGATCGCCGGGAAGGCAGGGGAGCAGCAATGACCACGCAGATCGCCGACGTGTCCGCGCCGCGGGCCGCTTCCGGCCGGCCACCCGCCCTCAAGGTCGAGGGCCTCTGGAAGATCTTCGGCGCCCGCGCCGGCAAGGTGATCGGCAGCGACGATGCCGCGCTCACCCGGAAGGAGCTGCAGGCCAAGACCGGTTGCGTCGCCGCCGTGCGGGAGGTCTCGTTCGAGGTCCAGCCCGGCGAGGTCTTCGTGATCATGGGCCTGTCGGGCTCCGGCAAGTCGACCCTCGTGCGGCTGCTCAACCGGCTGATCGAGCCGACCGCCGGCAGCGTGCAGGTCAACGGCGATGAGATCACCTCGGTGCCGAAGGCCAAGCTGCGCGAGCTCCGTCGCCGGCACATGGCCATGGTCTTCCAGCACTTCGGGCTGCTGCCGCACCGCAAGGTGATCGACAACATCGCCTACGGCCTGGAGGTCCGTGGCGAGCCGAAGGCGGCCCGTCGCCAGCGGGCCCAGGAGATGGTCGACCTGGTCGGCCTCTCGGGCTACGAGAACTCGTTCCCCGACCAGCTCTCGGGCGGCATGCAGCAGCGCGTCGGTCTGGCCCGGGCGCTTGCGGTGGATCCCGAGGTGCTGTTCTTCGACGAGCCGTTCTCGGCACTCGACCCACTGATCCGCCGCGACATGCAGGACGAGATCGTCCGGCTGCACCACGAGGTCGGCAAGACGATGGTCTTCATCACCCACGACCTCCAGGAAGCCATCAAGCTCGGCGACCGGATCCTGATCATGCGCGACGGAGAGATGGTCCAGATCGGCACCGCGGCCGAGATCGTCGCCCACCCGGCCGACGACTACGTGCGCGACTTCGTCAGCGAGATCCCCAAGGGGCACGTGCTCACGCTGCGCTACGTCATGCGGCCCGTGCGCTCCGACGACTCGCTCGAAGGGCCGGCGATGTCCCCCGACACGATCGTCCGCAAGGCCGCTCGCGCGGCACTGGCCTCCGAGCACCCGGTGCGCGTCGTCGAGGACGGTGAGCTGATCGGCATCGTCGACGACGAGGCGATCCTCCGCGTCGTCGTTGCCGAAGAGGAATCGCCCGCGGGGTCGGGGGTGTGAGCGGGATGTCGACGCCCACCCTGGAACGTCCCGCAACCGGGGGAGCACCGGTTCTCCCCGAGCCCGCGCGGCCCTCGGTCGGCGCGACGCTGCTGCGGCGGTGGCGCTCGGTGTCGCTCCTCGGCGTCATGGTGGTGTGGGTGCTCGGCTGGGCGCTCCTCAAGGGACAGCACACGCTGACTCTCGACGGATCGGCCCACACACCGGTCTTCGACTGGCTCGGCGATCGCAGCGAGTGGGTCGAGACGTCGGCCAACGCGGGCAGCAACCCGCTGATCAACCTCACCGGTTGGCTCTCCGACCTGGTCAACACCGTCTTCACCTGGCTGCAGGGCATCTTCACCGTCGCGAAGTTCCCGCGGCCGCTGCCCGAGATCGGCTGGCTCGGCACCATCGCCCTCGCCGCGTTCGTCACGTACGTCGCCGCGGGCTGGCGCACGGTCGCCCTCGTCGTACCTTCCTTCCTGGCGTTCGGCATGCTCGGCTACTGGTCGGACGCGATCGACCTGCTTCTCGTGACCTTCTTCGCGGTCGTCGCCTCGTGCGCCTTCGGGATCCTGCTCGGCGTCGTGATGGCGCACAGCCGGCGCGTCTCCGCGGTGCTCACACCGGTGCTCGACGTCATGCAGACGATGCCGTCGTTCGTCTACCTGCTGCCGATGAGCATCCTGTTCGGGATCGGGCCCGCCGCAGCGATCATCATGACTCTGATCTACGCGGCCCCGCCGGTCATCCGGATCACCGCGCACGGCATCCGCTCGGTCTCGACAACCGTGCTCGAGGCGACGGAGTCGCTCGGGCAGACCCGCCTCCAGCGGCTGCGGAACGTCGAGCTGCCCATGGCCAAGCGCACCATCATCGCCGGCATCAACCAGACGATGATGGCGGCGCTCTCGATGGCCACCATCGCGGCGTACATCGACAGCCCCGGCCTCGGCCAGCCAGTCCTCGACGGCCTCAAGCGCGGCCAGCTGGGGACGTCCTTCGTCGCAGGCATCGCGATCGTGATCATGGCCGTCATGCTCGACCGCTCGATGACCGCTGCCGGCTTCCGTGCCGAGCTCGCTGCCCGTTCCGGCGCGACCGGTGGGCCGTTCCGCAAGGTCGGGCTGGCGGTTGCCGGCGTCGGCACGCTCGTGGCGCTCTACCTGTCGAACAACTTCATCTGGGCCAACCAGTTCCCCGAGCAGCCCGACCTGGGCACTCCACTGCGCGACGCGGTGGACCGCTTCGGCGAGTGGCTCCGCAGCGACCTGGCCCACCTCACCAGCGGCATCCAGCAGGGCTTCACCACCTACGCCCTCAACCCGATCCAGAGCGTTGTCGCCGACTCTCCGTGGTATCTCACCGCGGCTGCGATCCTCGCGATCGCGGCCGTCGTCGGAGGGCGCAAGGCCGCTGCGGCCACCGTGCTCTGCCTCGGGGCGATCCTCGGGCTCGGCCTGTGGAACCACGCGATGCAGACGTTGACGGCCTGCCTCGTCGCGACCGTCGTGGTCGTCGGCCTCGCCGTCGTCCTCGGCGTCTGGATGGGCCGCAGCCAGCGGGTCGACCTTGCCCTGCGCCCGCTCCTGGACATGGGCCAGACCTTGCCGCCCTTCGTCTACCTGGTGCCGATCCTGATCCTGTTCGGCCCGAACCGGTTCACCGCGATGCTCGCCGGTGTGGTCTACGCGGCCCCGGTGGCCATCAAGCTGGTCGCCGACGGTGTCCGGGCGGTCTCTCCCAACACCATGGAGGCTGCCGAGGCGGCGGGCTCGTCGACCTGGCAGATGATCACGAAGGTGCAGTTGCCGATGGCCCGCAGTTCGGTGCTGCTCGCGACCAACCAGGGCTTGCTCTATGTCCTGTCGATGGTCGTCATCGGCGGCATGGCCGGTGCGGGAGCGCTCGGGTTCGACGTGGTCACCGGCTTCCGCCAGTCCGACGACGTCGGCCGAGGCCTCGCTGCCGGCGCCACGATCGTCCTGATCGGCATCCTGCTCGACCGCATCACGACGTACGGCGCCCAGCGCGCGGCGTCAGCCGCACAAGCTTCCCGGGCCTGAGCCCGACGAAGGTCCTGTCCACAACCCGAGAGGCACCCATGATGGAACTCAAGCGACCCCGCGCCGGCGGGGCCATGGCCGGGATCGCCCTGGTCCTCACCCTGTCCGGCTGCGGCGGCGGATCGATCAACGACGCGGCTGACGCTGACGGCGGCAGCTGCGGCGAGCTCGACGTGGCGATCAACCCCTGGGTCGGGTACGAGGCGACAGCCCACGTCATGGGCTACGTGGCGAAGACCGAGCTCGGGTGCACGGTCAACTACAAGGACCTCGACGAGCAGGTGTCCTGGAAGGGCTTCGGCAGCGGTGAGGTCGACGTGATCGCCGAGAACTGGGGTCACCCCGACCTCCAGAAGAAGTACCTCGCCAGCGAGGGCGGCGACGGCTCCGCGGTCGACTTCGGCTCGACCGGCAATGAAGGAGTCATCGGCTGGTTCGTTCCGCCGTGGATGGCCGAGGAGTACCCGGACATCACGGACTGGAAGAACCTCAACAAGTACGCCTCGCTCTTCAAGACCACCGAGTCGGGCAGCAAGGGCACGCTGTACGACGGCGACCCCGGCTTCGTGACGAACGACGAGGCACTGGTGGCCAACCTCGATCTCGATTACAAGGTGGTCTACGCCGGCAGCGAGACCGCGCTGATCGAGGCGTTCCGCGATGCCGAGAAGAACCGCAAGCCGCTGCTGGGTTACTTCTACGAGCCGCAGTGGTTCCTCAGCGAGGTGGACCTGGTGAAGGTCGATCTGCCGCCCTACACCGAGGGTTGCGACGCCGACGCCGCGAAGGTCGCCTGCGACTACCCCGTCTACGACCTCAACAAGGTCGTGTCGAAGGAGTTCGCCGACTCCGACAGCCCGGCCGTCGGCCTGGTGAAGAACTTCACCTGGACCAACGAGGACCAGAACCTCGTCGCGAAGTACATCGCCGAGGACCAGATGGACCCGGAGGACGCGGCGAAGAAGTGGGTGGAGGCCCATCAGGACGAGGTCGACGCCTGGCTGAAGGGCTGACCTCCGCGAGCAGTACGGCGGGGCCGGACTCGTGGGCGGACGGACCGGTCCCGTCGTACGAAGAAGCCGGCTCGTCCACCCACGCACGGGTGGTCGAGCCGGCGCCATTTCACCTGTCTCCACCCCAACATCAGGAGGACTTCTCGTGAGCAAATTCCCACTGGTGAGTGCCGTCGTCGCAGGGGTCGCTGCAGCGGCTCTCGTCGCGGTGAATCCTGCCGCGTCATCGATCACCACCACTGCCAGCACCGTGTCCGAGGACTGTCCCGTCGGCGCGTACGCCATGGGCATCCGCTACCAGCAGTCGGCGCACGCCGCCGCAGCGCAGCTCCAGGCATGGTCCGTCGCCGAGGGCCGCCTGAAGAAGCTGGTCGCCGGGCGCCGCGGTCACGGCGAGCAGCTCGCCGTGGTCTCCGATCTCGACGAGACCGTCCTGGACAACAGCGCGTTGCTGGCACGGGACCTCGAGGCCTGCCACACGTACACGACCTGGGACACCTGGTCGGACTGGGAGACTCGCGGCAACCCCACCCTGACACCTGGTGCCGCTGACTTCTTCGAGTACGCCGACCGGCACGGTGTGGCGATCTACTACGTCTCCGACCGGTTCGAGGAGAACAAGGAATCCACTCTCGCCATGTTGCGTGGACTCGGGCTACCCCAGGTCGTGCCAGGGCAGGTGTTGCTCTACGGCCCGAGCAAGGAGGAGCGACGGGCGGTCGCGGAGGCGGAGCACAAGGTCGTGCTGCTGCTCGGAGACAGCCTTCCCGACTTCCACGACGACTTCGACGGGGCCACAGCGGAGGAGCAGGAAGAGCTCGTCGCGCGGCACGCCGGCCACTTCGGACGCGACTGGATCATGTTCCCGAACGCGACCTACGGCAGTTGGCGCAAGGCGCCGCTCGAGGCCTGGGAGCAGCCGTTGACGCTCCCCTGACCCGTTGGGTGTTGCCGTGGCACGACGACAGGACCCCTACCCGCGCGGGTAGGGGTCCTGTCGTGGTGGGCCGCCGAAGCGTCAGCGGAAGACGACCGTGCGGTTCCGGTCGAGGAGCACGCGGTGCTCGCTGTGCCAGCGGATGGCCCGCGCGAGGACCTGGGCCTCCACGTCCCGACCCGCGGCGGTCATGTCGGCAGCGTCGAGGGAGTGGTCGACCCGGGCGACGTCCTGCTCGATGATCGGGCCCTCGTCCAGGTCCGACGTCACGTAGTGAGCGGTGGCGCCGATCAGCTTCACGCCGCGCGCGTGGGCCTGGTGGTAGGGCTTGGCGCCCTTGAAGCTCGGCAGGAACGAGTGGTGGATGTTGATGGCGCGCCCCTCGAGCTTGCCGCACAGCTCGTTGGACAGCACCTGCATGTAGCGGGCGAGCACGACGAGGTCGGCATCGAGCTCGTCGACGAGCTCGAGCAACCGGGCCTCGGCCTCGGGCTTGGTCTCCGGCGTGACCGGGACGTGGAAGAACGGGATGCCGTTCGCATCGGCCACGGCTTCGAAGTCGCGGTGGTTGGACACGATGCCCGGGATCTCGACGTTCAGCGCCCCGGTGCTGGTGCGGAACAACAGGTCGTTCAGGCAGTGCCCGAAGCGGGAGACCATCAGCAGGGTGCGGGTGGGGGTGTGCATGTCGTGCAGCTGCCATGCCATGGCGAACTGGCCCGCGATCGCCTGGAAGTCGTGGCGCAGGGTGGCGACGGCCGCGTCACCGACGCGGAACTGCACGCGCATGAAGAAGGTGTCGGTCAGGCGGTCGTCGAACTGCTGGCTCGCGCTGATGTTGCCGCCGTGCTCCATGACGAAACGGCTGACGGCGAACACGATGCCCGGAGATTCCGGACACGTGAGTGTCAGGACGTACTCGCTGCCGGCGGGGGGTCGAGGTGCCATGGATCCATCCTTTGCGTAATACACAACCTAAAGAGCGATACGCAACAGCGTGCCTTGCTGTTCGGCGATTGGTCAAGGGCTTCGCGGGGATGACTTGCGGCCGCGTCGCTCGAAGCGGGAGGCGAGGCGACCCGGCCTCCCAGGGGTCTTGACAGCACTGGCGCGCCGTTCCAGACTGTTGCGCATCACGCGTTCCGTTGTGCTATCCGCATCAAGGTGGAGACATGATTCGAGTTGGGCCCCTCTCTGCTCTCCTTCCAGGGGTGGCGCAGTGAAGAAGGTGACGATCGTCGGTGCCTCGATCGCCGGCCTGTCCGCCGCGCAGGCCCTCCGGACCCAGGGGTTCGCCGGTGAGCTGGTCGTGGTGGGCGAGGAGAGACAACGCCCCTACGATCGCCGCCCGCTCTCGAAGGAGTTCCTGGCCGGGCGCGTCGACGACGATGCGCTGGCCCTCGAGTCGCCCGGCCACGACGTCGGCGCCCGCTGGATCCTCGGCGCGCGGGCCGTGGGTCTGGACACGACCGCCGGTGCCGTCGTACTCGAGAACGGCACGCGGATCCGCAGTGACGGGGTCGTGGTCGCGACAGGCGCCCGGGCGCGATCGCTGCCCGGCCCCGCGGGCCTGACCGGCGTTCATGCTCTCCGGACCCTCGACGACGCTCGCGGCCTGCGCGAGGACCTGGTGCCCGGCAGTCGGCTGGTCGTCGTCGGAGCCGGCCTCATCGGGGTCGAGGCCGCCGCCATCGCCCGGGCGCTGGGGCTGGACGTCACGATCGTCGAGGCCACGGCGACGCCGCTGACCGGGCCACTCGGCTCCGCGATGGGCGCGGTCGTCAGAGGACTCCACGAAGCCCACGGCGTCCACCTCCGGTGCGGCGTCCGCGCGACCCGGCTGGTGGGCACCGAGCACGTCGAGGGCATCGAGCTCGACGACGGGACCCTGTTGCCGGCCGATCTCGTGCTGGTCGGCATCGGCGCGACCCCCAACACCGAGTGGCTGCAGGGCTCGCTCGCGCTGTGCAGCGGCGCGGTCCAGTGCGACCACCAGGGCCGGACGAGCGTGCCCGGCGTCATGGCCGTCGGTGACTGCGCGGCCTGGTACGACAACCGGCTCGGTCGTCATGGCCGAATCGGGCACTGGGCCGGCGCGAAGGAGCGCTCGTCGACCGCCGTTGCCGCCCTGCTCCATTGGCGCGGCGGCGGGACGCTCGACGAGCACGGGCCGGTCAGCCTTCCCCATTTCCGGTCCGTCCAGTACGACGTCCGGATGGATTTCGCCGGGCACGCGGACGGGGCCGACTCGGTCACGATCGAGGAGGGCTCCGTCGAGAGCCGCTCCCTGCTCGCGGTCTACCGCCGCGGTGACGTGCCGGTCGGTGTCCTGGGGATGAACCAGGCCAGCTCGTTCGACCGTTGGCGTCATCAGCTCGACGCGGCACTGACCGTGTGATCCCTCATCACTCGTCCTGAAAGGCGGCCCCCCGTGGCCATCGCGAAGAAGATCGACGGCAGCAGGGTGGCTGCCGCCCTCAAGCTGCAGCTCGCCGACCGCGTCGGCATGCTCAAGGCCCGAGGCGTCCAGCCCGGCCTCGGGACCGTCCTCGTCGGGGACGACCCGGGCAGCCACTCCTACGTCGCGGGCAAGCACCGCGACTGTGCCGACATCGGCGTCGAGTCCCTGCGCGTGGAGCTGCCGGCGACCGCGTCCCAGGAGGAGATCGAGCAGGCCGTCCTCCGGCTCAACGAGGACCCCGCCTGTACCGGGTTCATCGTGCAGCTGCCGCTGCCCCCGCACATCGACATGCACCGCGTCCTGCAGCTCATCGACCCCGACAAGGACGCCGACGGCCTGCACCCGATGAACCTCGGCAAGCTGGTCCTCGGCATCCCCGGGCCGTTGCCCTGCACGCCGCGCGGCATCATCGAGCTGCTGCGCCAGCACGACGTGGAGATCACCGGGCAGCGGTTCTGCGTGATCGGCTGTGGTCTGACGGTGGGCCGACCGCTGGGCCTCATGCTCACCCGGCCCTCGGAGCACGCGACCGTCACGCTGTGCCATGAGGCGACGCTCGACGTCGCTGCCCACGCCCGGGCCTCGGACGTGGTCGTCGCCGCTGCCGGGGTCGCCCACCTGGTCAAGCCGGACTGGATCAGCCCCGGGGCGACCGTGCTGTCCGTCGGTGTGACCCGGACGATCGAGGGCATCCTCGGCGACGTCCATCCCGAGGTGAACGCGGTCGCGGGCAAGGTCAGCCCTGCCACGGGTGGGGTGGGGCCGATGACGCGGGCGATGCTGCTCACCAACATCGTGGAGATCGCTGAGCGCAGCCTCCTGACCTCCCCAGCAGCGGTCCGCAGCCCTGCTGGCGTCGCCACGGCCCAGGCGACGTCGTGACGACGGCGCCCACCCTCCTCGAGTCCCCGACGCGTCGGGCTGACCGTGTGGAGGCGGTCGGCCGGTGCCGGGTCCTGGGCATCCTCAACGTCACTCCCGACTCCTTCTCCGACGGCGGACGGTTCGACGGTGTCGACCGGGCCATCGCTCGTGGCATCGCCCTGGTCGAGCAGGGCGCCGACATCGTCGACGTCGGCGGCGAATCGACCCGGCCGGGAGCCGTGCGGGTGGACGAGCACGAAGAACTGGGCCGCGTCCTGCCGGTCGTCCGGGCCTTGTGCGAGGAAGGCGTCACGGTGTCGGTGGACACCATGCGCGCCTCCGTCGCGGCCGCCGCGATCGATGCCGGCGCCGCGATCGTCAACGACGTGTCCGGCGGTCTCGCGGACCCGGCGATGCTGGCCGTGCTCGCCGACTCCGGTGCACTGGGAGTCCTCATGCACTGGCGAGGCCATGCAGCGCAGATGCAGCAGCGGGCGACGTACGACGACCTCGTCGGCGACGTCCTCGCGGAGCTGTCGATGCGGGTGGAGGCCGCCCTCGCCGCAGGCGTGCAGGCCGAGAGGATCGTGCTCGATCCCGGTCTGGGCTTCGCCAAGTCCGCGGAGCAGACGTGGTCCTTGCTCGCTGAACTTCCCCGGCTGCAGTCGCTCGGCCTTCCGGTCCTGGTCGGAGCGTCGCGCAAGCGGTTCCTGGCGGAGTGCGTCGACTACGGTGCGCTCGAACCGGGTCATCCTCTCGACCGTGACGACGCGTCGACCGCTGTCGCTGCGATCGCCGCGGCGGGTGGTGCCTGGGGAGTGCGCGTGCACGCAGTGCCTGCGGCATCGGCCGCGGTGCGCGTCGCGCGACGACTCCACGCCGTCCGGACCGGGGTGGGCGCATGAGTCGCCGCGCCCGCGCCGAGGTGCTCACGGACCTGCTGACCCGGGTCCGCTACGAGGTGCTCCCCACCGCCAGGGTCGTCGACGAGGCCAGGGCCAGCCTCCCTGTCGGGGCGACCGTGACGGTCACGGCTTCGCCGACCAAGGGCCTGGGGGCGACCCTCGAGACCGCGGAACTGCTGTCGGTGGCGGGGTTCGACGTCGTCCCGCACCTGGCTGCACGCATGATCGCGGGGTCGGGCGAGCTCGCCGAGATCACCGCCCGCCTGCGGGAGGCGGGGATCAGCAAGGTCTTCGTGCCGTCCGGGGACGCGACCGCGCAGGCGGGCGCCTATGGGAGCGCGCTGCAGGTCCTCGAGGACCTTGCGGCTGCCGGCAACCCGTTCGCGGAGGTGGGCGTCACCGGCTACCCGGAGTCGCACCCGAGCATCGAGGACGACCTCACGATCCAGGCCATGTGGGACAAGCGCCGTCACGCAACGCAGATCGTCAGCAACCTGACCTTCGATCCAGCCGTCCTTGCGGCATGGGTCCGCCGGGTGCGGACGCGCGGCGTCGACCTGCCGATCCTCGTCGGGCTTCCGGGGCCGGTCGAGCGGGTGAAGCTGCTGCGGATGGCCTCGAAGATCGGGGTGGGGGAGTCGGCGCGCTTCCTGGCCAAGAACGGCGGTCTGTTTGCCCGCGTCGCCGCTCCCGGCGGATACGACCCGATGCGCTTCCTCGACCGCGCGGCGGCAACGCTCGGTCGTGAGGACATGAACACCGCCGGACTGCACCTGTTCACCTTCAACCAGGTTGCCGAGACCGAGCGGTGGAGGATCGCCGAGCTGGCGCGCCTCCAGGACGCCCCGACTCGTCGTCGCGCGTCGGCGCGGGTTGCTGCGCAGAAGCGGAGTGCGTCGTGAGCAGCGCTGCCCCGGCGCGAGCGACACTCGTGCTGGAGGACGTCGAGGAGCAGCTCCTCCGGAGGTGGCCGGAGACCCGGATCGCGCCGTCACTCGAGCGGATCGAGATGGTGACCGCCCGGCTGGGCAACCCCCACCGGGCCTACCGGAGCGTCCATCTCACGGGCACCAACGGCAAGTCCAGCACGGCGCGAATGGTCGAAGCGCTGCTCGCTGCCGCAGGAGACCGGACCGGCCGGTTCACCAGTCCCCACCTGACGAGCATCAGGGAGCGCATCGGCATCGCCGAGGACATCATCGGCCAGGCCGCGCTGGTGTCCGCCTATGAAGCCGTGGCCGAGCAGGCCGCCGCCGTGGACACCGCCACCGGGCACCCGCTCTCGTTCTTCGAGATGACCGTGGCGATGGCCTATCAGGCCTTCGCCCGGGCCGCCGTGCGCACCGCCGTCGTGGAGGTCGGCATGGGTGGGCGGTGGGACGCGACCAACGTGATCGACGCCGACGTCGCCGTCGTCCTGCCGATCGCGCTCGACCACACCGACTACCTGGGCCCTACGGCGACCGCCATCGCGACGGAGAAGGCCGGAATCATCAAGCCCGGATCCGTGGCGGTCAGCGCACGCCAGAGCGGTGAAGTCGCGCAGGTGCTGCGCATGCGGGCCGAGGAGGTCGGTGCGCGACTGGTCGTGGAGGGTGACGACTTCGCGCTGACCGGACGACGTGTGGTCGACGGCGCCCAGGTCATCTCGGTCCGTGGCCTCCACGGTTCGTACGACGACCTTCCTCTCGCCCTGCACGGGCGCCACCAGGCGGAGAACGCGGCCTGCGCGATCGCCGCGGTGGAGGGGCTCCTCGGCGCTCCGCTCGAGCTGCGCGTGGTGCGAACCGCGCTCGCGCGGGTCACGTCGCCGGGCCGCTTCGAGGTGCGCCCGGGCGCTCCGACGGTGATCCTCGACGCTGCGCACAACCCGCACGGCGCGGCCGCGCTGGCCGACTCGCTCACCGAGCTCGCGCCCTCCCGCACGATCGCCGTCGTCGCCGCGATGGCGGACAAGGACGTCGAGGAAGTGCTGCGGACGCTGGAACCCGTCGTCGACGTCGTCGTCTGCACGCGCAACTCCAGCCCGCGGAGCCTGGCTGCACAGGAGCTCGCTGTCCTCGCGGGGACGATCTTCGGGACGTCGCGCGTGCACGCCGCACCCAGTGTCGCGTCGGCGCTCGAGTCCGCGAGGTCGATCGCCGCCGCTGACGACAACGGGGACGCGGCTGTACTGGTCACCGGATCGGTGGTCACGGTCGGCGACGCGTCCAGGTTCCTGTCAGCGACAGGCGGCACCGAGCCGGCCAGTGGGCCGCATTCCCGAACGACCGATGGGACAGCCCCGCCCGGCTGACGTGCCCATCGGTCCGGGGTTGGGCGGCGAGCTCTGCGCGAGCCGTCGCCCAACCCCACCATTCGATGACCGACCACCTGTCGGTTGTGGCGACCTGGTTGGTTGCCCCGGCCTTGACCTGGTCAGCTGCGGTCGGTGGCCAGGGTGACCGAGCCGGACGCCGCGATCTCGCCGCAGGCCCGGCAAGCCACGGCAGCGTGGAAGGTCTCGCCGCAGGCGTGCGTGAACACCATGGGCGGTCCGCCCGGAGGCGCGACGTACTGGTCCCCCCACTCGCGCAGGGTGGCGATGATCGGGCGCAGGGCCTGCCCGGCCTCGGTGAGGTGGTACTCGAACCGCGGCGGCCGGTCCTGGTACTGGGTCCGGTGCACGAGTCCCGCGTCCTCGAGCTTGCGCAGCCGGTTGGTCAGGATGTCGCGCGGGGCGCCGGTGTAGCGGACGAACTCGTCGAAGCGGTGGTTGCCGAGGACCATCTCGCGCACGGCCAGCAGGGTCCACTTCTCGCCCACCAGCTCCAGGGTGCGGGCGATCGAGCAGGGGCGTACGTCGGTGGACATGCCGCCAGTCTAAGTGGGTTGGAAGTCACAACCAAGTTAGTTGGAAAAACCAACTGACCGGCCTACGGTGGGGACAACCAGTCGCCCAACGAAGGGATCCACCATGTCGTCAGCCGTCATCGTCGACGCCGTCCGCACCCCGGTTGCCAAGGGCAAGCCCGGTGGCGCCTACTCCGACATCCACCCCGTCGACCTGCACGCCGTTCCCCTGCGCGCCCTCGTGGAGCGCACCGGCATCGACCCGGTCGTCGTCGACGACGTCATCAGTGGCGCCGTCGCCCAGGTCGGGGAGCAGTCGGGCAACACCGCACGGTGGGCCCTTCTCTCGGCCGGCTACCCCGAGTCGGTGCCCGGAGTGACCGTCGACCGCCAGTGCGGCTCGAGCCAGCAGGCCCTGCACTTCGCTGCCCAGGGCGTCATCGCCGGGGCGTACGACGTCGCGGTCGCCTCCGGCTCGGAGTCCATGTCGCGCATCCCGATCGGCTCGCAGACCCTCGGGGCGGACTTCGCCGGCCCGACGGTGGCGGCCCGCTACGCGCCTTCGCTGATCCCGCAGGGCATCGCCGCCGAGCGGATCGCGGCGCGCTGGGGCTTCTCGCGCACCCAGCTCGACGAGTTCGCCGCGCTCTCCCACGACCGGGCCACCCGGGCGTGGAAGGACGGCCTGTTCGACGGCGAGATCGCACGCGTCAACGACCTCGCGATCGACGAGACGATCCGCTCCTCCACGACCACCGAGGGCCTGGCGGGTCTTCGTCTGGCCTTCGCCGACGACGTGTGGACCGAGCGCTTCCCCGAGATCGACTGGAAGGTCACTGCCGGCAACAGCTCGCCGGTCAACGACGGCGCGGCCGCCCTCCTGGTCACCTCGGAGGAGGCTGCGGCGCGGCTCGGACTCCGCCCGCGGGCGCGGGTCCACTCGTTCGCCGTGGCCGGCGACGACCCGCTCTTCATGCTGACGGGCATCATCCCCGCCACCCGCAAGGTGCTCGACCGAGCCGGCCTGAGCATCGACGACATCGATGCCTTCGAGGTCAACGAGGCGTTCTCCTCGGTCGTGCTCGCCTGGCAGGCCGAGACCGGCGCCAGCCTCGACAAGGTCAACGTCAACGGCGGCGCGATCTCGATCGGCCACCCGCTCGGCGGCTCCGGCGCACGCCTGACCACCACGCTGCTCAACGTGCTCGAGCAGCGCGAGGGCCGCTTCGGCCTGCAGGTCATGTGCGAGGCCGGCGGCCTCGCCAACGCCACCATCATCGAGAGGATCTGACATGCCGATCACCGACGTCGTCCTGGTCACCGGCGCGAACGGGGGACTGGGCACCGAGTTCGTGCACCAGGCCCTCGCCCGCGGCGCGACGAAGGTCTACGCGAGCGCCCGCAACCCGAAGGACTGGGCGGACGAGCGCGTCGTACCGCTCGCCCTCGACGTCACGGACCCGGCGTCCGTGGCCGCCGCGGTCGCTGCCGCGCCGGACGTGACGCTCGTCGTCAACAACGCCGGGGCGTCGAACGGAGCCTCCGTGCTCGGGTCGCCGGACGCCCTGCGCGACCTGTTCGAGGTCAACTTCTTCGCTCCCCTGGCCGTCGCGGACGCCTTCGCTCCCACCTTGGCCGCGAACGGCGGCGGAGCGCTGCTCAACGTGCTGTCCGTGCTGTCGTGGATCGGCATCGGGGACGGCTACAGCGCCACCAAGGCGGCGCTGTGGTCGGCGACGAACACGCAGCGCCTCCAGCTGGCCGCGAACGGAACGCTCGTCACGGCACTGCACCTGGGCTACACCGACACCCCGATGACGGCGGGTCTCGACGTCGAGAAGAACGATCCCGCCGACGTCGTCGCCCAGGCGTACGACGGCCTGCTGGCCGGCGCCCACGAGGTGCTCGCCGACGACGTCTCCCGGCAGGTCAAGCAGGCGCTGGCGGGGCCACTCGAGCAGCTGTACCCCCAGCTCTCCGGTTCATGACCGTTCCGAGCGCTCGTCGTAGTCCTCGCGGGCGCGGAGGACCAGCTCGATGTGTTCCTCGGCCCAGCGCCCGAGCGCAGCGAGGGGACCTCGGAGGGTCTGTCCGAGGGCGGTGAGCTCGTACTCCACCCGTGGCGGCATCTCGTTGTACATGGTGCGGGTGAGGATCCCGTCGCGCTCGAGGTCGCGCAGGGTCTCGGTGAGGACCTTGCCGCTGATGCCGTCGACGGTCTCGCGGAGCGTGCCGAACCGGAGCGGGCCGTCGTTGAGCGCGATCACGATCATGGCGGTCCACTTGTTCGCGATCTTCGCCAGGGAGGTCCGTGAGGGGCAGGTCGCGACCAGCACGTCCCAGGCTGGGTTGGTCATCGAAATACTTTCGGTCGGGAGCCTTTGGTTACGTTGAGGTGACAGGTTACCGAATGTAACCATTGGATCTCCACTCGAAAACCTGAGGAGATCTGAAATGTCCGAGCAGACCCCCGCTGTCGTGGCGGCCACCTACTTCGACGCACTGGGCCGCGGTGACGTGCCGACCGCCCTGGCGCAGTTCGACGAGGCAGTGACCTGGCACCAGCCGGGCGCCAACCGGTTCTCCGGCGACCACCTCGGCCTGGAAGCCGTCGGCGCGTTGCTGGGCGGGATGATGGAGGTCAGCCAGGGGAGCTTCCAGCTCGCGGTGACGGGCCCGGCCATGGTCAACGGCGAGCTGGTCGCTGTGCCCGTGCGCTTCTCCGGCCGTCGCGAGGGAGCGTCGATGGACATGGCCGGGGTGGACTTGCTGACCATCCGTGACGGCAAGATCGTCGAGGTGCACCTGTTCTCCGAGGACGGCGCCGCCGAGGACGCGTTCTGGGGCTGACGACCGCAGCGAGTCGGAGTCAGACGCGGCGTTCGAAATCGGGCCCGTGGGTACTGCACGACCGTGCCCTACTGCGACCTCTCCTCCAGTACCGCCGCCAGGTGGTGAGCAGCATGGACTCCCCGGGCGGTACCCCCGGCGGGCTCCGGACAGTCGGCGTGGAGGAGGAGCTCCTGCTCGTCGACGCGGAGACCGGTGCCCCGCGTTCGGTCGCCAGCCAGGTCCTACGCGTCGCACGGGGCCGGGGCGACACCGACCGCCACGGTGCCGTGGGAGGTTCGCTGGGCCCCGAGCTCCAGCAGCAGATGATCGAGACGGACACCCCGCCCGAGGACGACCTGGCGGCGCTGGAGACCGATCTCGTGACCTGGCGGGAGAAGGCGCGCTCGGCAGCCCTCGACGCCGGAGCCCTCGTCGTGGCCAGCGGCACCTCGCCCCTGCCCGTGCGGCCGCTTGCGTCCACGACGCCGCGGTACGCGGAGATTGCCCGGAAGTTCGGGCTGACGGCGCGCGAGCAGTTGACCTGCGGGTGCCACGTCCACGTCTCGGTCGAGTCGGACGACGAGGCGGTCGGGGCCATGGACCGGATCCGGGTGTGGTTGCCGACCTTGATGGCGATGAGCGCGAACTCGCCCTTCTGGCAGGGCATCGACTCGAACTATGAGAGCTACCGCAACCAGGTGTGGGGCAGGTGGCCGACGGCAGGCCCGCCGGACGTCTACGGCACTGCCAGCGCCTACCGGGCGCACGTGCAGCAGCTGCTCGACACCGGCGTCCCGCACGACGAGGGGATGGCGTACTTCGACGCGCGGCCGTCCCGGCACTACCCGACCCTGGAGATCCGGGTGGCCGACGTGTGCCTGGACCCGAAGGTCGCCGTCCTCGTCGCCGGCTTGTGCCGGGCGCTGGTCGAGACCGCCGCGGACGAGTGGCGCGCGGGCCGGCCGCCTGCCGATGCGCCGGTGGCCGTGCTGCGGCTGGCGATGTGGCAGGCCAGCAGGTGGGGTCTCTCCGGGGACCTCCTGGACCCGCTGGCACACCGACCTCGACCGGCTCGGGCGGTCGTCGACGCGCTCGTCGACCACGTCGCCGGCGCACTCGGGGCGAGCGGCGACCTGGCGCGGGTGGAGGACGCCGTCGACGAACTGTTCGCCGTGGGGACCGGCGCCGCGCGGCAGCGAGCCGTCTGGCTCGAGGAGGGCGACCTGGCGCGAGTGGTGGTGCGGCTGGCCGGACTCAGCTGACGGCGCAGCGACTAGATTCCCTCCATGGCCGCGACCCTTCGGCGCCCCCGGCCGGAGCGCCTGATCCTGGGCCTTCTCGTGGCGAAGCTGGTGCTCTTCCGGCTCTTGGTCTTCGGCGTTCCGGGTCCCACGATGTTGCTCGCCGACGTGGCTGCGGCAGCCGTCCTGGTCGGGGTGATCGCCCTGCTCGCGCCAGGCCCCGCGACGTCTCCGGCGTTGTGGGCCCTCAACGCGGCCGTCAGCGTCTTCCTCACCGCCGCTGTCCTCTACTTCGGCTACTACCAGACCCTGCCCACGTTCACGGCGCTCGACGAGGCCGACCAGGCCGACGACGTCCGGGCCAGCATCGCCAGCCTGCTGGACTGGCGACTGGTGTTCTTCTACGTCGACCTGGCCTTCGCGCCGGCGGTCGGACTCCTGCTGCACGGCGACCGTTGGCTGCCGCCGTCGAGCCCGGCGGGGATTCGGCGACTGCGTCGCCTGGGTGCCGTCGTGGTCACCGGGACCCTGGTCACCGCTGTCGTCCTGCGCAGCGGGGTCGACGTCCGCAATGAGCAGTACCGCGCCGAGCAGTTCGGTGTGCTCGGCTACGAGGCGGACGCCCTGATCCGGGCGCTCCGGACCAAGCAGACCCTGGACCTCGCCACGGCGTACGACGAGGTGGCCGAGCTCAAGGCGACCAACCACACCACGGTCACCGATCCGGCCCGGGCCCGCGGGTTCGGCGCCGCCGAGGGCAAGAACCTCGTCGTGGTGCAGCTCGAGTCGATGCAGGAGTTCGTCATCGGGCTGGAGGTCGACGGGCAGGAGGTGACGCCGCACCTCAACGACCTGGTCGGCGAGAGCGCCTACTTCCCGCACCACTTCCAGCAGATCGGCAAGGGCAACACGGTCGACGCGGAGTTCATCTCCAACACGTCGATCTATCCGGTCGGGGACGTCGCCATGTCCACCGGGTACGGCGACCGCGACCTGCCGAGCCTGCCCAAGCTGTTGCGTCCGCGCGGCTACGTCTCCGAGACGTTCAACGTGAACTGGGCGAAGTTCTGGGACCACGACGACCTGTTCCGCGCGCTCGGCTTCGACCGCTGGCACGAGAAGGACGAGTACCCCGGTCCCAAGTTCAACTTCTGGGGCGTCTCCGACGAGGAGTTCTACGGACGCTCGCTCGTGCGCCTGCTCGAACTGGATGCCACTGACCGGCCGTTCTACACGCAGCTCGTCACCGCCTCCGGGCACGGCCCGTTCAAGGTGCCCGCCGACAAGGTGCGGCTGCGGCTGCCCAGCGAGCTCGAGGGCACCGAGGTCGGCGCCTACCTCCAGGCGCAGAACTACGCCGACCACGCGCTCGGCCTGTTCATCCGCGGCCTCCGGCAGACCGGCCTCTGGG
>JAKFEI010000292.1:0-3763 GCA_036675765.1 Nocardioides sp. | reverse complement strand
TGGCTCTGATCAGACCGGGTTGCCGCGCAGGTCGGTCCGCTTCGGGCCGCCACTGCCGACGACGGTGAGCCACGCCTTGTCGTCACCGGGGAGGGGACGGCCGGCGACGACGGTGCACTGGTCCGGGTCGTCGCCACAGAGGTCGGCGAGCACGTCGCCCTCGAGGTCGAGCAGGTCGAACGGCTTGCGGACCGCGACTGATTCCGAGACCGCTGTCAGGTCCCCGTCCCACTGGTAGATCCGCGCCCCGCCGGGTGCGTCCTTGTCGGCGACGGTCACCACGGCGTTGTGGCGGAACAGCACCGCCTCGAGCACCTGCGTCGATCCGCGTTCCTCGCGGAGCGCAGACGCCAGGTCCGCGGTGCCCGCCGTGGTGAACAGGTTGACGCTGCCCGAGCTGTTGACCTCCACCTTGACCTCCGTGTCGGTCACGGTGCGGGTCGTCGACGTCGACTGGTTGTCGTCGGTCGCCGCCTCGACGATCGCCCAGACGCCAA
The DNA here is from genome assembly GCA_036675765.1 of Nocardioides sp. Lineage (GTDB taxonomy): Bacteria > Actinomycetota > Actinomycetes > Propionibacteriales > Nocardioidaceae > Nocardioides. The sequence continues at coordinate 3,266 of JAKFEI010000292.1, read as the reverse complement.
CCCCCGCGCCACCGACCACGACCGCGGCCCCGGCCAGCAGGAGGCCGATCCGGCGTCGTACTCGACGCTGCTCGGCGGGCGCGTTGTAGGGCGCGAAGGTGCCAGCCGCGTACGGCGAGGTGGGCGGCGGCGTGGGGCCGACGCTGCGGGTGTCGTCGCTGCGCGGCTGGTAGGTGTCCCAGTTCGGGGGCTGGTCAGCCATGCCGCGATCCTAGGGTGATCGCGGTCAGGCGGCCTGTGGCGGTGGTCGTCCGGCGATCTCTTCCGCGGTGCGCGCGGGGGAGTACGAGATGCGACCGCGCAGGTCGACCGGTGGTGGTCTCGTCCAGACCGGTCTCCCGGTGGCGGAATCGATGTGCACCGTCCACGGGGTGTTGTGGACGATCGTGTGGTGGCGCCGGCAGAGCAGGATCAGGTTGTCGAGGCTGGTCGGACCACCGTCGGCCCAGTGGACGACGTGGTGGGCGTCGCAGGCGATCGGCGGCCGGGTGCAGCCGGGGAACGCGCAGTGGCGGTCGCGCAGGATGAGCGCGAGCCAGATCGCGGAGGTGACGAGTCGGTGGGCGCGGCCGACGTCGAGGATCTGGCCGTCGGAGCCGAGAACGGCGGGGATGATGTCGGCGTCGCAGGCGAGGCGTCGTACGGCGGTTGCCGAGAGCCGCTGGTCGGAGGGCAGGCTGCCGTCGCGGGCGAGGCCGGCGTCGATCACCTTCTGCTGAAGGCTGGCCTGGTCGACGGTGACGATGATCCGCGCGGTCGTGCCGTGGTCGTGGGGGAGCTGGTCGGTGGCCTGGAGCCGGCGGCAGGCCTCGACCAACGCGTCCCAGAATCGGCGGCCGTGGTCGCGGGGGTCCTTGCCGTCGTGGGCGCAGCTCGGGTCGGGGCAGGGCGTTCCGGACCGGTTGCCGTTCTCGTCGAGGAACGGTTCGCCGGGGCGTTCGGCCACGCCGCCACACGCGCCCGGCTCGGTCGTGACCGGTGCGGCGAGCGGCATCAGGACCGCCTTGATCAGCTCGGCCTCCTCCTCGCAGCCGTAGCCACGGAGGTGTTCGCCGCCGAGTCCGTCCTCGGAGAAGCCGAGGTATCGCGCGAGGTGCGCCGCGCGCTCCTGCCGCTCCTTGGACCGATCGTCCTTGATCAGGGTGCCGTCGACGTCGAGCTCCCGGGCGACGTCGCCGAACGCGACCTGGAGGTCGCTGGCGTCGTACGCGTTGGTGTGGACCAGCTCGAGCAGCCGGTCGGCAACCGCGGTGCGGAACTTCGGAACGCGGGGGAGCGTGGTCACCTTGCCGCCGATGGCGCGCGCCTGCGGGAGGGAGATCGCGCCGTCCTTGAGGGCTTCGCGCACCGCCGGGAGGTCGCGCAGCTGGTCGACGGCGCGCACGAGCCCACCGCCCGCGCCCTTGTGGCCGCCGGTGACGTGGGTGAGGAAGTCCTTCGTCGACGCCCAGCCGAGCTTCTCGGCCGCGTGCGTCTCTTCGAGCCGCGCGGTGACCCCGAGCATGGCGGCGTCGAGCATCGCCCTGGCCTGCGCGATCCGCGCTGCGGCCTCAGGTGCGTCCGCCCCGTCGAGGGCGTCCCACTGGGCCTGAGCCAGCTCCGCGGCGCTCTCGACCGCAACAGCGGCCTTGTCGAGGGCGTCGGTCGAGGACATGACCCCACTATATCGAACAGATGTTCGAAGCGCAAGCGTATGGCCAGACCTGTGTGCTACGGAATATCCGCGTCCGGAGACAGGTTCGCCCCAGTGTGTGCAGAGAGCCGAGAACCCCGGGTGACCTGCTGACGCGCCGCCTCGTGGTGGACCTCCAGCGGACGAAGAGCACGCGCTGTCGTTGAGGACCTGCGCCCTTCCGGCGCGTCCCGACCCGCCGATCCGGCGGGCAGCCTCCCTCTCGTCCCACCGATCTCCACCGATCCAGTCGGTCCGCAGCGCCCTCGATGCGCCGTGCGGCCGCATCGAAAGGCATGTCCCCATGAGTTCCACCCGCACTGTTGAGCGCGCCACTTGGCGCGACCGGCTCCCGTCGTTCGGCGTCCAGGTCCTGATCGGTCTCGCGCTCGGCGTGGTCCTCGGCCTCGTCGCCCGGTCCATCGGAGTCGACGGCACCGACGCCGCGACCGGCGAGGTCGACCCCAACTGGCTGACCGAGACGTTGACGACGGTCGGCGACACCTTCGTGACGCTGCTGCGGACCATCGTGCCCCCGCTGGTCTTCCTGGCGATCGTGGCCTCCATCGCCAACCTCCGCGAGGTCACCGGCGCGGCGCGTCTCGCCTGGAAGACGCTGGTCTGGTTCGCCATCACGGCGTTGATCGCCGTCACGATCGGCATCGTGCTGGGGCTGGTGCTCCAGCCGGGCAACCACACGAGCGTCTCTGCCGACGCGGCTGCCGACCCGAGTCGCACCGGCTCGTGGCTCGACTTCCTCACCGGGCTGGTCCCGGACAACGTGCTCGGGCTGCAGGCCAGCGCCGGCGGCGACGGCTCGGTCGGACTGTCCTTCAACGTCCTGCAGATCCTCGTCGTGGCCATCGCCATCGGCATCGCGACGCTCAAGGCCGGCGACGCAGCAGAGCCGTTCCTCGTCTTCGTGCGGTCTGCGCTCGCGATCGTCCAGAAGGTGCTCTGGTGGATCATCCTGCTCGCGCCGATCGCCACGGTCGGCCTCCTCGGGAACGCCGTGGCGTCGTACGGCTGGGATGCCCTCGGCTCGCTGGCCACCTTCTCGGCCGCGATCTACGTCGGCCTCGCGCTCGTCGTGTTCGTGGTCTACCCGGTGCTGCTGCGGACGAACGGGCTGTCGATCAAGCAGTTCTTCTCGGGTGCGTGGCCGGCGATCTCGCTGGCGTTCGTGTCACGGTCCTCGGTGGGGACGATGCCCGTCACGCAGTCCGTCACCGAGCGGAACCTGGGTGTGCCGCGCGCCTACGCGTCGTTCGCCGTGCCGCTCGGTGCGACCACCAAGATGGACGGCTGCGCCTCGATCTACCCGGCGATCTCGGCGATCTTCGCCGCCCAGTTCTTCGGGGTCGACCTGGGCCTGACCGACTACCTGCTGATCGCGTTCGTCTCGGTGATCGGCTCGGCCGCGACCGCCGGTGTCACCGGCGCCACGGTGATGCTGACCCTGACGCTCTCCACGCTGGGCCTGCCGCTCGCCGGCGTCGGCCTGCTGCTCGCGATCGACCCGATCCTCGACATGGGGCGTACGGCGGTCAACGTGGCCGGCCAGGCGCTGGTGCCGACCCTGGTCGCGAAGCGG
>JAKFEI010000412.1:0-3764 GCA_036675765.1 Nocardioides sp. | reverse complement strand
CACGCGCTTGAGGGCTGCTCGCCCGAGCGTGCGGGTAGGTTGCTGGAGGCTGTCGGCAACGGCAGCCGTAGATGGATGGTCGCCCCCTGGCAACAGGGACAGAACCCGGCTTACAGACCAGCCCGTCCCCCACCGCATCAGATGCCGGCGCAGTCCTCCTCGACCTGCAGCTGGACCTGGGTGGGGTCGTAGGGCGTGTCGAGGTCAGGGAACTGTGCGGTCACCAGCGCCTCCAGATCCAGTCGGCTGCCGAGGGACCCGTCGGCGACCCGCAGGAAGACGACATCAGTGGCCTCCACTGCCTCACAGACGGCGCGAGTGATCGCGACGAGATCATCCGCGTCGAACGACGAGTCCGCCAGTGTGACGTCCACGTCCATCTCCTGCGAGAAGCCGTTCTTGTGCGAGCTGACGGAGACCTCCGCCGACGCAGGCAGCGCGTCCTGGACCGCAGCCCGGACTCGTCCGTCGATGTCGGGACCGCCGTGCTTGTCCGACCACTCGTTGCGCAACGCCGCGCACCCGGCCAGGGTCATCGTCAGCACGGCCAGGGCGACGATCAGAGAAACGCGCCACCGACGTGACGGCTTCGCCTTGGTCATCGCCACACGATGTCATACGCCAGACGGCCGTCAGCCGGCGCGCCGGAAGGCCAGCCGCACCGTGTGTCGGTTCGTGTCGAGCGTCGCCACGACCCAGTCGCTGGCGCGCTCGATGCCGTACCCGTCGGTCGACCAGGTGGCGTCGACGGTCGCGTTGCACGCGAAGCTGTCCGCGCCGTGGGACCGGCACTCATCGAGGGTGATCGCGCCGAAAGCCTTCCCGACGGCCGGCTCCGTGAAGGTGGGTCCGGTGATCCATGCCTCCAGGTCGGCAGGAGTGAATCCGACCGGCACCCCGAAGTTGCGCGTGAAGAACTGCCCCGAGTCGTTCGACGAGGCGTCCTCGTCGTCCGGGACCCAGTCGATGGGGACAGGTATCGCGCGTCCCCGGGCGACCACGGCGCTGTCGACCTCCCAGTCGGGCTCGACGTACTGCCGATAGGTCACCTGCAGGTCCACCTCGGCAGAGTCGCCGTCGTACGACGGATCGTCGTGGGTCACGCGCACGAAGTACTCCACGGGCTCGCCCGGCGGCGGGACGAGGTGGGCGAGGCACTCCTGCTGCTCGGCGTCACAGCTGACGACCCGGACAGCGCCGAAGGACGCGCCATCGGGGTTGTCGGCCCAGTCCGGACCGGCCAGCCAGGCCGACAGGTCGTCGAAGGTGTAGGTCGCTGGCACGTCGTAGGTCAGCCAGTGACGCATGTTCGGGTGGTGGTTTCCACCGTCGTCACCGTGCTCGGCGTGCTCGAGCTCCCAGTCGCCCGGGATCGGTACGGCAGCCACCTTGTCGGGCAGGGCACGGATCTCCTCGGTGCCGACCAGGTGCCACCAGCGGCCGTCGACCGTCACGAGGACCGCCGCTCCGAAGACCCCGGTGATGAGCACGAGCTGCATGGCCCAGCGCAGGATGCCAACGGCGGCGCCCTTGCGCGGAGTGAACGGGGCCAGGAGCTCGTCGCCGTGCCCGACGCCGAGGGTCGCCACGGTGCCCCAGAAGCCGAAGCGCAGCATCAGCCACATCGTCACGACCACCGCGAAGGCCCACGACACGACGATCGGCAGCACACGGGCGTCGTAGAACGGCGGCAGGAGGAAGACTGCCCAGGCGGCCCAGGCGAGCGCCACCGCACCGAGGTGCGTGACCAGGAGGAGCGCAGCGGCGCGACGTGCGCTGCCGTGGTTCCAGCTCGACAAGGAGCCCGACATCAGACCGCCTCGAGAACGAAGAAGAGGAAGCACATGAACGACTGGCCCGGCTCCAGTCCGGGCGGGAGCACCTCGGCAGGAGTGTCCGGCGCCGGAGGTGGCTCGCTGATGGCGGTGACGCGGAAGCCTGCGGCAGCGAAGGCGTCCGTCATGGCGTGCAGGGGCCGGTGCCAGAAGGTCAGCCAGGTCACCTGTCCGTCGAACGTGTAGTCCTCGGAGTACTTCGTCACCGCGAAGTAATCGGCCTCCGGATAAACGATCGCGTAGGCAGCGGGGTGGTTCACCGAGACCATCAGGCGACCGCCCGGCTTCAGTACCCGACGCAGCTCCGAGAGTGCGCCGGACCAGTCCTCGAGGTAGTGCAGGACGAGGGAGGCGACGACGTCGTCGTACGCGGCGTCCGCGAACGGCAACGGCGCGGCCAGGTCCGCGACGTGGACGTCCGCGTCATCACCCAACCTCTCGCGCGCAAGATCCACCATGGCGGCGCTCGCGTCGAACCCGGTGACGTCCGCGCCCCGGTCCCGAAGGGCTGCCGTCAACGGTCCGGACCCGCAGCCCGCGTCGAGGATCCGACGGCCTGAGACGTCACCGGCGAGACCGAGCATCGCCGGCCGCTCGTAGTACGCGTTGAAGATGTTGGACTCGTTCTCCACCGAGTAGGCGTGCGCGAAGTCGTCGTAGTCGGTGGACTGCATGCCTTGTTCTTACCGAGGCCGCACAAGTCAGACAGTGACGACGATCTTGCCGCGCGCGTGCTCGACCTCCAGATGGCGCATCGCCGCCGCGGCGTCGACGAGCGGGTAGGACCGGTCGATCACCACCCGGATCTCCTTGCGTTCCACCATCGCGACGAGGTCGGCGAGGCGCTCCCCGTCCGGCTGGGCCGTCGGGATCTTCACGCGCAGGCCGAGGAGCCGTCCGAAGAGGCCGCCCTTGGCCATCAGTCCGACCGGACCGAGGACCCTGCCCTCCCCCGGGTTGCCGCCGCCGGACAGCACGAGGGTGCCGCGGGGAGCGACGACGCGGCGCAGGTCGCGCAGGCGCCGGTTCCCCACCAGGTCGAGTACGACGTCGTACTTCTCACCCGTGCGGGCAAAGTCCTCGGCGGTGTAGTCAATGACGCTCGCGGCGCCGAGCGACAGCACGAGGTCCCGGTTGCGGGCGCTGCAGACGCCGTCGACGGTGGCGCCACGCGCGCCGGCGAGCTGGACGGCGAAGGTGCCGACTCCGCCCGACGCGCCGATCACCAGGACGCGGTGCCCGGACGCGACCTGTCCCGCGGTGAGCAGGAGGTCGGCGGTGGTCGCGGCCAGCGGCAGCGCGGCGGCATCCTCGAAGGACACCGTCGCCGGCTTCCTTGCCAGACAGGCCTGGGGTACGGCGACGTACTCCGCCAGCGTCCCTTCGTGCTCGCCGAGCACCTCGTCCCCGACCTGCCACCCGGTGACACCGGACCCGACGGCCTCGACGGTCCCGGCGAAGTCGCGGCCACGGATGCGTTCGCGCGGCGCCGTGCGACCGAAGATCTTGCGGTCCATGAACCGGGCGACCTTCGGCTCACCGCGCATGATGTGCCAGTCGGCGGCGTTCACCGATGCTGCCGCCATGCGCACCAGGACCTCGCCCGCCGCCGGCTCGGGGCGATCGACGTCCTCCAACCGGAGTACTTCCGACGTGCCGTAGACATCCTGGACCAGCGCCTTCATCGGTTCCCCTCAACACGAAGCCGGCGAACCCGGCTGAGGCCTCGACGCTAGGGCGCGCGCAGGACCCCGCGCATCAGGAACGTCCCTGACCCGACCCCGAGAAGCGGGATCAGGGCTTCGTGGTGATCGGCGCCAGGATGCAGTCGACAACGCTGACGAGGTCGGTGCATTCCTGGGCGGGCTGGGTCGGCGTGGGAGTCGGCGAAGGCCGCGGTGTGGGCGTCGGCTTCGGCGACGGGGACGG
>JAKFEI010000084.1:0-23202 GCA_036675765.1 Nocardioides sp. | reverse complement strand
GCCACGGCCGACACGGCCCAGCTGGACGGGACCCTCGGCATCGAGTTCACCAACCTGCCCAGCATCAGCCCGCCGGGTCTGGGCACCCTGCAGACTCCCAAGGGATCCGGATTCCTCGAGATCGAGGCCGGTAGCGGCACCGGCGCACTGATCTCGCCCCCGCCCGTGCACTGCGGCGTCAACACAGCGGCCGACCCGTCCACGTTCGCCGTCCGCGTCGCGAGCGCCCTGGCGTCGTACAAGCTCAATGCCAATGTGACGGTCAGCGCCGACGTGAGGCTCACCGACCTGATCGGCCTGGGGCTGACATCAGTGATCACGAACCTGCTGGGCAACATCCTGCTGCTGGGGACCAAGCTGTCCCTGGAGGTCGACGTGACGCTCAGCGTCGGATCGCAGCTGAATGCGTCGTCGGGGACGGTGGGCCTGTCGATCCCTCCGAACGACGTCACGCCGGTGACGACCGGCGGGGCGGTCAACCTCAGCATGGCCACGCTCGTGCCGACGGTGACCGCGGTGAAGATCGGCGGCAAGTCGGCCAACCTGGCTGCTGTCACGGCCGTGACCAACCTGATCGCCCACGAGCTGGTGACGGTCGGCAAGGGATTCGTCGAGAAGACGCTGACACCGCTCGTGAACAACATCAACGCGATGTTCATCGGACCGGTCGCCCGGATGATCGGGCTCCGGCTCGGTGGTGCCGACGTCTTCGCGGTGGGGGCGACGTGTGGGCGGCCGAGACTGGTCGGTTGAGCGTCTCGAGAGCCAGTAGTCAGAACGGACTACGCCGTCTGCCTCGACCGGGCAGAATGACCCGGGATCGGTTCCGTCGTTGTACAGGAGACGATTAGTGTGTGCTCAACGCCATTCGGGGGGCGTCATGGGAGCGATGGCGGGGAGGCCGGCCGATGAGGCGTTTTGTGTCCTGGGGGTTCGCTCGTGCGCGCCGTGACGTGCGAGGAGCCGCGGCGGTCGAGTTTGCCCTGATCCTTCCCATCCTGCTGATCCTGGTGTTCGGCATCGTCAACTACGGCGACATGCTGAGCGTGCGCCAGTCGGTGAGCCAGGCGGCCTCGGAAGGTGCGCGTGCGGCCGCGGTCAACCCCGGCGACAACGCAGCCAAGCTCGCGGCCGGCCGCAAGGCCGTCGACGCAGCTCTCGACGCCCAGGACCAGGAGTGTGGCGGCGCGGGTTGCACGGTCACCATTGCCCCCTGCGAGGGTGAGATCACGAAGAGCTGTGCGACCGTCGTCGTCGAGATCGCCTATGAAGGAATCATCTCGGGCTTCGGGCTCGTCCTGCCGGACACCTTGTCGTACACCGCCGTCGCAAGGGTGAGCTGAGATGGCGGACCGCCGGATGGATCAGCGCGGAGCCACCGCTGTTCTCATGGCGGTGGGACTGACGATCGTGGTGGTCGTGTCGGCCGCGTTCGCGGTCGACCTCGGCCAGCAGCGCGTCGTCCGCCGCGACATGCAGGCCGTCGCCGACGTCGTGGCGCTCGACCTGGTCCGCCTGTTGAACGGCGGCAAGGCCTCGGCCTACGACAAGTCCGCAATCGACACGGCCAAGAACCTCAGCGTGGCCCGCAACGACGACGCGCTCGGTGGGGCGTTGTCCACTGCCGACGTCACCTGGGACTTCGTCAAGCGGGACGGCGACAACTGGGTGGTCGTCGGCAAGACGACGGACGAGATCCCGACCGCGGTCAAGGTGTCCGCCACCTCGGACACGTCGTTCGCCTTCGGCGGCATCGCGGGAGTCGCCCGTGGTGGGTCGACCCGGACCGCCGTGGCGCAGGCCGAGGAGTCCGCCTGCGTCCGCATCGGATCGTTCATCGCCTCGCTCGACAGCACCCAGAGCGCGTTGCTCAACCCGTTGCTCAGCGCCCTGTTCGGAAGCACCGTCAACCTCGACCTCGTCAGCTACAAGGGCCTGGCGGCGGCGAACGTCTCCCTTCTCGACCTCGTCAACGTCGGCGGCCTCGGTGTCGGGACCGTGGATGAGCTGCTCGCCCTCGACAACCTCGAGGCCGCGGACCTCCTCATTGCCACGGCCAAGGTGCTCGACTCCCAGGGCAAGCTCGCCGAGGCCAACATCCTGCGCAGCATCACCGTGGGGGCGTCGACCCCCACGATCGCGATCGGCGACCTCCTCAACCTTGCTCCGGGCGACTCCGCCGCCCTCGGTGCCGGCATCAACGTGCTGGACCTGGTCACCGGCACCGCCTTCGTGGCGAACCAGGACCACGCGGTCGCGGTTCCGAACCTCGGCATCTCGCTCCCGGGCGTCGCCAGCGTCACGACCTCGCTGAGCGTCATCGAGGCGCCGAAGCAGACCTGCAAGGGTGACCAAGACCCCGCCAACACCGCGCAGATCCGGCTCAACCTCAACGCCCACATCGACGGTCGCTCGCTCAACGTCCCTCTCCTGAACACCTCGGTCACGGTGGCACCGATCGACCTGGCGATCTCGATCGACCTGGGCAAGGCCATCGCCCAGGTCACCAAGGTCACCTGCAACCCCACAGGCCCCGAGAGCGTGACGGTGGCACTGTCGTCTGCTGTCGTCGGCGGCGTCACCATCTCCGCCAACGCCGGGATCAAGGCCACGGTCGACCCCGTCGGCGGCCTGCTCACCAATGTCTTGGGCCTGCTCGGGCTGGGCAGCCTGCTCAAGCCGCCCTACCTCACGCTCGACACCTCCCTCAACATTGCTGCGGGCACGGGAATGTCGTCGACGTTCAACAAGACCGTCGTCGTGCCGATCCCGGGCGGCTACACCGTCCCCGCCGGCAGCGGCACCGGAATGCTCCTGGGCCCCGTCAGCGTCACGCCGGCCGTCAACACGGACCTGGTGCTGCACTACTGGGACGGCCTGCTGTTCCTGGGCAGCTGGAAGGAACGACACATCACCGATCCGCTGAACACCGTGTTCACCGGCGTGCTGAACCCGATCATCCAGAACCTGCTCAGCGTTGTCCTGAACCCGCTGGTCGCGACGCTGCAGACGGCTCTGATCGAGCCGCTCCAGGACATCCTCGGCCTCCAGCTGGGCGGCGCGGACGTGTACGCCAAGGAGACCCCGACCTGTAGTGGACCCAAGCTCGTCGGCTGACCCCGAGGTCACTCCGGTCACGCCACTGGCCATGAACCGAGAACAACCCTGTGGATGACTCCGGTCGTCCACAGGGTTGTTTCGTCGTACTGCCGCGGAGTCGGGGTGCTCGTCGACGCTGGCCCGCATGACAACCACAGCACAGGCGAAGCAGGCGCTCGGCGCGTACGGCGAGGAGGTGGCGGCGCGTCATCTGGGGGATCTCGGGATGGCGGTCCTCGAGCGCAACTGGCGCTGCTCCGAGGGCGAGGTCGACATCGTGCTCCGGGACGGCACGACGCTGGTGGTGTGCGAGGTGAAGACCCGCACCAGCCTGGTCGCCGGCACGCCGCACGAGGCGATCACGGACGCCAAGCTGGCCCGCCTCAAGCGGCTCGGTGAACGTTGGGCCGAGGAGCGCGGCATCCGCCCGGCGGGGATCCGGGTCGACCTCGTCGCCGTGATGCGGCCCCGGCGCGGGCCGGCCCAGGTCGACCACGTCGCAGGGCTGTGCTGATGCCGTTCGCGACCGCGCACTGCGTCGCGCTCAATGGCGCGCTCGGCCACCTGATCGACGTCCAGGCCGACGTCTCGCCGGGCCAGGCCAACGTCATGGTCGTCGGCCGGGCCGGTGCCGCGCTCCGGGAGGGACTGGACCGCGTGCGGATGGCCATCATCAACAGTGATCTGGACTGGCCCGCGTCCAAGCGCACCACGATCCTGCTGTCGCCGGCGGACCTCCCGAAGTCCGGCACCCAGTTCGACTTGGCGATGGCGCTCACGGTGCTGGCGGCGGACGGGCAGATCGAGCACCGCGACATCGCCGGCACCGCGTTCATCGGCGAACTGACCCTGGCGGGTGGCCTGCGTCCGGCCATCGGGGTGCTCCCGATGACGCTGGCCGCGGCGGCCCGGGGTGTACGGCGCGTCTACGTTCCCGAACCGCAGCTGGAGGAGGCCACGATGGTCCCCGATGTCGACGTGATCGGCGTGCGGTCGCTGGCCCAGGTGGTGGCCTCGGTGCGCGGTCACGAGGTGCCGGATGCGCCGCCCGTCGCCGAAGCCTCGGGCTCGCGCTTGCTCACCTGGTGCGGCGACGAGCGCCTCGATGAGCTCGACCTCGCCGACCTGCGCGGGATGGCGGACGAGAAGTACGCCGCGGAGGTGGCGGCCGCCGGCGGGCACGCGTTGCTGCTGTCGGGTGCCAAGGGGTGCGGGAAGACCAGCATCGCCGAGCGGATCCCGACGATCCTGCCGGACCTCACCCCGGAGGAGTCGCTGGAGCTGACCGCCCTCCACTCGCTCGCCGGTGTCCTCGAACCGGGGCAGGGCATGGTGGTGCGTCCTCCCTTCGCCGCGCCGCATCACGACGCGAGCAAGGCGAGCGTCATCGGGGGCGGCCTCGGTCGGGTGCACCCGGGTGAGATCAGCCGCGCCCATTGCGGTGTGCTGTTCCTCGACGAGTTCCCGCTCTTCAGGTCCGACGTGATCGACGCCCTGCGCCAGCCGCTGGAGAGTGGCGACATCACGATCGCCCGACGCGACGAGTCCGTCACGCTGCCGGCCGGAGGGATGCTCGTGCTGGCCAGCAATCCCTGCCCGTGTGGCAACTGGGCCGCCAACGCCCGGGCCAATCGCTGCACCTGTGCACCGCCCGTCCGACGGACCTACGAGACCCGGCTGACCGGGCCGATCGCGGACCGGATCGACATCCTCCGGCACGTGCAGCCGGCCACCGCCGCGAGTCACGATCCGTTTCGGCCGGTCGAGACCTCCGCCGACGTGCGGGCCCGGGTCAGCGCCGCCCGGCAGCGCCAGCAGCGCCGCTTCGCCGACTCCAGTTGGCGGCTGAACAGCCAGATCCCCAGTCCGCGGCTGAAGGACACCTGGCCGGTGGCCGACAAGGCCCAGCAGAAGCTGGACCAGGAGACGTACCGCGGTCGCCTCAGCGCCCGTGGCGCCGTGCGGGTGCTGCGAGTGGCCTGGACCGTCGCCGACCTGGCGTCGGTGCGCACCGGGCGCGACGTCGTGCCCGGACTCGCCGAGGTCGAGACCGCGCTGCGCCTGCGCCGGGGTGAAGCGCTGGACCTGCGCGCGATCCGCGGCGACCACGAACTCGACGTTTCGGAGCAGGCCGGATGACGACCGACGAGCGTCTTGCCCGCGCCACGATCAGCCTCGTCGCCGAGCCCGGAGACCTCCGCTGCCTCGGCCTGACCCGCGAGCTCGGGGGAGCGGAGTTCCTGAGGGCGTTGCACGAACACCCCGACCTCGGTTCGGTGCTCTCCGCGGTGGCGGCCCGGCTCGCCGACGTACGGCCCGAGCGGGAGCTGGAGCGTGCCGAGCGGCTCGGCATCCGCTTCGTGATTCCCGGCGACGAGGAGTGGCCCGTCCAGCTGGACGACCTCGCGCACCTCGCGCCCTTGCACGAGCGGGGCGAGGTGCCGGTCGGCCTGTGGGTGAAGGGTCCCCTTCGCCTGAACCAGCTCGAACGCTCGGTCGCCGTGGTCGGTGCGCGCGCGTCCACGACCTACGGCGACCAGGTGGCTGGCGACATCGCTGCCGTCGTCGGGGGTGCCGGCCGCCCCGTGGTGTCCGGCGCGGCATTCGGCATCGACTACGCCGCCCACCGTGGCGCCCTCAGCGCGGGTGCGCCGACCGTGGCCGTCCTGGCCTGCGGCCCCGACCGCGCCTATCCCGCGGCCCACCGCGAGATGCTCGCCCACCTCGCGCAGCACCACGCCGTGGTCTCGGAGTCCCCGCCGGGCGCGTCGCCGTTCCGGATCCGGTTCCTGGCCCGGAACAGGCTGATCGCGGCGTTGGCGCGCGGCACGGTGGTGGTCGAGGCAGCCGTCCGCAGTGGCGCCCTCAACACGACGAACTGGGCCGAGCGGCTCAATCGGGTGGTGATGGGAACGCCCGGCCCGCTGACGAGCGTGGCGTCCGAGGGCGTGCACCAGTTGATCCGCAGCGGCGCAGCCACCTTGGTGTCCGGTGGGGAGGAGGTGCTCGAGTTGCTCGGTGCGGCAGGAGACGACCTCGTCGTGGAGCCGCGCGGTCCGGAGCGGGAGCGGGACCGGCTGGCGATCAAGGCCCAGCAGGTCCTCGACGCGGTGCCGGTCGTCGTACCCGCCTCGACCGAGTCGATCGCACTGGTGGCGGGGCTCGGTGTCCCCGGCGTCGGCGAGGTCCTGCGCGCCCTGGCCGACGAGGGCTACGTCGAGCAACTCCCTGTCGGTTGGCGGCTGGCCGAGCGGGCCCGGTGCTGACGCCCCGGTGCTGACGCGCGTGGCGCGGCCGGGGGCGGCGTACGGCGACCTACGATCGATCAGTGACCGCGACCGCCGACAGCCGCGATGCGTTGCCCGAGGGCTTCGCGCGGGTGCTGGGTGACTACGAGCGGCATCTCGTGTCCGAGCGCGACCTCGCTGCGCACACCGTGTCGGCGTACCTCGGCGACATGGTCGGGCTGCTCGACCACGCTGCGCGGCTGGGCCTGGACGACATTGCCGACCTCGATCTGCGGACCCTGCGGAGCTGGCTCGCCAAGCAGCAGACGATGGGACTGTCCCGCACGACGCTGGCGCGCCGCGCCACGGCAGCGCGGGTGTTCACGGGCTGGCTGGCCCGGACGGGGCGTGCCCCGACGGACGCGGGGTCGGCACTCGGCTCTCCCAAGCCGCACCGCACCCTGCCCTCCGTGTTGCGGGTCGATGAGGCGAACGAACTGATTGCCGCGGCAGCCGCGCTCGCTGACGACGGCAGCCCGATCGGCGTGCGCGACGTCGCGATGCTCGAGTTGCTCTACGCCACCGGCATGCGGGTGGGGGAGCTGTGCGGGCTCGACGTCGATGACGTGGATCGGGACCGCAACGTGGTCCGGGTGTTCGGCAAGGGACGCAAGGAGCGAACGGTTCCGTTCGGGCATCCGGCGGCTGCTGCGATCGACCGCTGGGTCAAGTGCGCCCGGGCCGACCTCGCCCGACCCGGCTCAGGTCCCGCCCTGTTCCTCGGCGCCCGCGGAGCCCGGATCGACCAGCGCGCGGTGCGCACCCTGGTTCACCGGCGCCTTGCCGACGTACCAGGGGCGCCGGACCTCGGGCCGCACGGCCTTCGCCACACCGCCGCCACCCATCTGCTGGAAGGCGGTGCCGACCTCCGGTCGGTCCAGGAGGTGCTCGGCCACGCATCGCTGGCGACGACGCAGCGCTACACCCACGTCACCACCGACCGATTGAGAAGGGCCTACCAGCAAGCCCACCCACGGGCCTGAGTCCCCGGTCCTGCCACAGGGGGAGCAGGCGGACCGGACCGCCGCCGACCAGGCGCAGCGGATCGAGGTAGGTCTCGCCCCGGAGCCAACCCCAGTGCAGGCAGGCCCGCGGGAAGCAGTGCGACCCGACCACCTCGAGGTGGCCGATGACGTCGCCGGCAGCCACCGCGTCCCCGACCGCGACCACCGCCGTCACGGGTTCGTACGTCGTCCGGGTGTCGCCGTGACGGACCACCACCACCCCGCGTCCGGCAATCCGCCCCGCGAACGCCACCCGCCCGGGAAGCGCGCTACGGACCGGTTGGGTGACCCGGCCCCCGAGGTCCACGCCCCGGTGCCCGGAGCTCCACGGATCGGCCGGTGGGTCGAAGCGTGCGATCACCTCGGGGCGCGGGTTCAGCGGCCACACCCCGAGGGGATCGTCCGCTGCCCTGACGGGACCCGAGCTGCCCAGGAGGGCAACGAGGGCGGTCGCGACGAGCACCAGGATGCGGGCAGAGGCCCGCGGGGAGCGGCTGGGCATGGAAGCCACAGTGCCCCGGGACCCCGGCGGGGGGTCCTTTGGGGCCACCCGCCTGTGGACGAAATGCTGCCCGATTTGTCGTTGTGTCTGACAGAGGGACATTTTTCCGCTATGCAGGGAATCGAGGGTTTTCCCGGTATCGGACCTGGAGCCCTTGCCTGAATACTTCTCGCGGGACAGCGAGGACACGCCGTTGATGGCGTGATGCGGGTCCCGTTGTCGACGGGACGACGAAGGAGGCGGGTGATGGGGCCGGGACTGCAGGCTGAACCGACGCCCACCGTGCCCGCCACGCCCACCGCCGCCGGGCCGGTCGTGATGACCGGCGCCGACCGGATCAGCCTCCCCGGCAGGTCGCCGGTCCGCGCCGAGCGGCCCGAGCTCACCGGTGTGCCGGACGCTCCCGGACTCGTCAGGGCGCGCCTGAACCGACACTTCGACGGCTTCCTGCAGGCCCGGATCGGCGCCGTGATCGCGCCCGCGGGGGTCGGCAAGACGACCGCGCTGGCGCACTGGGCGCGTACGTCGCCCGCCGACATCGCCTGGTGGCGGGCCACCTCACGCGACAGCGACCGGATCGCGCAGTCCATCCGCGGCCTCGCAGACGCCGTCCACCTCCTGGCACCCAGCCACCCGCGAGCGACCTGCCGCGAGTCCCTGATCGATCGGCTGGTCGAGTACGACGGCAGCCCGGTCCTCGTGATCGACGACTTCCACCACGTCGACCATCCCGAGGTCGCCCACCTGATCGAGGACATCCTCCAGGCGACGACCGCGCGGGTCGTGGTGGTGTCCCGTGCCGAACTCTCGCTCAACCTGGCCCGCTCGGAGTTCCCCAGTGTCGTCATCGGGATCGACGCCCTGCGCTTCCGCCAACCCGAGACCGACGAGTTGTTCCGCTCGGTGCACGGAGAGCCGCTGACCAATGACGACGGCTGGTTGCTGACCCGTCAGACCGACGGCCTTGCTGCGGCGCTGCACATGTTCAACCAGGCCACCCGCGGATCGGGCGACCACGCACGCCGCCATGCCTTGCAGGACCTGTCCGGCGGCGCCACCTTCGCGATGGGGTACGTCGCCCGCGAGATCCTGTCCGGCCTCGACGCCGCGGACGTGAGGCTCCTGCGCCAGACCGCCCCACTGGAGCTGCTCACCGCCGACCGTTGTCGGGACCTGGTCGGCGTGGACTGTGGCGCGTGGCTCCAGCGCCTCGTGCGCCAGGGACTGGTGCGCGGAGTGCCCGGCGGGTACGCCCTGGCCCGGGTGGTGCGCCACCAGCTGCTCGACGAGCTCGCCGACGAGATGGGTGCCGACGACTTCCACGCACGGGTGCTCGCCTGCGCTGCCCGGATGGAGGCGGACGGCCAACCCGCGTCAGCCGTCCGCACCTACGTCGCGGCGGGCGCATGGGATGCGGCGGCCGCCGTACTCGACGCCAACGCCCTGGCGGTGCTGTCCGACCCGGACCTGGACTGGCTCGATGCCGCGTGCGTGAAGGGTGCGTGGCGCCCGATCGCACGCGCCGTGCGCGAGCTGCGAGCGGGCCGGCTGGAGTCGGCGCAGGACGAACTCGGTCCGCGGGTGCCGCAGCCATCGCCTGCCCTGGCCGCGGCAGACGAGTGGATGCGCCGAGCCCTGCGGATGTGGATCGAGGGTGACCTCACGCCCGGGCGCCCCTGGTTCGAACGGCTCCGCTCCGCTGTCCACCGCCCCAACCCGCTGCGCTACTCAGGGGGAAGCCACAGGCACCAGGACCTGGAACACCGGTTGCTCCAGGCCGTGGACTGCGCCGTCGCGGGTGACCTCGTCTCGGCGCGCCGCCTGGCCGACGTACCGCCGTCGGAGCATCCGGTGGCGCTGGCACTGTCCGCGTTGACCGCCTTGTTGTCCGGGCCTGCCGGCGTCGAACGCCTCGTCGACGAGGCCGAGCGGGGCGGCGTCCCGTGGGTCAGCAGGCTCGCCGGCGGGATCGCGGACCCGGTCAGCCTTCCGCGTCGCCGCGACGAGGCCGACGCGATGGGGGACCGCTGGGGCGCGCTCGTCCTCGCCGCCCTGCACGCCGTGCTCAGCGCCCGCGCCGGCCAGCCGTCGGTCTCCGAGTTCGACGACCTCGTTCGCCGCTGCCGACTGCTCGGTGCGCCCGCGCTCGAGGCCTGGGCGCGCGGTGGCCTGGCACTCGCCGGGGCCTGGACGGGGTCGCCCGATGCTGTTCGCGAGGCGGAACTCGCGGTCGGGTTCGCCCACACGGCCCAGGTCCCCGGGGCCCTGGCCCTGGCCTGGGGCGTGCTCGGCACGCTGCGCCGTGATCCCCACCTGATCGCCGACGCGACTGCGGAGGCCGACCGGATCGGCTTCGACTGCCGCCCCTGGGAGTGGATGGAGAAGAGCGCCGAGCGGCGACCCGAGGTCGTCGTGGCCGACCGCGCGGCTCCCCTCGAGGTCCGCTGCTTCGGCGGCTTCGAGATCCTGGTGAGGGGCGTTGCGCCTGGATTCGACGGCGTCCGGCCGCGGGCCCGCGCCCTGCTCCGCGTGCTTGCACTGCACGCCGGGACCTCTGTTCACCGCGAGATGCTGGTCGACGCGATGTGGCCGCAGCTCGACAGCAACGCCGGGACCCACAATCTCCATGTCTGCGTCTCGAGCCTGCGCGCCGCTCTCGAGCCCGGTGTCGCCCGCGGCGCGAGCCACCTCGTTGTCCGTGACGGTGATCGCTACTCCCTCGCCCTGCCGACCGGATCGGTGTCCGACCTCCGCGACTTCGACCTGCGCACCCGGGAGGCCGACGAGTGGCGTGCTCGCGGTGACGTCGCGCAGGCTGCCGCCGCCCTGGACCTCGCCCTGCAGATCTACACGGGTGACGTCCTTCCCGAGGACGGACCATCGGAGTGGGCCGTGGGCGTGCGTGACCGTTATCGGGTGCGGGCCGCCCAGGCTGCGGCGCTCCTCGGCGAGCTCCGGCTGGCCGCGGGTCGTCCGGCAGACGCCGCCGTGGCTGCCCAGCGCAGCATCGAGATCGAGCCCTGCCGGGACGCCTCCTGGCGCCTCCTGGTCAAGGCGTACGACGCCGCGCAGGATGTCGCGGCCGCCGAGCGCGCGCGGCGTTCCTATGCCTCGGTGCTCGCCTCGCTGGGCGTGGTCGAGTCGACCGCCGACCTGTTGAAGGGCGCCCGGGCCTCCCAGCCCTGACGCCCTCCCGTCCTCGGTCAGCTGGCCGGGACCGACAGCTCTCCGCCGAGCAGGGCCGACGTGTCGCACCGGGTCGCCGGCGGGGCGTCGGGAGGTGTTCCCGGCGTCCGGCAGGTCACGACCAGACGGATCTGGTCGGAGGCCACGATCGGCGAGACGAAGTGGAAGTCGAGGTCGCGGAAGTTCTCCAGCGCCACGTCCATCTGCACCTCGCCGTCGACGGACAGCACCGCGCGGCCGAAGTCGCCCTGCGGGTTGCTCAGCACGACGTCGGTCAGGCGGTAGACACCCTCGTCGGTGATCGAGTAGGTCGCGGCTTCCGTCGCGTTGTCCAGCGGGTCGGCGAAGAGCCGCCGCGAGACCTCCGTGACGATCACCTTGGGGGCAGGCTTCTGGCCAGCGACCTGGTCTGCCTTGTCGGCGGACTTCTGTGCGTTGGTCGCGGCACCGTTGGCTGCTTCGGCGTTCTTCTTCGCCTCTCCCGCCGCCTTCTCGGCGTCGGCCGCGGCTTCCTCGGCGGCTTCCTTGGCCTGCGACTCGATGGTCGGCTTCAGGAGCGTGAACCACAGTGCGGCCAGCAGGCCGGCCAGCAGGAGCAGGCCGAGCAGGGCCCAGATCAGCCACTTGGGGATGACGGGCGTCTGGACGTAGGTGCCCTCGAGCTCCACCGGCGTGCTGTTCTCCGGGGTGACGTCGACGACGAAGTTGTGGGTGACCGGCTGACCCCGCCAGATGGCGCGGCGACCCTTCGCGCGGACCTTGGTGAAGCGGGCCTCGCCCGGCGGGATGATGAGTCCGATCGGATCGACACTGAGTCGGGCCCGTTCGCCCTCGGACGAGGCGTGGACCAGGACGTTCACCGGCACGTTGCCCCGGTTGTCGATGGCCACCTGGTGCTTGCCCCGCCGGCCCTGGGAGGTCCGCGGGATCAGTTCGGCCGTCGTGTCGAGGAACGGGAGGATCTCCAGGACCCCTTCGGGCACCACGGCGTTGTTCGGGTTGTCCCGCGGTGTGATGACGACACCGAAGCGCTGGGAACCCACCGGCGTGCTCGCGGAGCGGGGCGGCCGGAACGTCACGGTCGCCGTCGTCGCCGTACCGGGGTAGAGCGACACCTGTGCGGGCTCGACAGTCGCCCAGCTCGCAGGTCCACCGACAACGGTGATGTCGTAGCCCTCCACGACTGTGCCGTTGTTCTTGATCTGGAGCGGGATCACTGCCTCCGACCCGGGGTCCAGCTGGACCGTCGGGGATTCAAGGCTTGCAGTAGTGGTCACGCTGGCAACGCTAGGACCTCGGGCTGGTCCGGCCACCCGTCGCAGGGGAGGACTTACGGGCAATCGGATGTGCCCGTTGAGCCACTGGTGAGTGCACAGAGAGTGCCCTCTGGTGTGCTCCTCAGGACCGCCCCTCCCAGCGGCCATGTTCGAGCCCGACAGGAGTGCATCCGCATGATGGATCGTCACGTCAGAGTCCACGTCCACGCCATCGACCCCATTCTCAAGGCGGGCGTCGTCAGTCATCTGCGTCCGCGTCCCGAGGTGCGGATCGTCACCGAGGAGGAAGCCGGACAGGCCGCGGTTGCCGTGGTCGTCGCGGATCGGGTCGACGAGGAGTCGTTGCACCTGTTGCGCAAGTTGCGCCGCGACAGCACCGGCCCGAGCACGGTGCTCGTCGTCGGTGGTCTGGACGACACCGATCTCGTCAACGTCGTCGAGGCCGGAGTGGTCGGTGTCCTGCGCCGACCCGACGCCAGCGCCGACCGCCTGGTGAATGCGATCCTCGCGGCCGCGCGCAACGAAGGCACCGTCCCGCCCGACCTGCTGGGCCGGCTCCTCGACCAGGTCGGTGCGCTCCAGCGCGGCGTACTCGGGCCGAAGGGCATCGCCTTCAACGGCCTGGCCGCGCGCGAGATCGAGGTGCTGCGCCTGGTGGCGGACGGCTGCGACACGGGCGAGATCGCCTGCCAGCTGGCCTACTCGGAGCGCACCGTCAAGAACGTGCTGCACGACATCACGTCGCGGCTCCAGCTGCGCAACCGGTCGCATGCGGTGGCCTATGCGTTGCGCCAGGGCCTCATCTGAGATTGCCCGAACAGCCGGAGGGGTCGCCCCTCCTGCTGCCCCGGCGCGCACCCGCGTGCCCTTCGGGAGTACGACGATCAAGTCATCGCGATGAGGAGACGACTGGTGAAGAGCAAGCGCCTCACGGCGGTGGCACTCGCATGTGCGGTGTCGCCAGTGATCGTGCTGCCCACGCTCGTCTCCGGTGCGGCCCCGTCGCCCGCGGCACAGGCAGCCGCTGCAGCGCTCCCGCCGGAGTCACGGGTCGCCTTCACTGACGAGCGGGACCAGATCCTCGTGGGAGACGTCACGCTCGCCGCGGATCTCGGCGAGATCACGACCACGAGCGGCGTCACGGCAGACCCAGGCCCACCGCTGTCGCTGCTCGCGACCGAACTCGGTTTCAGCAACAGGCCGGTCCACGAGGGCGAGATGTCGATTGAGCCGGACACCGACGAGGTCACCTGGGTGAGCACGGTGGACTCCCCCGAGGGCGAGGTCTACTACGCGCCCCCCGGCTTCGACGGCGACCTCGAGCGCGTCACCTGTGACCCGGGTGTGGAGACCCACCCGGTGCCGGGGAGCGAGCGAGTGATCGCCTATGCGTCCAACAGTGACGGGGACTGGGACATCTACCTCGCTGTGGGGAACGGTGGGGAGGGCTGCGATGGGTGGGACATCACCAACCTGACGCCCGACTCCCCGGGAGACGACCTGTGGCCGAGCATCGTCTACACCGTGGCGGGCGATTCGGATCTCATCGGGATCGTCTACAGCACCGCCGAGCAGGGAGAGCTGCCCGACCTCGCGATGATCGTCAACGTCGACGAGGAGGAGGACCTCACAGCTTTCGGTCCACCGATGAACCTCACCAACTCACCCGGGTACGCCGAGACCCAACCGGCCGTCTCCCCTGATTTCGGCGACGGCTCGCCGGTGGTCGTGGCCTACACGTCGAACGAGGAGAGATCCGAGGGCTCGATCCGGATGCTCGAGCCCTTCGAGGACACCCCCTCGTGGAGTCCCTGGCTGGGTAGCGATGATCCTCCGGCTTCGAGCGAAGCAACGTGGATCGTGACCCCCGAGGAAATCCTTCCGTACGTGGCCTTCACCAGCCGCGACCGGGACCCCTACGGCGACATCGACAGCGTTCGGTACAACCCGGCGGTCGATGACGACCCCGCGTTCTTCTCCAATCGGACCAGAGTGTTCAACACCCCTGGTGTCGCCGAGACCCACGCTGTCTGGCTCGACGAATTCGGTCTCGACCCTGTTGACCTCTCCAACCGCATTGGCTACACCGCTCGCGCTCTGCACAACGACATCGATCCCACGGACATCCGGGTCCTCGATGCCGACGTCTCCGACGTTCGCGTCGACGGCGCGGACCGCAGGGTCCTGCTCGACGACGTGGACATCGAGACGGAGGACGAGCCGATCAGGGCTGATGAAGCGGGTCCGGACTACTCGCCCGATGGGAGCCAGATCGCCTACAGCCGACAGCTGGGGGTGAGCAATGGCCCGGCGCCTCTGGGTCGGGAGATCTGGATCGCCAACGCGGACGGGACCGACGCGGTCTCCCTCGCCGAGATCACGGGACACGAGCCGCTGGACCGAGATCGCGACCCGGTCTGGTCCCCGGACGGCACCCGGATCGCCTTCGTGCGTGAATCGATTCCGGCCTCGACCGCGTCGACCGGTACCCCCAGGGTGTATGTCGTCGACCTCACCGATGACAGCCTCATCGCAGTCACGCCTCCGAGCAATTTCGATGCGCCGGGCGAGGACCTGGACTTCAGCAGTTGGTGGGACACGGATCCCGACTGGTCGCCGGACGGGGAGACGCTGGTCCTGCGACGGAATCTTTCCTCGAACTCCGTCGACCGCCCGCCTCCGGGCTGGACGGCGGTCGCGCAGGAGCTGGCGGCACGAGGCGAGACGATCGCCCATACCGACGACACGCTGTGGGTCGTGCCGGTCCAGGCCAACAGCGTCGGCGTCCAGGTGGAGAGCTGCCCGGAGGACTGCTTCGACATCAGCGGACGCCATCCGGCCTGGGCTCCTGACGGCTCCGCGATCGTCTTCGTGAACCAGGGTGCCCTGGTCCTCGGCACGATCCAGGAGAACGACGACCCGAGCGACACCTTCTTCCTCGTCGAGACCGAGAACATCACTGGTCCCCCCTGGAACGGCAACACCACCGAAGGGCAGGCGGCCCTGTCCTACGCCGACAATCCGGCCTGGGCCCCGGACAGCAGCGAGATCGCCTTCAGCGGACAACCGATGGGGCAACCCGACCAGCGCGGGATCTACCGGATCCTCCCGGACGGCACCGGCCTGGCCGTGATCGCCGACGAACGCGGCCCCGAGACCGAACCGACGTACCAACCGACGCCTCAGGCGGACGTCGCCGTGACCGCCGCGGTGGCCGGATCGCCGGCCAGCGTCGGTGCACCGCTGAGCGCCACGTTCACGGTGACCAACCTGGGACCCCAGACAGCCCTGGGCGTCGTCCTCGCCACGGCCCTCTCGCCCGGCGCGACGATCATCTCCGCGACCACCGCCAGCGGCCCGCCGGTGGTCTGCGCGGCTGACGGCACGGGGTGCACGATCGGGTCGTTGCCGGTGGACGGCGTCGTCACCTACGTCGTGACGTTCAGCCATCCCGTGCCCGTCGCTGCCGGCACGGTCACGGCGACGGTGACCAGCACGTCCGAGGATCCCGTGCCCGCCAACAACACTGCCACCGCGACGTACCAGGTGATGCTCGTGGCGCCGCCGGTGGCCGATCTGGCCGTCTTCCTCGGCATCGACAAGCCCACCGGGTACGTCGGCGGGAAGCGCATCGTGCTGGTCCGGGTCCGCAACCTCGGCCCCCAGATCGCGCAAGGGGCGAAGCTGATCGTCAGCTGGCCGGCCGGGGTGGTCGCCTCGTCCCCGGTGCCCGGTCCGGATCCCTTGACGCCCCCGCTCAAGCCGACGCCGGCCTGCCTGCCGGCCGGCCTGCTCTGCAGCCTCGGGAACATCGCGCCCGGTACCGACGCGCTGTACCGGGTCGTCCTCACCACGGCGACCGAGGGTGACTTCACCCTGACGGCCAAGGTCAACGCCACGACGATCGACCCGGTGCTCCCGAACAACACGGACACGCTCGAGCTCCCGGTGCTGCAGCCCGCGATCAGGCTGGTCCCGTCCGTGGCCCGGCCCGGCCAGGTCGTCCTCGCGTACGGCGAGAACATGCCCCCCAGCACGCAGGTCGTCCTGAGCTGGGGCGTCGGCGAGGGTCTCCCGATCCACGCTGCCCCGATCACGGTCCTCGCGGACGGCACCATCAGGCGGCCCGTGCTGATCCTGCGTCGTGAGCAACTGGGCGATCGGACGATCACGGCGACGAGCACGACCGAGGAGTTCACCCCGGTCACCGGCGACATCCTGATCGTGCTGCGCTCCCTGTCCCCACCGGATCTGGTCGGACGGGGGTAGGCCGTGATCTCTCAGGTCGACGATGCGCTGCGCGAGATCGTCCGCGCCGATGCGGTCGACGGGGACATCGACGTCGTGTTCGACGCGCCGACCAAGGACTGGGCGGCGCGGCGGAACGCGCCGACGGTGAACCTGTACCTCTACGACATCCGCGAGGACATGAAGCACCGCGCCGCGGGCTTCCTCGACACGCTCGATCCGGAGACCGGGCAGGTGATCGGTCGTGTGCCGGCCCCTCGCTTCTACAAGCTCAGCTACCTGCTCACGGCATGGACCCAGCGCCCCGAGGACGAGCACCGCGTGCTCGACTCCCTGCTCCGCGCGTTCCTGAAGTACGACGCCCTGCCGAAGCACCTGGTGGTCGGTCCGCTCGCCGAACCGCGCGAACCGGTGAAGGTCACCATCGGTCTGCCCCCGCCGGAGGACCGTGCGTTCGCCGACGTGTGGTCGGCGTTGGGCGGCGAGCTGAAGCCGTCGCTCGACCTCGTGGTGGTCGCACCGATGTGGACGGGCAGGTCCTTCGCCGCCGGGCCGCCGGTCGAGGGTGGCATCACCATCGACACGACCGACGTGGTCCACGGGGGCGAGAGCAGGCGCAAGGCCCACGAGCCCGCGGGTCCGTCGAAGGAGGCCGCGGCCAGGCTCGGACTCGAGCTCGACGAGGACGGCAACGTCGTCGGTGGTGTGGCGTTCGAGGGGCGCGCTGCTGCGTTCAAGAAGGCGGGCAAGGGCTCCCTCGTCGCCAACACACCGTCGGGCGGCGGCGGTGGGGGTGGCGGCGGTGCGGGTGGCGGTGCCGGTGCCGGCGGTGCTGCCGGACTCATCAACCTGGGCAATGCCCGCGCTCGAGGTCGGGGCAAGACCTGATGTCACGCCGCAGTCTGGCCCATGTCCTGGGCCGTCTCGCCGTGATCGAAGAGCGCATCCGGGCGCTGGTGGAGGCCCGTCGCGCGGTCGACCCCAACCCGGATGACCCGTTCCGGGGCCTGTACCTCGACGACGCCGCGGTCGACCGTTTGCTGGCCGGCCCGCGCCTGCTGGCGGACTGGTCGGCGCTGTCGAGCGTGACGGAGGTCGAGTCCGCTGCCGACGAGGCGGAGGATGCCGGCGTTCCGCTGCGGCTGAGGGACCTGGCGGCGAACTTCGCCCTCGACACCATCGACGTCGACCTGCTCCTGATCGGCATGGCCGCCGACGTGGATCCTCGCTTCGAGGGCCTCTTCGGCTACCTGAACGACGACGTCAGCCGACGTCGGCCGTCGGTGGCCGTGGCGCTCGAACTGGCGGGGGTACCGCTCGGCACTCCCGAGGGATACGCCCATCTGCTGCACGGTCCACTCGTCACCGGAGGCCTGGTCGAGCTCGACGAACCGGGTCGGCCGTTCGGCGGGCGATCGGTCGGGGTGCCCGACCGCGTGGTGTCCCACCTGCTCGGGGGCGACGCCGTCGACGTGGCGCTGGCGCCTGTCGTGATCGAGGTGCCCGACGTCCCGTGGGGCGACCCCTCCCCGCTCGCCCGGGCCATCGAGAAGGCCGTGCCCCTCATCTACCTGCGGGAGCCCGAAACCGGCTCGGGCCGCGTGCTGGCCGCCGAGGCGCTGCGGCTGACCGGGCATCGTGCGATCCACCTGGACCTCACCCGCCTGCTGCGCCAGCCCGATCCCGACCGGCTGGCCCGGATCGCTGCACGGGAAGCCCGCCTGTCCGGCGCGGGCATCGTGGCCGGGCCGGTGACGGCCCTCGAGGAGCGTCCGGTCCTGGCGACCCACCTTCTCTCCGAACCCCGCCCGCTGATCATGGTCGGGTCCCGGGTCTGGGATCCCGAGTGGTCGGTCCACTCGGTGCTCCAGCTGGCCGTTCCGGACAGTACGACGTCCGAGCGCCGTGAACTGTGGCGCTTCGCGCTGGCCGGGGCGGGCGCCGGCGCGGAGGTCCTTGCGGCGACCGACCAGTTCCGGCTCCGTCCCGAGGACGTCCTTCGTGCCGCGAAGTCCGCCCAGCTGCAGGCGTCGGTCGGGGGCGGTTCGGTCGGGCCCCATCACATCGTGCTGGGTGCGCGTGCGGAGAACGGCTCCGCGCTGGACCGGCTGGCCCGGCGAGTGGAGCCCGCCGTGTCGTGGGCCGATCTCGTCGTACCCCCGACGGTCCTGACGGCACTGCAGGAAGTGGCGCTGAGATCCCGTCACCGCGAGAGGGTCCTGGTCGAGTGGCGGATGCGCCCCGGGGGAGGGCGCGGCATCGGTGTGGCCGCGTTGTTCGCGGGGGACTCCGGCACCGGCAAGACCATGTCCGCCGAAGTGATCGCGCACGACCTCGGGCTCGAGCTGTACGTCGTCGACCTCGCCACCGTCGTGGACAAGTACATCGGCGAGACCGAGAAGAACCTGGAACGCATCTTCACGGCTGCGGCGGGCGTCAACGCCGTACTTCTCTTCGACGAGGCCGATGCCGTCTTCGGGAAGCGGTCGGAGGTCCAGTCGTCCCACGACCGCTACGCCAACGTGGAGAGCGCGTACCTGCTGCAGCGGATGGAGTCCTTCGACGGCCTGATCATCCTGGCCACCAACCTGCGCGCCAACATCGACGACGCGTTCACCCGACGCCTGGACGTCGTCGTCGAGTTCCCCGTGCCCGACGAGGGCGGGCGGAAGTCGTTGTGGGACAGCTGCCTGGGCCGCACCATCCGTCGCGAGCCCGACGTCGACATCGACTTCCTGGCCAAGTCGTTCGAGCTCGCCGGCGGGTCCATCCGTTCATCCGCGGTCACGGCGGCGTACCTCGCTGCTGCGGACACCGGCGTCATCGGCATGAAGCACCTGGTGACAGCCGTGCACCGCGAGTACCGCAAGCTCGGGCGGCTCTGCCTGGAGTCGGAATTCGGCGTCTACTGGCACGTCCTCCGCGACAACGCCTGACCTGTTGCCCGAACGGGCAACAGCGTCTGCCCCGGGAGATCGTGGTCCGGTGCTTGGCGAGCGGGCGTCGGCGGAGCAACGTGGACACCAGTCCGACCTGGAGGCAGCCATGCACCTGCACGACCACGAACACGCTGACGATCTCACGGTCGCCGAGGCCGCACGCGCCAAGGTCGAGGGCCCCGACCACCTGACCATGAAGGCCGCCATGGCCGGCCGGCAGGACGTCATGGGCCGGACCGGGGTGATCGGCCTGCAGCGCGCCGCAGGCAATGCCGCGACGGCGCAGCTGATGGAGGACGAGGGGCCGTCCGTGCACGACGTCGTCTCCGGCAGCGGCCAGGAGATCGACGCTCCTGTGCGCAAGGACATGGAGTCCCGGATGGGGGAGGACTTCAGCGACGTCCGGGTCCACACCGGTGACAAGGCCGACGCGTCCGCGAAGTCCGTCAGTGCCCACGCCTACACCGTCGGCTCGAACATCGTCTTCCAGCGCGGTGCCTACGACCCGGGTTCGTCGGCCGGTCAGACGATGCTCGCCCACGAGCTCACCCACGTCGTCCAGCAGCGCAACGGACCCGTCGACGGCACACCCGTCGGCGGCGGCGTCTCGGTCAGCGACCCGTCGGACAGGTTCGAACGGGAGGCGTCCTCCAACGCAGAAGCCGTGATGGCCCAGCCCGTCCAGCGCCATGCGGAGGACGACGACGTGCAGACCGCGCATGACGCCAGCCTCGGCCCGGTGGTGCAGCGACAGGCCGACGAGGCCGAGGAGGAGGAGACCGCCCAGGCCTCCCACGACTCCAGCCTCGGCCCGGTCGTCCAGCGCCAGGACGAGGGCGAAGAAGAGGAAATGACGTCCTGAGCCGGACCAACCCCCGGGACCTGCCTCATCGGGCACGAGACGCTTCCTGACAGGGCGGCCTAGGAGACCTGCCGGTGCTCGTCAATCAGGGCCACGCTGAGGGAAGTCGATAACTCAGGAGGCACCATGCCGAACTACCTCTCGCCCGGGGTCTATGTCGAGGAGATGCCGGCGGGGACACGGCCGATCGAGGGTGTGGGGACCTCGGTCGCCGCATTCGTTGGTCTGGCAGCCAAGGGACCGGTCAATGAGCCGACCCTTGTGTCCAACTGGTCGCAGTTCTCGGAGAACTTCGGAGATTTCGTCGAGAACTCCTACCTCGCCCATTCCGTGTACGGCTGGTTCCTCAACGGCGGAGGCAACTGCTTCGTCGTACGGATCGCGCCCAACAGCGGACGCAAGGGCGGCCCAACCACCCCCAAGGCCATTGCGGCCCCCAAGCAGGCCGCGCTCGGCGGCTACAACGTCACCTCCATCGCCAAGGGCGTCCAGGCCGAGAAGACGATCGAGCTCTCGGTCGAACCGGCCAGCGGCGAGAAGGCAGCCGAAGGTGAGTTCAAGCTCGTCGTGAAGGTGGACGGGAAGCCCACCGAGACCTACGACAACGTGACCACGATGGGGCAGGACAACAACGTCGCCACCAAGGTCAACCAGGCGTCGAAGGTCATCTCGTTCGAGGAGATCACCCAGGGCAGCGCGCTGACGCCGATCGCCCAGGGCAGCATCGAGCTGACCGAGCCCAAGGCCGCGCCCGTGCCGCCGACGACCGAGAACCTCGGTGCCGGTGACTACGTCGGTGACGTCGCCCAGCGGACCGGGTTCGGCGGCCTCGAGGCCATCGACGAGGTCACCATGGTCTCGGCGCCCGACCTGGCCGCTGCGCTCCAGCAGGGCGCCATCGACCTGGACACCTTCAAGGCCGTGCAGCTGGGCATGATCGCCCACTGCGAGCTGATGGGCGACCGGGTCGCGATCCTCGACACCCCGCCGGGCCTCAACGCCCAGCAGGTGCACCAGTGGCGGGTCCACGACGCGGGCTACGACTCGAAGTTCGCGACCATGTACTGGCCGTGGGTCGAAGTCTTCGATCCTGCCGCGGGCGCCAACACCTTCGTGCCGCCGTCGGGCCACATGGCCGGCATCTGGGCGCGCAGCGACAACACCCGGGGTGTGCACAAGGCGCCGGCCAACGAGGTCGTCCGCGGAGCCCTCCGGCTCGAGACGGCGATCACGAAGGCCGAGCACGACCTGCTCAACCCGGTCGGCATCAACTGCGTGCGGACCTTCCCCGGACGCGGTGTGCGTGTCTGGGGCGCGCGCACCCTCTCCAGCGAGGCGGAATGGCGGTACCTGAACGTCCGCCGGCTCTTCAACTACCTCGAGGAGTCGATCCTGATCGGCACCCAGTGGGTGGTCTTCGAGCCGAACGACCAGGACCTGTGGGCCCGGATCCGTCGGACGATCTCCTCGTTCCTGGTCAACGAATGGCGCAAGGGTGCCTTGTTCGGCACCACTCCCGACGAGGCGTTCTTCGTCAAGTGCGACGACGAGACCAACCCGTCCGAGGGCATCGACGCCGGCCAGGTCGTCTGTCAGATCGGCATCGCCCCGGTGAAGCCGGCCGAGTTCGTCATCTTCCAGCTGTCGCAGTTCTCCGGCGGCACCAGCCTCGTAGCAGAGTAGGTAGGAATCAGAAATGGCACTTGCAGACGCCCTTGACTCCGCGCCAGCGCATTCGTTCAAGGTCACGATCGACGGGATCCAGGTCCCGAAGGTCAACCAGGTCAGCGGGCTCAAGCAGGAGGTCGACAAGATCGAGCTCAAGCAGCAGACCAGCGACGGCAAGTACGTCGTACGTCAGCTGATCGGTCGGCCCAAGCCCGGCGAGTTCACGGTCACCCGTGGTCTCACCGACTCCAAGACGGTGACCGACTGGCTCAAGTCGGTCAGCCAGGGCGACGTCGCCGGGTCCCGGAAGACCGCATCGGTGGTGCTTCTCGACTACATGGGTGCGCCGATCAAGACCTACAGCTTCACGAACTGCTGGGTCCGCACCGTCGAGGTCAACGAGCTCAAGGCCGGCGCCGCCGAGCAGGCAACCGAGAAGTTCACGGTCTGCTTCGACGAAGTGACGGTGACCTGATGCAGCGGGGTCCCGCGCTCGCCGACGCCTCCCCGGAGGTGTCGGCGGCCGTGCGCCCCGCGGCCCAGGAGGCACCGTTGCGCACGTCGTTCGACTTCGAACTGCCCCGTGGTTTCGTCGACGGCAACGGAGTCACCCATCGTCAGGGGACGATGCGGCTCGCGACGGCACGAGACGAACTGCTGCCGCTCTACGACGAGCGGGTCCAGGAGAACGCCGCGTTCACCACGGTGGTCCTCCTGGGTCGGGTGATCACCCGACTCGGTGGCCTTCCCGTCGTGGACGCCAACGTCGTGGAGAACATGTTCGCCAGTGACGTGGCGTTCCTGCAGGACTTCTACCGGCGGATCAACGCCGAGGGGCACACCCGTGCGGCGGTCACCTGCCCCGAGTGCTCCCACCGGTTCGCGATCGACCTGTCGGGCGGGCGCCTGGGGGAATCGTGACGTACGGGGCGGACCGCATCTATGCGGAGGTCTCGTACGTCGCCTACCACTTCCACTGGCCACCGGACGCGATCCTCGACATGGAGCACGCCCAGCGGCTGCGCTATGTCCAGGAGATCGCCGCGATCAACAACCGGCTCAACGAGGAACGCTGAGCGATGGCCTGGTCATGGCCCTGGAGCCGGGACAAGGCCCCGGCGACGTCGGCA
>JAKFEI010000116.1:0-3795 GCA_036675765.1 Nocardioides sp. | reverse complement strand
ACCGACGATGAGCCAGGTCAGGCCGGAGCCTTCTTCCTCGACCGGGCCGGCGCCCGCGTCGATCCGGGTCGGGACCACGACGGCGTCGCTCTCCGCAACGTCCTTCTTGCCGCCCTTGTTGCCGCCCTTGTTGCCCTGGTCGTTCTTGTCGGCGGGCACGTCCTCGCCGGGAACCTCGTCGGCCGGGACGTCCTCGGGCTCCTCACCCGGGTTGGGGCCGTCCTTGTCGCCGGGGATCTGCGGGTCGTCGTCACCCGGGTTCGGGCCGTCCTTGTCGCCCGGGATCTGCGGGCCGGGCTCGTCCTCGTCCTCCGGGTTGGTGATGTCGCCGGGTCCCTCGGGGCGCGGGTCCTCGTCGTCCTCGGGCAGGGCGATGTCGCCGGGGCCCTCCGGACGGGGGTCTTCGTCGTCGTGCGGCTGGACGATGACCGGTCCCGGGTTGGGATCGAAGCCGGGGGTCTCGGCGTGGGCGGCCCCGGCGAAGCCGCCGATGGCGAGCGCGCTGGCGGCGAGCGGGGTGGCGATGAGCAGGCGAAGCGCGGTGCGGGTGGTGGTGTTCATGGTGTCTCCTCGGTTGGTCGGGGCCTCTGGGCGGCTCCGTCTATTTGGTTCGTTGGGGGTAGGAGCAACCCGCCGGCGAGACCTTGCAGAAATCTCGAGAAGTTCCGAAAAACACTGAACGGCGGTGATCGGATGAACCAGGTTCATCCGATCACCGCCGATGTCGTCCGACCGTGGTCAGCTCAGCAGGTGCGCGTAGACGACGGTGTTGTCGGGGTAGCCGGACGCGGTCCGCTTGCCGCCGCAGGTGATCAGGCGGAGCAGCGGTTCGTCCGTGTCCGGCCAGATCTTGTCGTAGGGCAGGTGTTCCTTCGGTACGTCGTCGACCTCATCGACCACGAACGTCGCCACCCCATCGGCGCGGTGGATGCGGATCAGGTCGCCGGGCTGCAGCTTCGCCAGGTCCCAGAAGACATCGGGGCCGTCGGGGCCGTGGACGTGGGCGACCACGACGGCGCCACCGGGCTCGCCCGGACGCGGGCCGGGGCGGTACCAGCCGGCTTTGCCGAAGTCCGGGGTGTCGAGCGACCCGTCGGCCTTGAGGCCGCGGCCGGTCAGCTTCTCGTCCACGCCGATGGCCGGGACCTCGAGCCGGGTCGGTACGGCGACCCGCACCGCCGGCGCCGGAGCCGCGGGTACGACGGGCGCGGGTGCGTTGTCGGCGAAGACCGCCGTCGTCGGCGGCGGGGCGACGGGCTGCGGCTGGGTGAGTTCGACGATGCCGAACGTGCCGGCGGCCAGTCCGGCGAGCATGCCGATCACTGCCACGATCCGGGTCAGTCGTGCCTTGATGCCCATGACCTGTCCTCCTGCGTCGGGTGCCTACGCAGGTAGGAGCAGGTCGCGGCGCGAACCTTGCAGGTTTTCCGGATCAGCCCGGGCAGGGGTTGAACGTGAAGGTCCGCGACCTGGAGTTGCGGAGGCCGGTGCTGTCGGTCGCGGTGAAGGTGACCTTCACGTTTCCGCCGACAGGGACGGGGATGGTTGCCTTCCAGCGCCCGGCGTCAGGTGTGGCTGATGCCTGGCCGGAAGTGGCGCCGGACCACGACACCTTGACCGAGCGGACGCCCGAGCCGTCGGTGACGGTGGCAGACACCGGAACACTGCAATCGGTCCCGGACGCACTGATCGTCCCGATCACCGGCGGCCGGTTCACGGTCAGGTGCACCGTGACCAGCACGGTTCCCCCACTCCAGGTGATCGCCACCTGCCCGCTGTGCGAACCCTCGGAGAGCCCCGTTCGGCTGGCTCGGATCCGCAGCGTCGTCTCCGCACCGGGGTCCAGGGATCCGGATCCGGTCGAGACCGACAACCACTTCACGCGCGGCTGCGCGGTGAAGTCGAGTGCGGTGCCGCCGACGTTGCTCAACCGGGTCGTGCCCGACGTACCGCTGGCGCCCAGGCGGATGGACCGGGTCGAGACCTGGAGCTCGGCGGGTGCCGCGATCGTGGGGGCGTCGCTGGTGGCCGAGCTGGACGGCTCCGTCGGTGAGGGCGCGATCTTGGTCGGCATGCCCGAGGCGGTCACCGTGGGAGCGGGCGCGGCCGGTTCGGTGGCAGGCGTCGTCGGTGCAGCGCTGGTGGGGCTGTCGACACCGACCAGGTCGCCGTCGCCGTCGGGCCACAGGACCAGCGCCGCCGTACCGCCGAGGGCGAGCAGCAGCACGATCAGGCCGACCAGCAGGGCGCGACGCTTGTCGCTCGAGTCGTCCTGCGGCGGGACGACGGGAGCGACCGGAGTGGCCGGCGCGTCGACGTAGTACGAGACGAGGCGCTGGTCGTCGAGCACCCGGTCCTTGAGGGCGGCCGGGGCCGCGAAGGCAGGGACGCCGGCCAGCAGGGCCAGCGGGCTGACCATCAGCTTGCGGCGGCTCTCGCACACGTCGCAGCCGTCGATGTGGCGAGCGACGCGCTTGCGGATCAGCGGCGAGAACCCGCCGTCCCAGTCCTTCAACAGCTCGGCGAGGTCGTCGCAGTCGTCGCTGCCGCGGCGGGCGATCAGCAGGGCACCCAGCGAGCGCTCGACCTGGTCGCGGACCCGGCTCAGCATCACGTAGGCGTTGGCGGGGGTGACGTCCATGGCCGCGGCGAGTTCGGCGCCGTCGAGGCCCTGGCGCAGGTGCAGGTCGAGGAGTGCGCGGTCGCGGTCGTTGAGGCCTTCGGCCGCCGCCCAGACGAGCTCGCTGAGCTCGGCCTGGACATCATCCTGCACGACCTGCTGTTCGGGTCCGTTGGTCTCGTCAGGCATGGCTTCCAGCCATTCGTCGTCGTGGGCCAGTCGCCCGCGGCCGCGCAGCGTGCGCAGGCACTCGTTGCGTACGACGGAGTAGAGCCACGGTCGCAACCGGCTCGCTTCGCGCAGCTGCCCGAGCTTCTCCGCCATCACCACGAACGAGTCGGCCACGCAGTCGGAGGCTTCCTCCCGGTTGCGGAGCATCGAGAACGCGAAGTCGTAGAGCCGGTCGGCGTACTTCTCGTAGACGCCGGCAAACGCAGCCCGGTCCCCGGCGAGGACGCCGGCGACCAGGTCCGCGTCGTCCGTCGACGCACCCGAGGAGTTCATGGCGCGATCCTAGGGAATTCAGGGCGGCGCGGGCTCGATTGCACATCGGTCCCCTCGGGTTCTCGTGCGGTATGGACACCTGTGAGAGCACCGAGCGGCCGCGATCTTGCAGTTTTTTGCCGATGACCTGACTGTCATTCAGCCCTGCCAACAAGAATCGCGCCTGAATCCTGTGGGATCTCGACTGTCACGGGGGCCCCGCGAGATGGCAGCGTCAGAACCGTGCCACAGGTCTCGCGAATCGCCATCGTCAACCGCGGAGAAGCCGCCATGCGGCTCATCCACGCTGTCCGCGACCTCAACGCCCGGGACACGTCCCGCAGCGAGGTCATCCGAACGATCGCGCTCCACACCGATGTCGACGCCGGGTCGGCGTTCGTGCGTGAGGCCGACGAGGTCCACCTGCTCGGAGCGGCGGCCGACCGCCCGTACCTCGACCTCGAGGTCCTGGAGCGCGCCCTGGTCGCGACCGGGGCCGACGCGGCCTGGGTCGGCTGGGGCTTCGTGGCCGAGGACCCGGCCTTCGCCGAGCTGTGCGACCGGCTGGGGGTGACCTTCATCGGTCCGAGCGCCGACGCCATGCGCAAGCTCGGCGACAAGATCGGCTCCAAGCTGATCGCCGAGGAGGTCGGCGTCCCGGTCGCGCCGTGGAGCCGTCGCGGTGTCGACAA
>JAKFEI010000210.1:0-3809 GCA_036675765.1 Nocardioides sp. | reverse complement strand
GGCGGCCGGCCCGCACCCTCACGTCCCCAGTCCTCGATCCGGGACAGCGGGCACGCCGCACGCGAGATCGACATCCGGCCTCCCCAGGCCGCAGCGGCGAGGTGGGGCAGGAAGACCCACGGCATCAGCCAGGCGAGGAAGCCCCCGAGGACGGTGAAGGCAACGAAGAGCATGTGGACGACGCACGCCGCGGCGGCCACCAGTCGATGCATGCCTCGACACTAGGGCCGCCGGAGTGGCGACCCGTCATCCGCGACCCGGCCACCTACCAGGCAACCGGGCCTGCTGCGTCGAAGAAGGTCCCCGAGGGTCCGTCGTCACTCAGCAGGGCAGCACGGGCGACGACGACAGCCGCCACGTCGGCGGGAGTCGGGGCCGCGGCGCGGTTCTCGGGGCCGCCCAGATCGGTCTGCACCCAGCCGGGACAGACCGAGTTGACCTTGAGGGGTGCGTCGGCGAGCTTCTTCGACAGCGCGATCGTCACGGCGTTCAGCGCCGCCTTCGACGCCTGGTAGGCCGGGACCACCAGCCCGAAGTACGGCGACGCCGGGTCCAGCTGGTCGTTGAGGGAGCCCATCGTGCTCGACACGTTGACGATCCGGCCGGAGTCGGAGCGCATCAGCAGGGGCAGGAACGCCTGGGTCACGGCCACCGCACCGAGCACGTTGGTCTGGAAGGTACGACGGAACAGCTCGAGGTCGAGCGGCTGGTCCTGCTCGGGGCTGGTCGCCTCCGGCAGGATCCCTGCGTTGTTGACGAGGATGTCCAGGCGGCCGAACTCACGGGTGACGCGAGCGGCCGCCTCCTGCACGCTCTCCGGATCCTCGACGTCGAGCGCCACGGCGCTGGCCCAGATCCCCTCCGCACGCAGCTCGAGCACGGCTTGCTTCGAGCGCACGTCGTCGCGTGCCGCGAGTACGACGGTCGCGCCGGCCTTGCCGAGCAGGCGGGCGGTGGCGAGGCCGAGGCCGCGGTTGCCGCCCGTCACCAGCGCCATGGTGCCGGCCGGAACGGCCGGGTCCTTCGTGATCGTTGTCATGTCAACGATCTTCGGTGACCCGCCGTTCGAGTGCTGGCGGAAATCCGACCTGGCACTCAGCGACGATGCTGGCGGGGGAAGAAGCCACCCGGACGCTCGGCGGTGTCATCGAGGGGACTGCTGCGCTGCCACTCCGCGAAGGTGCTGCGGGCGTCGAGGTCGATGCCCGGATTCGCGCGCGCGTACTCCGCGACGGCGACGGCCGGATCGACGCGTTCGCGACGCTCGATCAGCCGCTGGTAGGCGGCGAACTGCCGGATGGAGTAGGCGGCCGGCGGGCGGTGGGCCTGCGTGCCCGGGCCCGCCGCTGCGTGGGCGCCAGCATGTTCATGATCCCGAGTCATGTGCTCCACGCTAACCCGAGAACCGACCTCGGGTGCAATGCCGTTCCCGGAATCAGGTGTCGGCCGGGCCCCGGGCAGCGGCGCTCAGAGCTCGGCGAGCAAAGCCTTCATCCGGTCGATCTCGGCGCCCTGGCCGATCACGATCTCGTTGGCGATCTCGGTGACCTGGACGTCGGTGCCTCCGGTCGCGACGGCATCGGCCATCGTGATCGCACCGTCGTGGTGCTGGATCATGCCTTCGAGGAAGAGCCGGTCGAACTCGGCACCGTTCGCGTTCCTCAGGGCCTTCAGCTGGGCGTCGGTGAGCATCCCGTGCATCGTGTCGTGGCCGTGCTCGCCGTGGTCGAAGTCGGCCGGGTCGTCCTTGGCCGAGGGTACGGCGACGCCCTTGTTCTCGAGCCACGCGGCCATGGTCAGGATCTCCGGCCGCTGGGCAGCGAGGATGCGGCGCGCGATCGACTTCACTGCGGGCGACTCCGCACGCGTGCGGGCCAGCTTCGACATGGTCAGCGCCTGCGCGTGGTGGGGAATCATCATCTGCATGAAGGCGACGTCGTCGTGGGCGACGTCGGACTGCTTCACGATCTGGCCGGGATCGACGGTGGTCGCGTCGTCCCCCGGCCCGCCGGGCTGCACGACCCGGGGTGACGACGAAGCGCCCGGCTCCGCGTCGTTCTCCTTCTCCAGGCAGCCGCTGAGGGAGAGCGCCGCGACGAGGGCGACGACGGAAGCGCACAACGACGTCCGCCAGGACATCCACCAGGACCGAGACCGAGACACCGAGAAGCTCCTCAAAGGGGTTGCGTGAAGCCCTCACCATAGGCGAGGGTCGAAGTTCGGATCCGTAGCCAACTTTTCTCGGGAGTGAACATGGCGATCCCTGTCCCCCTGCGCCTGCGCAGGCTCGGCGTCACCACGCTGGGTGTGCTGGCCCTCGGCATCACGGCAGTGACCCTGCCTGCCGACGCCCACGACGGCAACCACGACGACCCGGGCGGGCACGCCTGTCCGCCCGGCCAGGAGCGCGCCGCCGAAAGGGCCGGCGACAACTTCGACGATGCCTGCCAGCCGGGCCAGGACATTGCGCAGCTCGATGACAGCGCCGCCGTGCTCGCGCCGGGCGAGGTCGACAAGAGCCGCAACATCTCGTTGCTCGCCAACCTCCCCAAGTCCGGGGCGTTCACGGCGGAGTCGTCGTTCGAGACCGACCTCGCCTTCCAGGGCAACTACGCCTTCCAGGGCAACTACGACGGCCTGACCGTCTACGACATCCGCAAGCCGCACAAGCCGAAGATCGTGACCCAGGTGCTCTGCCCCGGGTCGCAGAACGACATCTCCGTCCACGGCGACCTGCTCGTCCTCAGCGTGGACTCGAGCCGCAGCAACAACACCTGCGACAACGTGCCCCAGTCGGCGACGATCAAGGAGTCGTGGGAGGGCATCCGGGTCTTCGACATCAGTGACCCGACCTCGCCGCAGTACGTCGCAGCGGTCGAGACCGCGTGCGGGTCCCACACCCACACGCTGGCCCCGTCGAAGGACGGCAAGGACGTGTTCGTCTACGCATCGTCGTACTCACCGAACGCGAACTTCCCCGACTGCCAGCCGCCGCACGACCAGATCAGCGTGGTGAAGGTGCCGGTCGCCGCACCCGCGGACGCGGCGATCGTCAGCGAGCCGGTGCTCTTCCCCGCGGAGACCGGTGGCGGCAACCCGCCCGGCGGCTACTCGCGGGAGACCTCCGGCTGCCACGACCTCACTGCGTATCCCAGCAAGGACGTCATGGCCGGTGCCTGCATGGGTGACGGGATCCTGCTCGACATCTCCGACCGGGCGAACCCGGTGGTGACCGAGCAGGTCCGCGACACGGAGAACTTCGCGTTCTGGCACTCCGCCACGTTCAACAACGCCGGCACCAAGGTCGTCTTCACCGACGAGCTCGGCGGCGGCGGTGGCCCGACCTGCAACCCGACCGTCGGTGACGTGAAGGGTGCCGACGGCATCTACGACATCGTCGGCGGCAAGCTGCAGTTCCGCTCGTACTTCAAGATCCCGCGGACCCAGGCCAACACGGAGAACTGTGTGGCCCACAACGGTTCGCTGGTTCCGGTGAAGGGCCGCGACATCATGGTCCAGGCCTGGTACCAGGGCGGCATCTCGGTGTGGGACTTCACCGACTCGGCCAACCCGAAGGAGATCGCGTACTACGACCGCGGACCCCTCTCGGAGGAGCGCCTGATCCTCGGCGGCTCGTGGTCGGCGTACTGGTACAACGGCCACATCTACTCCAGTGACATCCAGCTGGGCTTCGACGTGTTCAAGGTCAACGACCCGCGCGTCGCCCCGGCACAGGGTGTGTCCATCGGCGAGCTGAACGTGCAGTCGCAGACGTCGTACTAGCCGCAATCACGGAAGCCCCCGCAACT
>JAKFEI010000433.1:0-3817 GCA_036675765.1 Nocardioides sp. | reverse complement strand
CCAGACCACGACGACCAGACCACGACGACCAGACCCAGCGAAGAGAGCACCTGTCATGTTGCAGATCAAGTGCCCGTGGTGCGGACTGCGGGACGAGACCGAGTACAAGTACGGCGGTCAGGCGCACGTCGCCCACCCCGAGGACCCCGCCGCGCTCACCGACGAGGAGTGGGCCGAGTACCTGTTCTTCCGTGACAACCCGAAGGGTCCGTTCGCCGAGCGCTGGGTGCACGGCGGTGGCTGCCGCCGCTGGTTCAACGTCGTGCGCGACACCCGGACCTACGAGGTCCTCGCCGTCTACACCAACAACGAGCCCCGTCCCGAGATCAGCCTCGCGCTCGGTTCCGTCGCCGCCGCAGGAGGCCAGTGATGAGCACCCAGGCAAACCGCCTCCCCAGCGGTGGCCGCATCGACCGCACCACCGTGCTCACCTTCACGGTCGACGGTGTCGAGCACACCGGGCACCCCGGCGACACGGTCGCCTCGGCGCTGATCGCCAACGGCCGGGTCCGGATCGGTGACTCGATCTACCGCGGCCGCCCGCGCGGCATCCTCGCCGCCGGCGGGGAGGAGCCCAACGCGCTGATCCAGGTCCTCGGCGAACACTCCGAGCCCTCGGTGACCGCGACCATCCGTTCCCTGACCGACGGGCTGAGGGCGAAGACGCTCTCCGGCCTGGGAGTCCTGGACCCCGAGCCCGACACGGCGGCGTACGACAAGCTGTTCGTGCACACCGACGTCCTGGTGATCGGCGCCGGTCCGTCCGGACTCGCTGCCGCCCTGTCCGCGGCTCGCTCCGGTGCCCGGGTGATCCTGCTCGACGAGCAGTCGGAGCTCGGCGGCTCCCTGCTCTCCGGCCGCACCGAGCTCGTCGACGGCAAGCCTGCGACCGCGTGGGTCGCGGAGGCGGCCGCGACGCTGGCCGCCTCCGAAGAGGTCACCGTGCTCACCCGCACCGCCGCCTTCGGTTCGTACGACGACAACTACGTGATCGCGGTCGAGGACCGTGCCGGTGCGACGTCCGTCCCGCAGCCGCACGGTGTCTCGCGCCAGCGGGTCTGGCACATCCGCGCCTCGCGGGTGATCCTGGCCAACGGCGCCTACGAGCGCCCGCTGGTCTTCGCGGGCAACGACGTCCCCGGCGTCATGCTCGCTGGCGCGGTGCGCACCTACCTCAACCGGTACGCCGTCACGCCGGGCCGCCGGTTCGTCGTGGCCACCACCAACGACAGCGCCTACGACCTGGTCGAGGACATCCTGGCCGCCGGGCTCGAGGTGGTCGCCGTCCTGGACGCCCGCAACAGCCTGTCGCCGCGGGCCTCCGAGGTGGCCGCCTCCGGAGTGCGCGTGCTGCCCGGCACGACAGTCGAGCGCGCCGAGGGCGACAGCGACACCGCGCTTCTGGCGCGGGTGCACGTGGCCGAGCTGGCCGACGACGACACCATCACGCCGCTGGAGACCGTCGAGGCCGACGTGCTCGCCGCCTCGGGGGGTTGGACGCCGCTCGTGCACCTGCACTCGCAGCGTCAGGGGACCACGCGCTGGGACGCCGCTCTCGCGGCCTTCGTGCCCGACGGCGAGGTCAAGGACCAGTGGGTCGTCGGCGCCAACCGCGGCACCGTGGTCCTCGACGAGGTCCTTCGCGAGGGCGCTCTCGCTGGCAGCGAAGCTGCGACCGCCGCGGGATTCGCGGTCGAGCCGCTGGCGATGCGCGGCACGAGTCGCCAGACGACGGCCGGCGAGACCCGGCAGCTCTGGCTGGTTCCCTCTGCCGAGGGCGAGCCGGGGGAGTGGGACGAGCACTTCGTCGACCTCCACCGCGACCAGACCGTCGCCGATGTGTGGCGGGCGACCGGCGCGGGCATGCGCAGCGTCGAGCACGTCAAGCGCTACACCTCGATCGGCACGGGCCAGGACCAGGGCAAGACCTCGGGAGTCAACGCGGGCGGCGTCATCGCCGCAGCGCTGGGCCTCGAAGTCGGCGAGGTGGGCTTCTCCAACCACCGCGCGCCGTACACGCCGGTCCTCTTCGCGGCGCTGGCCGGACGCGAGCGCGGTGCGCTCTTCGACCCCAAGCGGATCACCCCGATCCACGACTGGCACGTCAAGGCCGGTGCCGAGTTCGAGGTCGTCGGCCAGTGGTTGCGGCCGTGGTACTTCCCGCAGGACGGGGAGGACCTCGACGCGGCGGTCGCTCGTGAGTGCGGCGCCGTCCGCGCCTCTGTCGGCATGATGGACGCCTCGACGCTCGGCAAGATCGAGATCAAGGGCGCCGACGCGGGGGAGTTCCTCAACCGGATCTACACCAACGCCTACAAGAAGCTCGCCCTCGGCTCCGCCCGCTACGGCGTGATGTGCAAGGCCGACGGCATGATGTTCGACGACGGCGTGACCCTGCGCCTGTCCGAGGACACCTACTACATGCACACCACCACCGGTGGGGCCGCGGGCGTCCTCGACTGGCTCGAGGAGTGGCTGCAGACGGAGTGGCCCGAGCTCGATGTCTACTGCACCTCGGTGACCGAGCAGTGGTCGACCGTCGCGGTGGTGGGCCCGAGGTCGCGCGAGGTCATCGCGAGGATGGCACCCGACCTGGACGTCTCCAACGACGCGTTCGGGTTCATGACCTTCCAGGAGACGACGCTCGCGTCGGGTATTCCGGCGCGGATCTGCCGGATCTCGTTCTCCGGCGAGCTGGCCTTCGAGATCAATGTCTCGGGCTGGTACGGGCGCCAGGTCTGGGAGGATGTCTTCGCTGCGGGCCAGGAGTTCGGCATCACGCCGTACGGCACCGAGACGATGCACGTGCTGCGCGCCGAGAAGGGCTACCCGATCGTCGGGCAGGACACCGACGGCACCGTCACCCCGCAGGACGCCGGCATGGAGTGGGTCGTGTCGAAGGTCAAGGACTTCGTCGGCAAGCGGTCCCACACCCGTGTCGACAACCTGCGCCCCGACCGCAAGCACCTGGTCGGGCTGCTGCCCGTCGACCGTACGACCCGGTTGCCCGAGGGCGGCCAGCTCATCGAGCCCGGACCGTCGCTCTCGGAGCGTTCGACCCCGGTGCCGATGCTCGGCCACGTCACGTCGAGCTACGACAGCGTCGCGCTCGAGCGTCCGTTCGCGCTCGCCTTGATCAAGGGTGGCCGGGAGCGCATCGGCGAGGTGCTGCTGGCGCCCGTCGGTGACCGTCTGGTCGAGGTCGAAGTGACCTCGCCCGTTCTCTACGACCCGGAAGGGACCAAGCGCGATGGCTGACCTCACGACACTCCAAGGCCTCCGACGCAGTCCGCTGCAGGACATGGCGGCCGAGCTCCGTGACGGTGCCGTTCCCGGCGACCGTTCGGTGGCGCTGCGCGAAGAGCCCTTCCTCACCATGGTGAGCATCCGGGTCGAGCCGGGGTCCGACGCAGCTCGCAGGATCGAGGCCGTGCTCGGGACCGGCCTTCCGCGGCACTGCGGCGAGGTGAGCGCCGAGGGCGCCCACGCGGTGCTGTGGCTCGGACCGGACGAGTGGCTCGTCGTCTCCTCGACGACGCCTGAGACCCTGGTCGGCGAGGTGCTGGCCGGTGTCGGTGGTGGTCGCGCCCAGGTCGTCGACGTGTCGGCCAACCGAACGGTGCTCGAGCTCAGCGGAGCAGCCGTCCGCGACGTCCTCGAGAAGGGCTGTCCGACCGACCTGCACCCCCGTGCGTTCGCCGACGGCACCGCGATCACCACCACGCTGGCCCGGGTCCCCGTGCTGCTGTGGAAGGTCGATGCGACCAGGTTCCGGGTGATGCCCCGGTCCTCGCTCGCCCAGTACGTCGCGGCCTGG
>JAKFEI010000436.1:0-3841 GCA_036675765.1 Nocardioides sp. | reverse complement strand
GGGTCGCCGGATTGCCCCATGGCGACCCGAGTTCCAAACCCCTGATACGGGATCACGGCACCCGCAGGCAGGCGCAGTG
This sequence comes from Nocardioides sp., assembly GCA_036675765.1. GTDB lineage: Bacteria > Actinomycetota > Actinomycetes > Propionibacteriales > Nocardioidaceae > Nocardioides. Next base: position 3,762 of record JAKFEI010000436.1, on the reverse strand, counting down.
ATCCCTTGGGGACCGTACGGCGACCTCCACCGACTGTCGTCCGTGCTGGCACGGACAGCCGGCAGCGGGCCGACGAATCCTGCGGCGCTCAGTCAGCCGGCGATGCGCTCGCCCGGAGGTGGGCGAGAACCGCCAGCACCCGCCGGTGCGTGGCCGCACTCATCTCGAGTCCGAGCTTGGTGAAGATCCTGCCGGTGTGCGTCTCCACCGTCCGGACGTTCGTGTCCAGGAGATCGGCGATGGTGGCGTTCGAGTGTCCCTCCGCGACCAGGGTGAGGACCTCGCGCTCCTTGACGGTCAGCCGCGTGACCGGGTCTGCGCGACGCGGAGTCTCCAGGACCCGTTGGACGACGTCCGGGTCGACCACGGTGCCACCGGCGGCGACGCGGTTCAGGGCGTCGACCAGGTCGGCCGGCTTCGCGATGCGCTCCTTGAGGAGGTAGCCGATGCCGCGCCGACCGCCCGTCAGGAGGTCCAGGGCGTGCCGGGTCTCGACGTACTGCGACAGCACGAGGACACCCACGTCGGGATGGGCACGCTTGACGTCGACGGCCGCGTCCAGGCCCTCGGTGGTGTGGGTCGGCGGCATCCGGACGTCGAGGATCACCACGTCCGGCGCCGTCAGTTCCACGACGGCGAGCAGGCCGGTGGCGTCGGGAAGCTGGTCGATGACCTCGATGCCCTCATCGCCGAGCAGCCGGGCGATTCCTTCGCGGACGAGCACCGCGTCATCGACCAGGACCACCCGAATTGCCTGCACCCGTGGATTATGGACCTCCCGGGGCAGTGGCGCAGCGGCTTCGGGCAGGTCAGGCTGGGGCCGTGCTGATCTCGAGGTCATGGAAAAGGCGACGTGGGGGACGGCGAACCGACCAGCGGTTCGTGAACCTGGTCGCGGACCTGCAGACGGTCGGACCCGGGAACACCCTGCGCAACGCGCTTCGGGAGTCCCTCGGTGACCCGGAACTCGACATCGTCTACCTCCGCGTCGGGAGTGCCGGCTGGATCGACGCACGCGGCCAGGCGATGACCGAGCCGGTCAGCACCGACGGCCGCGCCGTGACGCCGATCGCCCGTGACGGCATGCCGATCGCCGCCCTCGTGCACGACCCTGCCCTGTTGCGGGCCCCCGATCGCCTGCACGCGGCAGTGGACGCGGCGGCCCTCGCGTTCGAGAACGAGCGACTCCGCGCCGAACTCCGGGCCGAGGTCACCGAGCTCCGGGCCTCGCGGGCCCGGATCCTCGAGGCGGTCGACGGCGAGCGCCGGCGCGCCGAGCGGAACCTGCACGACGGCGCCCAGCAGCGACTGGTCGGCACGGCGCTGATGTTGCAGCTGGCCGGTCGCCGGGCCGGCATCGACCGGGACCTCTCCTCCCTGTTGTCCGAGGCCGCGGTGCAGCTCGACGCCGCCATCGCCGAACTGCGGGACCTCGCCCGGGGCATGCACCCCGCGATCGTCGCCGCGTCGGGCCTGACCGGTGCGCTCGAGTCCCTCGCCGAGCGGCCCGGGGTCCCGGTGGAGCTGCGGGTCGACGTACCTGTGCCGGTGCCGGGGACGGTCGAGGTCGGGGCCTACTACGTCGTCGCCGAGGCGCTCGCCAACGCCGCCAAGCATGCCGACGCGACGCTCGTCAGCGTTCGCGCCACGGGCTCCGCCACGACGCTCGAAGTGACCGTCACCGATGACGGCCGCGGTGGCGCGGCGCTGTCCCAGGGGTCCGGGCTGGAGGGTCTCTCCGATCGGGTCGCGGCCCTCGGCGGCCGGTTCACGGTGGAGAGCCCCGTCGGCGCCGGTACGACGATCGGCGCGTCGTTCCCGCTGGGCGACATCGACGTGGCGCCCCGCGACCCGCACAGCATGGCGGCCCTGTGCTGGGTGGGCTGGGAGACGTTCAAGCTCCCCGCCGAGATGTACGACCAGCTCACCGACGAGGACCAGCGGACCTGGGTGCGCGGGATGTTCGCCGCGGCAGGCGGCGTCAGCCACGTCACGCCGGCCGAGCGCAGGTGGGCCGTCGGATTCGAGGCCGCAGGAGGCGCCGCGTCATGGGTGCTCGACGACCTGCGCACGTACGCCGTCGATGAGTCGATCAAGGACGTCATGGCGCTGCCGGGCATCGGGGCCGGCGGTCGCGGCGTGCTCTACACGACCCTGCGGATGTGCGCCGCGGACGGCGACCTCACCGCCGACGAACTCGAACGCATCGGGCGAACGGCCGACGACCTCGGCCTCCCGCGCTCCCTGGTCGACGACCTGCGGCACCTCGTCGAGGACGAGCTGGCCCTGCAGGATCGCCGCTTCGAACTGGTCGTGGCGCCCGCGCTGACGCCGCCCGTCACTTGACCCGTCACGTGACCCGTCACTTGAAGCGGGTCCACTCCTCCAGGACCACCAGGGTCTTCGTGCTGGAGATCTGACCCCCCGAGCGCAGCCGGCTGACCACCCGCCGGAGGTCCTCGACGCCGTCGACCCGGATGCGCAGCAGCGCGTCGGGGTCACCGGCCAGGGTGAGCACTTCCTCGACCTCCGGGATGCCGGCGACGAACTCCATGATCTGGGCGAGGTCCAGGTCGTCGGCGAACTGCAGCTCGGTCACGGCCTCGATCCCGTTGGCGATCCGGCCGTGGTTGATCTGCACCGTGTAGCGCTCGATCACGCCGATCTTCTCCAGGCGGGCGATGCGCCGCTGCACCGGCGCGACGGTCAGTCCGACGGCAGTCGCGATCTCGCGCAGCGGGCGGCGTGCGTTCTCCCGCAGCAGATCGAGGATCTGGCGGTCGGTCCGGTCGAGGACGGCATGCTCGCTCACGCAACAAACAGTACGCCTCACAGTGTGCTGGTTGCGCGGTAGCGCCCTGATGCCCCCGATTGGTTGCGGATCGTCGCCAAACTCGACGACACGTGTTGTGATCCACCCCACCGAAGGCGCACGCTCGTGCGCGTGACCGAACTGTTGAACCGCCCGGCCTCCGAGCCGACGCCGTCGTACGACCTCGACGACCGGTTCCGCGTGGGTGCACCCCCGACGCTGCTGACCGGTGTGCAGGCCATCGCGCGCCTCCTCGTCGAGCACCGCGCCCTCGACCGCCGCCGCGGACTGCACACGGCGTCGTTCGTCTCGGGCTACCAGGGCAGCCCGCTCGGCGGCCTCGACAAGATGCTCGCCGACATGCAGGACGTGCTGGACGAGAACGACATCCGCTTCGTCCCCGGCCTCAACGAGGAGCTCGCCGCCACGGCCGTCTGGGGCAGCCAGGTCGACCTCCCGGCCGCCAACGCGACGCACGACGGCGTCACCGGTTTCTGGTACGGCAAGGGCCCGGGCGTCGACCGTGCCACCGATGCCCTGCGCCACCTCAACATGTACGGCGTCAACCGGCGCGGGGGCGCCGTGTTGCTGGTCGGCGACGACCCCGCCTCGAAGTCCTCGACCGTGCCGGCCGTGAGCGAGCGGTCCCTCGCCGCGCTGGGGATCCCCGTCCTGTTCCCCCGCAACGCCAGCGAGATCGTGACGCTCGGGCTGCACGCGATCGAGATCTCGCGGGCCTCGGGCTGCGTGGTCGCCCTCAAGATCGTCGCCGACGTCGCTGACGGGGCCTGGGTGGTCGACGGCACCGACCTGGACGTCTCGCCGGTGATCCCCGCCATCGAGTGGAACGGCCTGCCCTACGTCTACACCCAGAGCCCGATCGTGTTGCGCCCCGCGATGATCGTCGGGGCCGAGGCCGAGCTGGTCGGCCCCCGCACGGAGGTGGTTCG
>JAKFEI010000130.1:0-3849 GCA_036675765.1 Nocardioides sp. | reverse complement strand
GGGATCGACCTGAATCCTCACTGGATCGAGCTTGCGGGCCGACCGCAGGCGTTGTGCCTCCACCAGGGCCCGCGACAGTGCAGGACCCTGCACGCGGGGCACCCGCACGATCAGGCGCTCCTCATCAGGGTTGCCCTCGACGGGCACCGGACCGAGCACATCGGCGACCTCCGGCAGGTGCAGCAGGGCACGCATGTCGTCGACCGCACCGGGAGCGCCGGTGAGCGACGCGACCCGCGCAGCCGGGGGCAACCGGGCCTCGCGCCGCTCCTCCGCCTCGCGCGCCGCGAAGCCGGCCGGGTCCCAGCGCACCAGCGCCTGCAGGGCGGGCTGGGCCGGATCACCGACCGCCAGCGCCCGTCCGCCGGGCCGCACGAGTCCGACCGCATTGCACCAGCGCCGCAGAGCCTCTTCGGCAGCGCGCATGCTGTCGCGCCCGAGCACCCACCACGTGTCCAGGAGTACGACGACCGCGTACCCGCCGTCCGCCACCGGCTCGGCGCCCGGCGTCGCCACGACGAGCCGTGGTGCGCCGTCGACCGTTGCCCGGATCCGGTCGCCGGACGAGGCGAGCACCGGGATCTTCGGGAAGGAACGACCCAGCTCGTCGGCCGTGCGCGCATCGCCGAGCATCGGCGACCGGAGTCCAGCAGCGCCGCACTCGGGGCAGGCCCAGGCCGTCGCCTCGGTGGCGCACAGGCGGCACCGCGGCGGCGTCGTGGGACCGGTCAGTCCCAGCGGCCCGGCGCACGCAGCGCAGCGGGCCGGAGTGCGGCAGCGTTCGCAGGCCAGGCGCAGCGCGTAGCCCGCGCGTGGGGTCTGCACGAGCACCGGCCCGCGTTCGAGTCCCCACTTCATCGCCTGGTGCGCTTCCCGCGGGATCCGGGCGCCGGCGCTGTTCGGGTCGCGTTCGAGTGCCTGCTCGGTGGCGCCGGACACGGCAACCAGAGCCCGGGCCCGGACCTCGGTCCGCGGCAACGCGATCTCGCGGGCCCATCCCGAGCGCAGCAGCTGGTCGGCCTCGACGGTGCGGGCGAAGCTGCCCACCAGGGCGGCTGCGTTCTCCTCATCGGCCCGCAGGAGCAGGACCTCACGCGTGTGTGGGTACGGCGCCCGGGGCTCGGCGTGCAGGTCGTCGCCGTCGTCCCAGATCACGACCAACCCGAGGTCGTGGACGGGCGCGAAGGCCGCGGACCGCGGGCCGACCACGATCTTGCGGGTGCCACGACTGACCGCGAGGAAGTCGCGGTAACGGGCGGCCGGGCCCGGCTCCGCCTGCAGCGTGACGTGGTGGCCATCGCCCAGCAATGCCGTCAACGCAGCGTCGACCCGGGTGATGTCGCGATGGTCGGGAAGGCAGATGATCGTCCCGCGCCCCGCGGCGAGCGCGGCACCCGCCATCTGCGCGAGCAGGGCCGGCCAGTCCTCACCCGGCCCCGCACCCCAGACGGCACGCGGTGCGTGGCCGCTGCGCAGGTGCTCGAGGAACGCCCCGGCGGCCGGGTACGACGACCACGCCTCGTCACAGCCGCCGAGCACCGGCAACGGCGGGGATGCCAGCGAGGCCTCCTTCTCCGCGGTCGCATGGCGTGGCGGGACAGCGAGGCGTCGTACATCCGCAGAGACACCGGCGTAGCGCTCGGCCACTCGTCGGCAGAGAGATTCCACCGCAACGGTCAGCACGGGCTCGGCACTCACGAGTCGCCGCAGCGGCGACAGCACGCCGTCATGCCCGGACGCCGCCGTCCGTTCCACCACGAAGCCGTCCACCGCCTGCCCGGCGAAGCGCACCTTGACCCGCGCACCCGGGACCGCACCGTCCGCCATCGCTGCGGGGACGAGGTAGTCGAACACCCGGTCCAGGTGGGCCAACGGCACCTCGAGGACGACCCGGGCGACCGGATCCACCGTGGCCAGCTCCGTCTCCGCCACCTTGCGGGCGCGCGTGGCAGCCGCTTTGGCGCGACCCTCCGCCGCCCGGTCCCGCACGAGGCCGGGCAGCTCCAGCGCCGGCTCGTCGGGGGTGGGGGTCATGGGCGCAGTTCTACCAGCGGCCCCCGACGCGGCTCGGAGCGATCCGGAATTGCACAGACGCCCGCCGCCCCTGTGCAGGGACGACGGGCGTCTGGTGAAGCAGGTGGGATCAGATCCCGGCAGCAGCCTTGAGCGCCTCGGCGCGGTCGGTGCGCTCCCAGGTGAACTCGGGCAGCTCGCGACCGAAGTGGCCGTACGCAGCGGTCTTGGCGTAGATCGGGCGCAGCAGGTCGAGGTCGCGAACGATCGCGCCGGGCCGCAGGTCGAAGACCGAGAGCACGGCCTCCTGGATCTTCTCGTCCGGGACGACACCGGTGCCGAAGGTCTCCACGAAGACACCGACGGGCTTGGCAACGCCGATCGCGTAGGCAACCTGGACCTCGGCGCGACGGGCCAGGCCCGCAGCAACGATGTTCTTGGCAACCCAGCGCATGGCGTAGGCGGCCGAACGGTCGACCTTCGACGGGTCCTTGCCGGAGAACGCGCCGCCACCGTGACGGGCCATGCCGCCGTAGGTGTCGACGATGATCTTGCGGCCGGTCAGACCGGCGTCACCCATCGGGCCACCGACGACGAAGCGGCCGGTCGGGTTGATGAAGAGCTGGTAGCCCTCGGACGGGACGATGGCCTGGAAGGCCTCGAGCACGGGCTCGATGACGTTGACCAGGATGTCCTTGGCGAGCTGCTCCTGGTCGATGTCCTCGGCGTGCTGCGTCGAGAGGACCACGGTGTCGATACGCAGGGGACGGTCGTCCTCGTCGTACTCGATGGTGACCTGGGTCTTGCCGTCGGGACGCAGGTAGGGCAGCGTGCCGTCCTTGCGCACCGCGGTGAGCTTCTCGGCGAGGGTCTGCGCGATCTTGATCGGCAGCGGGAAGAGCTCCGGGGTGTCGTCACAGGCGTAGCCGAACATCAGGCCCTGGTCGCCGGCGCCCTGGCGGTCGAGTTCGTCGCCCGAACCGTCCACACGCTCTTCGAAGGCGTCGTCGACGCCCTGCGCGATGTCAGCCGACTGCGCACCGATGGCGACCTGGACGCCACAGGAGTTGCCGTCGAAGCCCTTCTCGGACGAGTCGTAGCCGATCTCGAGGATCTTCGCCCGAACCAGCTGGGCGACGGGGGCGTACGCCGAGGTGGTGACCTCACCGGCGACGACGACCAGGCCGGTGGTCAACAGCGTCTCCACGGCAACCCGGCTCGACGGGTCGTGCTCGAGGAGGTAGTCGAGGATCGTGTCGCTGATCTGGTCGGCGATCTTGTCCGGGTGACCCTCGGTCACCGACTCCGACGTAAACAGACGTCCGGTCATGTTGGTGGAAGCTCCTGGTTCTCAGACCGAGTACGGGATCCCCCGAACCCGCTCGGCAATGACGGTGTGACAGTTGTTGTCGTCGATCCAACGATACGGACCGGCCGGAGTCATGGCCGGTCGTCTCACTATCGCTGGCTGAGACGGGAGACGACGTTGTCCCAGATGAGGTGTGCGAGGGCGGACTTCGATCCGTGTGGAACCTCGACGGCCGAGCCGTCGGAACCCAGGATCACCGCTTCGTTGTCGGCGCTCCCGAAGACCGCGCCGCCGCTCACGTCGTTGACGACGAGCAGGTCGCAGCCCTTGCGGACCAGCTTGGCGCGGGCCAGGTCCAGCACGCTGCCGGTGGCATCGCCCGTCTCTGCCGCAAATCCGACGATCACGGCGTCCGGGCGCACCCGGTGCGTCGAGATCTCCTTGAGGATGTCGGGATTCTGTTCGAGCGCGATCGACGGCGCCGAGCCGTCGTCGGCCTTCTTGATCTTCACGTCCGACCGGTTCAG
>JAKFEI010000339.1:0-23492 GCA_036675765.1 Nocardioides sp. | reverse complement strand
CAACGCACCCACGCTGAGGTAGACCTCGGCGACCTGCTCGAGGGCCTCGTCGATGCGGGTTGCCGAGATCGGCACGACCATGAAGTCCTGCAGGTCGACGCGGCGGGCTGCGTGCGCGCCGCCACCGATGATCTGCACCTGGGGCCGGGGAATCCGGGTGGGCTCGGCGTCGAGGAGCTGCCACGTCGGTGCGCCGACGGAGGCTGCCGACGCATGGAGGACCGCCAGCGACGTCGCCACCGTTGCGTTGCCTCCGAGATGGTGCCGCGTCGGCGTCGGGTCGAGGTCGTCGAGCAACCGGTCGACCCCCGCCTGGTCCGCCACGTCGAGCCCGAGCAGCTTCGGAGCGATGATCTCCCGGACGTTGGCGACGGCCGTGCGGACGTCGAGGCCTCCGAGTCGGGTGCCTCCGTCGCGGAGGTCGGTGGCCTCGCCGCTGCCCATGGAAGCGCCGGCGGGCGCGATCGCCCGGCCACGTGCCCCTGAGCTCGTCGCGACCTCCACCTCGACCGTGGGGCGGCCCCGCGAGTCCCAGACCCGCCGCGTGCGGACCTCAGTGATCACGTCGGTCATGCCAGGGCCGCCTTCCAGTCGCGCAGCAGCCCGGACAGGCCTGGCGGACTCTCGACGAGCCGGGGCACGGTGAACGCCCGCACGAACGTGCGGTGCGGCGCGTCGAGGTACTCCACGGGCGACCGGCCATCGATCCTGGCCAGCAGCAGCGCCGGGAGCAGTCCGGCAACCCGGGCCTCGAGCTGACTCCTCTCCTCCCACGTCACGTGCGCGGCGTAGGCCGAGAAGAAGGCGTCGACGGCAGCGACGTGGATGTCCACGTCATGGTCGGGCAGCAGGCTCTTGAGCAGCAGGTGGTTGAGGCAGAAGGCGACGTCGAAGGCGGGATCACCCCACCACGCCGTCTCGGCATCGAGGAAGACCGGCCCGTCGGGCCCGAGCAGGATGTTCTTCGGGCTGACGTCGCCGTGGACGAGGGCGAACCTGCTGTCCAGCGTGCGGCTGACCACCGCGCGGATCGCATCGGCCAGTTGCGGATAGCGCTGGACGAGGCGTTCGAAGTAGGGCTCGATGCGCAGTGAGATGAAGAGAGGGTCGGTGGCGAACCGATCGGCAAGACCCGGCTGGTTCGAGGTGAGCCGGTGGATCTCGCCGAGGCGGTCACCCACCGCGGTCGCTGCATCAAGGTCGACCCGACCGGCCATCAGTTCGTGCTTCCAGAGCGGGTGGGCCGCCGGGTCGAGGTACTCCAGCACCAGCAGGTGGCTGCCTTCGTCGTAGGCCAGCACCTCGGGGCACGAACCGGGGACGAGGACGGCCACGGCGGACAACCAGTCGGACTCTGACCGGCTGCGCTCGACGGGGGCGTGCCAGTCGTCCTTGACCCGCAATTCGGCCAGCGGGGACTTGACGACCATCTTGGTCACGCCGTCGTCGACGAGCCAGATGTCCGAGGAGACCCCGCCCGTCAGCGGCTCCACGGAGAGGCGCGCGTCGGCGTCCACGAGTCCACAGGAGACGAGGAACCCGGCCACGTCGGCCGATCCGGTCGCCGTCGTCGAGGTCACGGCACTCGACCGAGGAGCGCGATCGGGTCGAACGGGACCTCTGGCGCACGGCACACGTGGTGCATCTCGCCGACGCCTTCGACGTACGTCGTCACCTCGTCACCGGCAACGAGGTACCGCGGCGGTTGCAGGCCCAGGCCGACACCGGACGGGGTACCGGTGAGGATCACGTCGCCGGGCCGCAGGGTGACGATGTGGGAGAGGTAGGAGACGATCTGCGGCACCGTGAAGACCAGGTCCGCGGTGCTGCTCTTCTGGACGGACTCGCCGTTGAGCCGGGTCTCCACGCCGATGGCGTCCGGGTCCTCGAGCTCGTCGACGGTGACCAGCACCGGGCCCAGCGGGAGGAATCCTTCAAAGGACTTCCCGAGGCTGAACTGCGGCTTGGCTCCCCCGAGCAGCTGGACGTCCCGGGCGGAGAAGTCCTGCGATCCGGTCACGCCGGCGACATGGCTCCAGGCATCGGCCTGCGCGACACGGCGGGCGGTCCGCCCGATCACCAGGGCGAGCTCGACCTCCCAGTCGACCTGGTCGGTGGGGAGCTCGAGGACGCCCTGCGGTGCCGCCACCGAGCTCGGGAACTTCGTGAACACCAGCGGGACCTCGGGAATGGGGAGCCCGGCCTCGATCGCGTGCTCGCGATAGTTCAGCCCGACCGCGAAGACCGACCCCGGGCGGGGCACCACGGCCTCGAGGGCCTCCTCTGCGGGCGCGGGCATCGGCGTCACCGCTCCAGTCGCCACTCCGTGCTCCGCCCAGGCGCAGAACCGGTCCCACACCGGGAACAGCGCCTGGATGTCCGGGCCGAACTCACCGGAGCTCGCCTGCTCGACGTCAACGACGCCGCCGTCGACCACCACGGTCGCTCGACCTCGCAGATTTGCCAGCTTCATCGTGTCTCTCTTCGTCTCTTGTCAGGGTCAGCAGTCAGCCAGCGCGTCAGCCGGCGGTGATGCCGCCGTCGATCACCAGGTCGGTGCCGGTGATGAAGGCCGCCGCGTCGCTCGCGAGATAGATCGCGGCCTCCGCGATCTCCGAGGGTGTGCCCAGGCGGCCCATCGGTTGCCGGCCAATGAGCTGCTCACGTCGGGCGACCGGGTCCTCGGCCTCGTCGATGAGCCGGGCAACCCACGGCGAGTCGACCGTGCCCGGACAGATCGAGTTGCAGCGGATGCCGTCGGCCGCCCACTGCACCGCGATCTGCTTGGTCAGGGCGATCACCGCGCCCTTGCTCGCGCAGTACGCCGCCCGGTCCCGCAGACCGATCAGGCCGGCGGCCGAGGCGGTGTTGACGATGACGCCGTACCTGTTGTCGAGCATGGACGGCAGCAGGTGCTTGCACATCAGGTAGGTGCCACGGACGTTGACGTTGAACACCCGGTCCCACTCATCGACGTCACAGTCGATGACGTTCTTGGTCGACCCGATCCCCGCGTTGTTGAACAGGGTGTCGATGGGACCGAGGTCCTTGACCCGGGCCAGTGCCTGCATGACCTGCGCCTCGTCGCTGATGTCGACGTCGAGCCCGACCGCTCCGTCGGGAACGTCGGCGGTGCGCAGGTCGACAGCGATGACCTCCGCCCCGCGAGCGATCAGCTTGTGTGAGAGGGCCAGACCGATGCCGGATCCGGCACCCGTCACGAGGACCCGGCGGCCGTGGAAGTCGTTGTCGACGGTCTCGTACGGTTCGGTCGCTACAGCGCTCATGAACGAATTCCTTCGCTTTCTCGGGTCGAGGGGTGCCCGAAGGCGGCCTGTTCGACGCCACGGATGTAGCCGAGGGCGAAGAGCCGGCCGAGGGTCTCGTAGCCGGGGTGGTCGTTGGACTCACCCGCCATCGTCGGGACGTGGTCCGGTCGCATCGGCCCGGAGAAGCCGACCGCGGCGTAGGACTGCATGCAGGCCGGCAGGTCGGTCTGGCCGTCGTCGTGGAAGGTCTCCACGAAGTCCTCGACCGTTCCCCGGACGTCGCGGAAGTGGACGAAGCTGATCCGCTCGCCACCGAGCTTCCTGATCAGGTCCGGCAGGGGGATCTCGCCCCGCACGACCTCGGGCATCAGCGAGAAGTTGCCCTGGCAGAGCGTGATGCCGTTGGCAGGAGAGGGCTTGAGGTCGAGCAGCCTCAGGTAGGCCGCGACGGAGCTCATGATGCGCGGAAGATTCCGGTCCCAGCCCTGCGGCGGGTCGTCGGGGTGCAGGCCGAGCTGGACGCCGCATTCCTCGGCAACCGGTACGACGGCGTCCAGGAAGTAGGCCAGGGCCGACCACATCTGGTCCTCGGTCACCTCGCCCGGCTCCACCAGGGCCGGTCGGGCCTGGGCCACCGACCGGTTGTAGCCGGAGACCAGCGCCCCGCCGCGGCTGGGAATCGCGGGGTCGGTGCGGCCCCAGCTGGCCTTGGCCATCCAGTTGTAGCAAAGGGTCCGGATGCCGAGCTGACCCATGGCGCGAATCTGGGTGAGGACGTTCGAGATCTCCTCGTCCCGGCCCGGGAGGCCGAGACGGGCGCGGTCCATCGGCGCCGTGTCCTCGTAGGCGACGACCGTGAAGCCCTCGCGAGCGAAGACCTCCTGGTTGCGCTGAAGCGCGGCGAGGCTCCACGGCGCATCACCGTTGGTGGTGCTGCCGAAGTCCTTGCCACCGACGGAGGCGAACATCCGCTGGTCCTGTTCGGCTCCGTTGAGCAGGGCGACGACGTTCTCGACGCCACACTGCCGAAGGAGTTGCCACCACGGCTCTGGCCTCGGCGGCAGCATCTCGCTGAGCTGGATCACGATTCTTCTTCTCTCTCTGGGCCGTGGTGGGAGTCGTCAGCGCCGGTGCGGCGTGGTCATTCGAGCGAGGACTTCCGCGTGCGCCACACGTTCACCAGCACGGCAGCCAGGACGACTGCTCCACGCACGACCTGCTGGGCGTAGGGGTTGACGCTGAGCAGCACCATGCCGTTGAGGAGCGCGGCGATGAACAGGACGCCCATGACGGTGCCGATGATCGATCCCTTGCCGCCGGACAGGGCCGCGCCGCCGATGATCGTGGCCGCGATCGCGTCGAACTCCAGGCCAACGGCGATGGTGCTGTTGCCGGATGCGAGCAGCGCCGTCTGCAACAGCCCCGTGATGGCCGCGGTGATCGCGACGATCATCATCACGAGGATCTTGATCCGGCGGACGTTGATGCCCGACAGACCGGCTGCCTTGGCGTTGCCACCAACGGCGTAGATCGATCGTCCGAAGACGGTCTTCTTGGAGATGATGACCAGCACGAGGAAGGTGGCGGCGAGGTAGAGCGCAGGCACCGGGATCCCCAGGACCCGACCGTCGCCCCAGTAGAAGAACCTCTCCGAGTCGATCGGCATCGGGAAGTTGTTGGTCAACAGCTGGGCCAGGCCCTTGAGGGCCAGGTAGAGCGCCAGCGTGGCGATGAAGGTCGGCACACCGAAGTACGCACGCATGGCGCCGGCTCCGGCGCCGATCAGCGCGGCGGACCCGATCACCAGGACCACGGCCACCGGCATCGGGACTCCGTGGTTGACCACGAAGACACCGAGCATCGAAGACGACAGGGCCGCCATCGAGCCGACCGAGATGTCGATCTCGCCGGACACGATCACCAGCGTCATGGCGAAGGCCACGATCCCGAAGAACGCGGCGTTCTGCAGGATGCTCAGCTGGTTGTCCATCGTGAAGAAGTACGGCGACGCGATGGACAGCACGACGTACAACAGGACCAGGACGGTCAGCAACCCGATCCCGTCCCACGCCTTCACGCGTTGGAACGCCGCACCGAGCGGTGATGTCGCGTGCTTCCGGGGTGATTCCACTTCTGCAACGGCCGTGTCAATCAACGTCAGTCAACTTCCTTCATGGTCAGGGCAAGGATCCGCTCGGCACTCACCTGGTCACCGGCGAGGACCTCGCAACTGCGGCCGGCGCGCAGGACGATGACGCGGTCACAGACGAGCGGCATCTCCTCGAGCTCGGAGGAGATGAAGATGGCGGAGTGACCCGAGAGGGCGAGCTCGCGGATCAAGCCGTAGATCTGGGTCTTGGCGTGCACGTCGATGCCCCGGGTCGGCTCGTCGAGCAGCAGCACCTGCATCTGGGCGGCGAGAGCACGCCCGATGACGGCCTTCTGCTGGTTGCCGCCCGAGAGGGTGCCCACTTCCTGGGCGGTCGACGACGTGCGGATCGCGAGCTGGGCGATGGTCTCGGCCTGCAACCGCGCCTCGGCGCGGCCACGCAGCCAGAACCGCGGCAGGACGCGTCCGCGGGCAGTCAGGACGACGTTCTCGCCCACCCCCAGCGCGGGAACGATGCCGGCGTGCTTGCGATCCTCGGACGTCATCGCCACCCGGTGGGCGAGCATCTTGCGGGGCTTGCGCCGGCGGACCGGCTTGCCGTCGACGCAGACCTCGCCCCGGACGTCGTGGCGCAGCCCGAAGATCGCCTCCAGGAGCTCGGTGCGACCCGACCCCAGGAAGCCGGCGATGCCCAGCACCTCACCGCGATGCAGGTCGAAGCTGACATCCTCCAGGATGCCGTCGATGGCCAGTCCACTGACCGACAGGGCGACGGGCGCCTCGCTGCGGTCGTGGAAGGTGGCGGTGGCCACGTCGGTGACCTCACCCGCGATCAGGGCGGCCACCCGCTCGGGGTTGGCCTCCTCGATGCCGAGGGTGGCGACCTCGCGGCCGTCACGCATGATCGTCATCCGGTCCGCGACCTGCGGGATCTCCTTCATCCGGTGCGAGACGTAGATGACGGTGACTCCGGTGGCTGCCAGCCGCCGGATCAGGGCAAGGAGGACGTCGACCTCGGTGGCGTTCAACGCGCTGGTCGGCTCGTCGAGGATGAGCACCTCGGGGTCGTCGACCAGCGCCTTCGCGATCTCGACCATCTGTTGCTGCGCGATCGGCAAGCTGCCGACCAGCTGCCACGACGGGAGATCGACACCCAGCATGTCGAGGGCGCGCTGTGCCTCGACCAGGAGTCGGTCCTGGTTGATGAATCCGCCGCGGGCCGGCCAGCGACCCATCGTGATGTTCTCGGCCACGGTCAGGCCGGGGACCAGGCTGAACTCCTGGTGCACCACCGAGATGCCGCCGGCGCGGGCCGCGCCGGGTCCGTCCCAGTGCACCTCCTGGCCACTGAGCCGGATCGTGCCGTCGTCGGGCCGCACGGAGCCCGAGATCAGGTTGACCAGGGTGGACTTGCCGGCACCGTTCTTGCCGAGAAGTGCCCGGACCTCCCCGCGGTGCAACGTGAAGTCGACGGCGCTCAGCGCCTGCACGGGGCCGTAGCTCTTGCTCAGGTTGCGGCACTCGAGGACGGGGACTGCGGCATCCATGGGTCACCTCGCTTCGACGATGGGGACGGTTCGGGCAGGTCTGGTCAGTGAGGCGAGGAGAGGCGGTGCCTCCAGTGGGGAGGGCGGCACCGCCTCTCCTGCCGTCGGGCGCTACTTGGCGGAGGCGATGAACTCGTCGACGCCGGCCTTGTTCGCGCGGTCGTACACGATGCCGGGAAGCTCGACCACGAACGGGTCGTTCGCCTTGTCGGCGATCGCGTTCTTCGCCATCTCGTACGCACCCTGGGCGGTCTTCACCGGGTCCTGTCCGGTCGTGACCTGGAGGATGCCGTCGGCATCGAGCAGCATCTCGGCGAGCTGGACGGAGATGTCGGTGCCGTAGACCGGGATCTTCAGGCCGGCCTGCTTGACGCCCACGACGGCACCCACGGTGCCGCCCTCGTTCGAGGCCCAGATCAGGTCCACGTCGCTGTTGGCGGTCAGGATGTCGGCGGTGACAGCGGTGGACTTGTCAGCGAGGTACGCCTCCTGGTCGGTGACGTAGTCGGCCTCGACGCCCGCGTCCTCGAGGGCCTTCTTGAAGCCGGCCTTGCGCAGCTTGCAGGCAGAGGCGATGTCGCAGTTCAGGATCGCGATCTTTGCCTTGCCGCCGAGCTTCTCGGTGATGTAGGTGGCGGCGAGTGCACCGGTGCCGGTGCCGAGCGCGGTGTTGTCCGACTGGATGACACCCGAGGAGTTGTCGGGCTCGAGCGCGGCGTCGGTGCAGTTGCCGTAACAGATCAGGGTGATCCCGGCCTTCTGGATGGCCTGCATGGTCGCGATCGACGCGTCGCCGCCGGTCGGCTGCATGAGGATCGCGTCGACCTTGCTCTGGATCATGTTCTGCGCGACCTGCGACTCGGTGGCCGGGTCGTTGTTGGACAGGCCCGTCGTGACCGAGCCACCGTCAGCCTCGACGGCGGCCTCGAGGCCGGACTGGATGCCCTGGTAGTAGGTGTCGCCCTGCAGCATGATCAGGCCGACCTTGAGGTTCTTGCCCTCGGCCTTGTCCTTGTCGGAGGCCACGTCTGCGTCGGAGCAGGCCGTCAGCGACAGGGCAAGCAGCGACGCGCTCACCAGGAGTGCGGGGCGACGCCAGGCGGCCGCCGCGGCGCGGATGTTGGGTCGAAGCATTTTCTCTCCTTCTCAAAGGCCCGCTCGGGCCATTGGGTGCAACGTCGTTGCGTTGTGTGAGACAGTGAAGCAAGTCACATTGGCGGCTGTCAAGCACTACGTGCAACAAAGATTCATTCAGTGACCCCGATGTGCGAGGATCGACTCCCGCCCTCAAGCGAAGGATGTGTAGGCATGGCGAACCCCGCGGCCAAGGACGAAGCGGCGACGCGCGGCACGACCCGGACACTGCAGCGCGGGCTGACCCTGCTGGAGATGATCGGAGACGCCCGGGACGGCGCGACGGTGACCGAGCTCGCCGCCGGTGCCGGCCTCGACAAGGGCACCGTCTCGCGCCTGCTCGGCACGCTCCGGGACGCAGGGTGGGCCAACCAGTCGCCCGAGGACCGCCGCTACCGACTCGCGGGCAAGGCCCTGGCCCTGTCCCACGACTACACCAACCGGGTCGACCTGCGCGCGCTGGCGATGCCGCTCCTCTCCCAGCTTCGAGACACCTGGAACGAGACCGTCCACCTCGGCGTGATCGAGGGCAACGAGGTCGTCTACGTCGAGCGGCTCGAGCCCCAGGTCACGGTGCGGGTGATGTCGATCGTCGGGCAGCGGATGCCCATCGCCAACACCGCCATGGGCAAGGCCTATCTGGCCGCACTGCCGCCGGAGGAGTCGGAGCGCAAGGCGCGCGAACAGACCCTCGTCCAGCGCACCGCACACACGCTGGCCGACCACGACGCCCTCCTGGCGGACCTGGCCCTCAGCGCCCGTCGCGGCTATGCCGTCGACCGCGAGGAGAACGACCCCGAGGTCACGTGCGTCGGCTCCGCAGTGACGGACGTGACCGGGAGGCCGATCGCGACGATCAGCGTGTCGGGACCGTCGTACCGCATGAAGAAGCGAGTCGCGGACGTCGGCCGCTCCTGCGCGGAAGCCGCCGCCTCGATCAGTGCCGCACTGGGTGACGCCAGCAGGAGCTGAACCCCCTGGCGGCGTGCCAGCCACGGTGGCCATGGCCACCTTCCCCTCCCCCGAGAAGCATTCATCCCACAAACAGGATGAATGTTAGGATCGGCGACGTCAACCCCTCCGCCGCAGATGGGTCCGTCATGACCGAACGTCTGAGCAAGTCCGTCACCGATGCCTTGTTGGCCGGGATCGCGCGCGGCGACTTCAAGCCGGGCGACCAACTGCCCACCGAGCAGGAACTGATGGCCGCGCACAGCGTCGGACGCAACACGGTGCGCGAAGCCATGCAGGGCCTGCGCACGCTCGGGCTCGTCGAGATCCGTCCTCGGCTCGGGGCACGGGTGCTCGACGGCACCGCGCAGAGCACGCTGGCCACCTCTGCGATCTCTGCGCTGCTCCAGGACAACACGATCGCCGAGCTCTACGACGTCCGCCTCATCCTGGAACCCGCGGCGGCGGCACGTGCCGCCCGCAACCGGACCGACGACGACCTGGCCGCGATCCGACGATCCCTGACCCACTTCCGCGTGGCCCACGAGACCGGGGACAACGTCTTCGAGGCCGACATCGCCTTCCACCAGGCCGTCGCCACCGCCAGCGGCAACGCAGTCCTGGCGCGCGTGCTCGCTCCCATGTCCGACCTGCTCGCTGTCGCCCGCAAGGCGACCGGCACCGTTCCGGCCGCCGTCGAGCGTGCCCTTCACGAGCACGAGGCGATCGCTGCTGCCATCGAGGCACGCGCCAGTCGACGCGCCCACGACGCGATGACCACACACATCGAGTCCGCGATCTGGGCGATCGGCCAGCTCACGCCCGACGCAGCGCCATGACCGCCTGCTGACTCACCAGGCCAGGCGGGCATCCGTGGGCCGGGCCGCATCCGTGGGGTCCGCCCATCGGGTGTTGGGCACCAGCGGGAACCAGCCCGGGCGCCCGGGGTCACGGTCGTAGGGATAGCCGCCGAGCCGGCGGTACTCCTCGGCGTACTCCCCCAGCTTGTCGCGGTCCAGCTCGACCCCGAGTCCGGGACCGTCCGGCACCGCGATCCTCCCGTCGACGTACTGCATCTTGCCGCCGACGATGATGTCGTCGCGGAGCTGGTGATAGTGCGCATCGGCGGTGTAGGTGAGATTGGGCAGCACCGCACCCAGGTGCAGCATCGTCGCCAGCTGGATGCCGAGCTCCCCCGAGCTGTGCACGGCAATCGGGAGCTGGAAGGTCTCACACACCCCAGCCGCCTTGATGCACGGCCGGATCCCGCCCCAGAACGTGGTGTCGAGCAGGATCACGTCCACCGCACGACGCAGGATGTTGCTGGCCAGTTGCTCGAAGTTGACCACGACCTGGTTGGTCGCCAGCAGCAGGCCGGGACGACGAACCTGCATGTTGCCCTCGAGTCCCCAGCAGGGGTCCTCGAGGAAGTCGTTGTTCACACCCTGGATGCGATCGGCGACGCGAAGGGCGTCGATGACGCTGAGCGAGCCGTTGGGGTCGTAGCGGAACGAGTCGCCCGGAAGCGCCTCGGCCAGGGCGAGGTAGCCCTCCACCTCGTAGTCCGGACCGAAGACACCGCCCTTGAGCTTGTGCGAGAAGAAGCCGTGCTCCTTCTTCAGCTCGAGGGCATGTGCGACCAGCTGGTCATGAGTGCGCACCTCACCCTCGCCGGTCTCGGGGTTGCCGTAGCGGTAGAACAGGTAGCTCGCGAAGCCGACCTCGTCGCGCACGCGCCCGCCGAGGAGGTCCGACACCGAGACGCCGAGCTTCTTGCCCACCAGGTCGAGGCAGGCGAACTCGAGGGCCGCGTGGACCTGGGTGCGATTGTTGTAGAGGCTCGCCGTCGGGTTGCAGACAGCGAACCGCAGCTCCTCGAGGTTGAACGGGTTGTGCCCGCGCAGGCTGGGCAGCAGCGACCGGAAGACCGCCTCGGCGCTCTCCCCACCGCCGCCCATCTCGCCGAGTCCGATCAGGCCGTCGGCGGTCTCGACCTCGATGATCGTCCGGACGAACCGTCCCCAGTGCGCACCGACGGCATGCCGCAACGGCGCCTCGAGCGGGACCGAGACGGTCGTGGCCCGGATGTCCACGATGACGAAGTCGCTGTCGGCGCCGGCTCTCGGCGATGCTTCCCTGCTCAACTGACCTGTCTCCTGGGGCTGCGAGTGAGCGATACTGTGTGCAACGCTGTTGCAGAGAGTACTACTGGCCCTTGGCGCTGGCAATGGCCTCCGGGAGCGACCCGCGGGCGGAAAAGCGCGCGAAAAGAGTCGCCTGGACCGCGTGATAGAGGTCGGGCTTGCCCGGCCACACCGTGCGCAGCGGGTGCTGGTGGCGATCCAGCTGGTGGTGCCACGACCCCTGCTCGCGATCGAGCAGGTACCGGTCCGCGTACTCCCACCAGGTCCGGGCGTCGCGGTCGTAACGCTCCTCGCCCGTCGTGGCGTGGAGCACACTCGCCGCCGCGACGGCCTCGGCCACCACCCAGTGCATCCGGTCGTGCACGACCGGGCGACCGTCCCAGTCGGTCGTGTAGACGAACCCCTCCGCACCGTCGACGGCCCAGCCGTCGGTCGCCGCGCGCTCGTACAACGCGGCTGCCGCGGCCGTGTGGTCCCGGCCGGTCGCGGCATCCAGGTGCAGCAGCAGGCGTGCCCACTCGAAGGCGTGGCCGACCGTGGCGCCGTACGGCTTGAACTGGTCGTTGGGCTGCTCGAGGTTGAAGTCGGGCTGCGGCACCCACTGCTCGTCGTAGTGCTCGGGCAACCGCCAGCCGAAGTCCCTGCCGATGCCGACGACCCGCTCGCAGATGCGGGCCGCGCGATCGGTCCACACGCCGCCCACGGCCAGCATCGCCTCTACCGCGTGCATCGTGCCGTTCAACCCGCGGTACGACGCCGGGGTCGACCAGTCACGTGACCACTCGTCGATGCACATGCCGCTGCGCTCGTCCCAGAACCGCTCCTCGAACACCGCCTCGGCCTCGGCGAGCAGGCGCTCCGCTCCCGGGACCTCCGCCCGGTGCGCGGTGGCCGCAGCGAGCAGCACGAACGCGTGCTGGTAGCAGGACTTCTCGACCGGCAGCCAGCCGCCGTGCTCGTGGTCGCGGAACTCCTCGTCCAGCGCCGCGAGGGCTCCTGCCGCAAGGAGCCCCGATCCGGGGTGCCCGAGCAGGACACCGAGACTGCGCACGTACAAGGTCCGTGCGCAGAGCCAGGTCTGGCGCGGCTGACCCGGGTCGGCGAGCCCGACGTCGTCGAGCCAGGAACCCGGCGCAGCGCTGGTCCCGAAGTCCAGGAGGCGGCTCTGCTCCGCCTCGAGCCAGCCAGGGTCACCAGGTCGCATGGGCTGATCCTGTCAGGCCGGCACCATCCGTCGGATCGACGACCGCAGCGGTGTGGGCTCGGGCTGCACCACGGTGTTGACCAGTTCCCCGACACCTGTGATCGAGATCGTCACGACGTCCCCGTGCAGCATCGTCACGTCCATCGACGGTGCCAGACAGGTGCCTGTCGCCAGGACCGCGCCGTCGGGCATCGACAGCTCGACGAACAGCACCCGCGCGAGCTCGGCGAGGTCGCGGTGCAGGAGACCGGTCGTGGTCGTGTCGGCCCACACCGTGTCTTCACCACGCGTGATGGCGATGTCGATCTGCAGGTCGTAGGGGTCCTGCACCGTCCACACCGGTACCCAGGAGTCGGCCAGCGAGCACGATCCGTCGTACACCTTGGCCTGCGGAAGGTAGAGCGGGTTCTCCCCCTCGATGGAGCGCGAGCTGACGTCGTTGCAGATCGTGTAGCCGAGGATCTCGCCGGCGGCGGAGAGCACGAGTGCCAGCTCCGGCTCGGGGATGTTGAGCTCCGAATCCGCTCGCACCCGGATGTCGCCGCCGTTCGGCACCACACGCCACGCGGGCGCCTTGAAGAAGAGCTCCGCGCGAGGGTGGTCGTAGACCTTCGCGTAGACGCTCGGCTCGGCGCTCTCCATCTCGCGGGCGTTCTTCGACGACAGGTAGGTGACGCCCGCAGCCCAGACCTCGGTGCGCGCGTCGATCAGCGGAAGGAACGTCACGAGACGGGACGGGATGCCCTCCCCTGCGACGGCTGCATCCGTCGCCTCCCGGAGTCCGGCGGCAGTCATCTGCAGGAGGTCACCGTGCGAGGCGACCGGGAGCGGGTGGACGTGGTCGGCACGGAGCACCCCCACGCGCGCTGCGCCACCTTCGTCGGTGAATCGGACGATGCGGAGGTCATGGTCAGGCATGGAATTCACTCACTTCTCAAAGGGGATCCAGGGCGTGGCGGCAGGCCCGCCGCACCCGACGTCGAGGGCGAACAACGACCCGGCAAGGGGCTGCTTCGACAAGGCGTCGGCATCGAGGCCATACCTCGCCGTCGTGATCGCCAGGGTCGAGAGGTCGGCACCGACGAAGCACATGCTCGTGGGCTGGCTGACCGGGAGCTCGACCACGCGGTCGAGACGGCCATCAGGCGTGTAGCGCCGGATCTGGCCGCCACCCCACAGGGCCAGCCACACGCAACCGTCGTCATCCACCGTCAGGCCGTCAGGCATTCCCTCGGCGGTGGGTACGTCGACGAAGGTGACCGGGGCGGAGAGCGATCCGCTGTCGGCGTCGTAGGCGTAACGGAAGACGGTGTTGGCGCCGCTGTCGACGACGTACATCCCGGTCCCGTCAGGCGTCCAGCCCAGACCGTTGGACAGGAACAGCGGATCGACGCAGGTGGTCGCGACCGGGCCGGGGTCGAGGCGGTAGAGCGCACCCAGGCCAGTGCCAGCGGCATAGGGCATGGTGCCGCCGAAGGCGCGTCCGCGCGGGTCGACCTTGCCGTCGTTGAAGCGCATCCCGGGAAGGTCGGCGAGCGGGCTGGTCAGCTCGGTCAGGCTGCCGTCACCTCGTCGCACCCAGAACCCGTCGCGCAGCATGAGCAGCACCTCACCTGCGACGGCCGAAGGCAATGCAGCGCCGACGTGCCGGTCCACCCGGATCACCTCGGTGCCACCGGACAGGTCCTCGCGGTAGGCCTCGCAGGCGTGGATGTCGACCCAGAGCAGGGTCTGGGTCGCGGCATCCCAGGCCGGGCCCTCACCGACGTCGGCTGCGGCCTCCCGGAGGAGTTGGGGCTGTGCGTGCATCAGGAAGCACCTTCTCGGGTGGGGTCGACCAGGATCTTGGCAAGGTGGTTGGGAACGGCGAGCCGCTCCAGCGCGTCGACCACTCCGTCGAGCGGGACGACCTCACTGATCATCGGGCGCGGGTCGACGGTGCCATCGGCGAGCAGGCGCACTGCGGTGGCGACGTCGACGTCCCACAGGTGCGCGGCCGTACCGATCAACCGCTTCTCGCCGAGGACGACGTCGCGCCAGGGCAGCGCCGGTCCGCTCGCGCTCAGGCCGACCAGGACGACGGTCCCACCGCTGCGGGTCAACGCCACGGAGTCGGCGAAGGATTCGTCGCGTCCCGCGCACTCGAAGACGACGTCAGCGAGCCGACCGTGGTGCATTCCGAGCACGGCGCGGGCCGTGCCTTCACGATCGGCGGCTGCCACGCTGGCACCTGCGTCCAGGGCCAGTGCCCGGCGGCCCGATGACGGGTCCTGCGCAACGACGAGGGCACCCGCGGCGCGGGCCACCTGCACGATCAGGTTGCCGACCACCCCGGCGCCGACCACCACGACGGCGGTTCCGCGCAGGTCACCGGCCTTGGCGATCGCACGCACCGCCACCGCGACCGGTTCGGCGAAGGCGGCCACGTCGGGCTCGACGTGCGCCGGGACCTCCACCAACGTGGCCGATCGGCAGAGCATGAACTCCGCCAGGCCGCCGGGAGCGTGCATGCCCAGGACGACGAGCTCCGGGCAGAGCCCTTCCTCGTGACTCGCGCACCACCAGCACCGACCGCAACCCTCGACCACGTCTGGGATCACCCGGCGGCCGAGCCACTCGGGCCGGTCGGGGCACTCAACAACGACACCGACCACTTCATGTCCCTGGGTCAGCGGAGCCTGCGCGCCGGACCTGGGATGCGGCGAGCCGACCGGGATGTCGAGGGGCCCGTGGACGTACTCCTCAAGGTCGGTCCCGCAGAGTCCCACTCGCTCGACCCGCACCAGGGCCTGGCCGCTGCCGACCACCGGCACGGCGACGTCGTCCAGTCGGAGGTCGTGGGCGGCGTACCACCTCAGTGCGCGCACGGAACCGTCCTCACAACGTGCTGATGCGACGCTCGTGCCGGCCAGACTCCAGCACCTCGGGACGCAGGGTGACGCCGTGCCCCGGCCGCGATGAGACATGGAGCGTGCTGCCGTCGATCTGCGGGAGTCCTTCCACGAGCTCGTCGTACCACGTACGAAGGAAGGCCCGCACGGTCTCCTGGATCAATCCGTTGGGCTGGCTCGCAGTCAAGTGTGCACAGGCGGCGAGTGTCGCCGGCCCGGTGCAGTCGTGGGGTGCCACCGGCACGGCGTACATGTCGGCAAGCGAAGCGACCTTGCGGGCCTCGCTGATGCCGCCGGTCCACTGCACGTCGACGGTGGCGTAGTCGATCACGCCCGCAGCCAGCAAGGGAGCAAAGCCGCGGCGTCCGACGGCTGTCTCCCCCGTGGCGATCGGTACGTCGACGTCCCGCCGCAGTTGCTGGTAGGCGTCGACGGCATCGGGCCGGATCGGGTCCTCGACCCAGTACGGGTCGAATGCTGCCAGCTCCCGCATGATCCGCGTGGCTGCCCGGCGCTGCCACAACCCGTGCAGCTCGACCATGATGTCCATCTCGGCGCCGACCGCGTCGCGGATGTCCGCGATGACCTGGAGGCCCTGGTCGAGCTCCAGGTTCGAGATCTCCGTGCCACGGGTGCGTTCCGCCGCCCGGTCGAACGGCCACACCTTCATGGCCTTGATGCCGTCGCCGAGCAGGCTTCGGGCCAGCTCCGCGGGACGGGTGAGGAAGGCCTGCAGGTCCTCCCACTGGCCCTCGTCGCTCTCGTCTCTCAGACCCCAGTTGTCCGACGCCTGCTGGGTCGACGTGCGCACGTAGTCGGCGCCCGCGCACGTGTTGTAGATGCGCACGGAGTCCCTGATCGGCCCGCCGAGAAGTTCGGCAAGACTGCGCCCGGTCGACTTGCCCAGCAGGTCCCAGAGTGCGAGCTCGACGGCCGCATTGCCTCGTGTCTCCGCACCCGCTCCCTGGTAGCCCAGGTAGTTGCGCAGTGCCGATGCCGTTCCTTCTGGCGACGGGTTCTCCATCGCCAGAAGGATCGGCGCAGCCGTCTCGTGGATGTAGGCCTCGACGGCGCGGGCACCGAAGAACGCCTCCCCCAGGCCCACCGTGCCGTCGTCGGAGGTGACGAGGACGAAGAGCAGGTTGGGCTGGATGGTTGGCCGAAGGGTCTCGACCGAGGTGATCTTCATGTTGGGGTCCGTGACTGTGGTGGGGGCGATCAGACGAACGCGGCCTCGCGCTTCTGTACGGCTGCGACGTTGGACTTGTCGACGATCTCCGCTCCGGTGTCGACGACGCAGCCGGGGAACTTCGGGTCGATCTCCATCGCGATCATGGATGCGGCAACCCAGCCCTGGGCGTACGGGTTCTGCCCGAGGGAGAAGTCGATCGAACCGTCGGCGATGCCGTCGAGAACCGGACCGATGAGGTCGAAGCCGCCGACGCCGAACTTGCCGACGAGGTCCTTCGACTTCGCCCATGTCGACACGAACTGGTGGTCGAAGGCCGACATCGCCCAGCCGACGACGGGGCTGCGACGGTAGCGAGCGTCGATCAGCGAGACGGCCTTGGCCTCGTCGGTCGAGGTCACCAGCGTCTCCACCGTGAACGACGTGCCGTTCTCCTTGTTGTAGGCCTCGACACCCAGCTTGGTGCCCGCGATGCGCTCCTCGAGCGCGCTGTTCCCGGGGGCGAAGTTGCCGGCGATGATCACGCCGCTGGTCTTGCCGCTGCGCTCCTTGGCGTACTTCGCGATCTGCTGACCACAGACCTCGCCGGCCTCGACGAACTTCTGGCCCACGAAGCCGATCTGGAACTTCTCGAATCCGGCGCTGGCCACATTGGAGAGCACGACCGGAACTCCGTCAGCCTTGGCGCGCTCGATGTTCGCGTCGAAGGCGGAGTCGTCGGCGCGGGTGAAGATGACACCGTCCGGCTTGGAGTTGAGCGCGTTGGCCTGGAGGTCGACGGTCGCCTGCACGTCGAACGCCGGCGGGCCGGTGAACTGGGCATCCCAGCCCATCACGGCCGCGAAGTTCTCGAAGCCCTTCTGAACCGGAGCGAAGAAGGGGTTCTTGTCGTGGACGACGAAGACGACCTTCTTGCCTTTCTGGCTGCCGGCCGACACATCGGCATCGGGGGTCTTCTCGGACGAACAAGCGGTGATCAGGCTCCCGCCCACTCCCAAGGCGGCCGCGAAGCCTCCGGCACGAAGGATGTTGCGCCGGGTCGGCGGCTGGATGGACTCGACCATGGTTTTGCCTCGGTTCTCTGTGCAGTGGATGTGAACGGATGGATCAGGGACGTTGCTGGGTCACGGCGTTCTGGCGCGGGCCGCCCGATTGGCGACGAGCTTGTTGAGCAGGACGGCAACGAGGATGAGCGCGCCCGTTGCGACCTGCTGCCAGTTGCCGTCGATACCGGCCAGGACGAGGGCGTTGCTCAGGACGCCGGCGATGATCGCGCCGAGCAAGGTCCCGAAGACGGTGCCCTTGCCACCGGTGAGGCTGGCCCCGCCGACCACGACGGCGGCGATCACGCTGAGCTCGAACCCGGTTCCGGTCAGCGGGTTCGCCGAGCCGAGCCAGGCGACCATGATGATCGCAGCCAGACCCGCCAGGGCGCCTGCGAGCGCGAAGCAGGTGACCTTGACCCGGGAGACGTTGATTCCGGCATCCCGCGCGGCCTTGGGGTTGCCGCCGACGGAGTAGACGTCGGAACCGAACCGCGTGAAGGCCAGGACGAGACCGCCGATGACCATCACTCCGATCATCCAGACGCTCTGCGCGCTCAGGTTCGGCAGCGGATGGCCGGCCAGGAGATCGCGGAAGGCGGTGTCGGCGGATCCCTTGAGCGGTACGCCTTCGGAAAGCAGGAGCGCACCGCCGCGAAGAATGCTGAGGGTCGCCAGGGTGACGACGAACGACGGGATCTGGAAGAGCACCGTCACCACGCCGTTGACGGCCCCGATTGCTGCACCGAGGAGCAGGACGAGGGGAATCGCGGGGCCGATCGGAATGCCGACGTCATGCAGCATCCAGGCCAGCGCGATCGCGAGGAATCCGTACTGGGATCCCACGGAGAGGTCGATCTCGCCGACGACGATGACGTAGGTCATGCCCGTCGCGACGATGCCGAGCAGGGCGATCTGCTGGGCGATGCTGAGCAGGTTCTCGGAGGAGAAGAAGCCATCGGCAATCGTTCCTGCGCCCAGGATCACCAGGATGGTCGCGACGAGGATGCCGAATTCCTCCCCGGACACCAGCTTGAGCCGGCGTGAGGGTGCGTCGTCCGTGGCGAAGGCGGCGGGGGCAAGGGCGGTGCTCATCAGGACTCCAGGGACGAATCGGTGGACGGCGAAGGCTGGGCGACCAGCTCTGGCGGCGGCGTGACTCCTGGAGAGCCCATGATCAGGTGGATCAACTCCGTGGCAGTCGTCTCGGCAACGCGACGCACTCCTGCCACCCGGCCAGCGCGCATGACGACGACGCGGTCGCAGACGTCCATCACGTGCTCGACGTTGTGACTGACGACGATCACGGTCGTTCCCTGGTCGCGCAGCCGTCGAATCAGGTCAAGCACGTTCGCCTGCTGCTCGGGACCGAGGGCTGCCGTGGGCTCGTCCAGGAGCACCAGCTCGCCGCCCTGGTGCACAGCACGGGCGATGGCCACGCACTGGCGCTGGCCACCCGACATGCCGCCGACCTGCGAGCGGACGGACCGGATCCGGATCCCCAACGAGTCGATGACCTCACGGGCCTCCGCACGCATCTGACGCTTGCGCAGGAACCCGAACCGGGTCAGTTCCCGACCGAGATAGACGTTGGCGGCGACGTCGCGCGAGTTCACGAGCGCAAGGTCCTGGTAGACCACCGCGATGCCGGCGACTGCTGCGTCGCGCGGGCTGCGCAAGGTGACGGGCTGGCCATGCAGTCGGAGCGTCCCTTGGTCGGGACGGTGCGCACCCGCGATGGTCTTCATCACGGTGGACTTGCCCGCCCCGTTGTCTCCCATGAGGCCGAGCACCTCGCCCTTCTCGACGGAGAAGGACACGCCGGCCAGCGCTTGTACGCCGCCGAATCGCTTGGTGACGTCATGGACGTCGAGCAGCGCGGACATCAGTACCTCGGATTTCGTGTGATCAAACCGGTCAAACTGGTATTACCAGAGAGAGTGTGACCGAGCGCACTTTCACTGTCAAGCGACATGACAGGATTGGCCGCACATTGACGGCCGTGCGCCCGACTGTCACGCTGACTGGCATGACCGGTTTGACCAATTTGGCTCATGAGCAGCCCGTCGGCGTTCACCAGATCGTCGCGGCGATCGAGGACGAGATCGTCACGAAGAAGTGGCCGCCGGGCACGCGCCTGCCTTCGGAGCGGACGCTCGCCGAGATGTGCGCCGTCAGCCGACCGGTCATCCGCGAGGCGCTCCGCGCACTCAACGAGCGCGGTCTCATCGCCGTGTCCCCGGGCAGAGGGAGCTTCGTCCGCACCGTCAACCCCACCGGCGAGGGCGGCAAGGCCGACCTGCTCGCCCGTCGCGGTGACGTGCATGCGAGACACCTGATCGCAGCGCGCAGCATGCTCGAATCGGAGGCGGCCGCGCTGGCGGCCATCCACCGGACCGACGAGCAGCTCGGGCAGATGCGAGACCTCCTCGGCGCCTTCGAAGGGGCTTCGGTGGCGCGAGCTGCCGATCTCGACCTCGCCTTCCACGAGTCGATCGCGGTCGCCTCCGGCAATCCGGTGCTCCAGGTCATGTTCGGCTCGATCCGCAACCTGACACACGGGATCATGCTGCGCAGCCTGAGTGATCGCCGGGTCAGTGGCGCCGCCGTCCCCCTGCACGACGTGATCGTCACGGCCATCGCCGAGCAGGATCCGGACGCGGCTCGCCGTGCCATGCTCGACCACATCGGCGCGGCCGAGAAGTTCTACGGAAAGGATCTCGACCGCCCCCTCGCGGAGGTCCTTCGCTCGCGGGCTGACGCGACCCCGAGCCTCGCGTCAGTCCTTCGCGACGTGGGGCAGTCCATCGATGACGACACGGGTCTGCAGGACGATCCCGAATGACCGACCGGCGCGTCGCGCTCGACCTCTCCTCCGAGGTGGTCGTCATCACCGGTGGCGCCGGAGCCCTCGGCGAGGCCATCGTTGCGACCCTGACCGCGCACGGGGCGAAGGTCTGCATTCTCGACGTGGCAGCGCCCGTCGCCACCGAGAGCTCCGCCTCCGTCTACCGTCAGACCGACGTCACGGACCCCGACGACATGGACCGGGCACTGGCACAGGTGCGCGACCAGTTCGGCGCCTGGCCGACGACGATGCTGTGCCATGCCGGTGTCGTGGGGACGCACGAGCTCGTCGACTATCCACTGGACGAGTTCGACGACCTCCTCCGGATCAACGTGCGCGGTGCGTACGTCACCGCACGCCAGACGGCACGGCACTGGATTGCAGCGGGACTCCCCGGGCACCTGGTCTTCACGACGTCGTGGGTCCACCAGGTCCCGTGGCCCGAGATCGGGCCCTACACCGCATCGAAGGCAGCCGTCGTCCAGTTGACCCGGGCGTTCGCCCGCGAGCTCGCCCCACGCTCCATCCGGGCCAACGCGATGGCCCCGGGCATCGTGGGCGCCGGCATGGCCAAGCACCAGTGGGACACCGACGACGACTACCGTCGGCGCGCGGCCCGGGCCATCCCCATCGGCGACCTCCAGACGCCGCAGTCGGTGGCCGACGCCTTCCTGTTCCTCTGCAGCCCGCTCGCCTCCTACATGACCGGGTCCGTCCTCACCGTGGACGGCGGCGCGAGCCTCTACCCCATGGACTGAACCCGTGGCTTGACCGCCGCGGCCGGACATGCGACCGTAACCGGCATGACCGGTATTACCAGTTTGCCCGCTCTTGTTCCTACGCCGCCGGCCGAGCTCGAGCGGATCCTGGCCGCGGGCCACGCGGCTCGCATCCCGTTGCACGAGTGCCCCATCGACCAGCGTCGCCTTTTCCTGATTGCCTGCGCCGCCGGACTGCGCGCTGCCGAGGACGAGCTGGTCGCCCTTGCCCTGCAGGAGACACGCCTGCCCGAGCCGCGCCTGCGCGGCGAGCTGGCGCGTACGACGTACCAGTTCGAGCTCTACGCCGATGCCATCGAGGAGGCGACGCGCGCCGAGATCGACCCAGCCGACCAGGCCGCCCCACCCGTCGGCCGACCCGATCTCCGCCTCACCTCGCGCCCGCTCGGCCTGGTGCTCGTCTTCGCGGCCAGCAACTTCCCGTTCGGGTTCAGCGTCCCGGGCACCGACACCGCATCCGCGCTTGCCGCCGGATGCCCCGTGATCGTCAAGGCCCACCCCGGACATCCGCGACTGTCCGAGGCGACGTTCGCCGTCCTTGCGAAGGCGCTGTCGGAGGCCGGAGCTCCCGACGGCACCCTCGGGCTGATCTCAGGAGTCGACGTGGGCGTGACCGCGCTCGAGGACCCACGGGTGGCCGCAGCGGCTTTCACCGGGTCGGTGCCGGGCGGCCGGTTCCTGTTCGACGTGGCTTCGCGCCGACCGACACCGATCCCGTTCTACGGGGAGCTCGGCAGCCTCAACCCGGTGGTGGTCGGGCCTGCGGCGGCAGCCGGCCGCACGACCGAGATCTTCGAGGGCTTCGTCGACTCGTTCACTCTCGGCAGCGGCCAGTTCTGCACCAAGCCCGGTCTCCTCTTCTGGCCCGAGGCCGTGCCCATTGCCCCCGACCTCGTCGAGCGTGTCGACCAGGCCTCATTGCATCCCCTGCTGAACGCCCAGATCGAGCAGACCTTCCGTCAATCGCTGCGGTCAGTGCTCGATGCCGGGGGCGCCGAGGTGCTCACCGGCGGCTCGGACGCCACTGGCCGGCCCGTCGCAACCCTCCTCGTCACGACGGCGGAGCAGGTCCACGCACGCCCGGATGCCCTGCTCGTGGAGTGCTTCGGACCCTCCGCATTGGTCGTCACCTACCGCGACACGAGCGATCTCTCGTCGGCGCTCGAAGCCCTTCACGGCACGCTGACGGCAGCCGTCTTCGCCGAAGCAGCCGATTCCGGCCTGGTCACTGCGGTCCTGCCGCTTCTCGAGGAGCGCGCCGGGCGGCTCATCTGGGGTCAATGGCCAACCGGCGTCGCCGTCACCCGGGCGCAGCATCATGGTGGCCCGTACCCGGCGACCACCGCGCCCCTCCACACCAGTGTCGGGACCCATGCCATCGACCGCTTCCTCAGGCCGATCGCCTACCAGAACTTCCCCACCGCCCTGCTTCCGGAACAGTTGCGCTCGTCGACCTGATCGGCCCGCCGTCCTGTCCCGCCAGCGCCGATCAGGTGGGGTTCATCAGGTCGCCGCGTCAAGGAGGGTACGAACCTCCTCGTCGGTGGTGGGCGAGAAGTCACGATAGAAGTGTCCGACGGCCCCGAACGCCCACGGCTTCTCGTGACAGATCAGTTCGTCCGCGGTGAGGTCGTCAGCCGTGATGTCGGCCGGCGCGACCGGGCTGACCACGACGACGTGGACAGCACCCTGGTCGCGCGCGACCACGCATGCAGCGTGTGCCGTCGATCCGGTGGCGATGCCGTCGTCGACGATCATGGCGACGCGGCCGCGCAGCGACACCCTCGGCCGGCCGCGACGGAGCGACCCGACCCTGGCTTCGAGCACGTTGCGCTCCCGCTGCTCGACCTCGCGCACAGCGTCCTCGGAGACGCCAGCGCGTGCGACGACATCCGGATCAAGGACCCGCACGCCACCCTCTCCGATGGCCCCCATCGCGTACTCCGGCTGGCGCGGCACCCCGAGCTTGCGGACCACGATCACGTCCAGCGGTGCGTGCAGAGCGCGGGCGATCTCGAACGCAACCGGCACCCCGCCGCACGGGAGCCCCAGGATGACCTGGTCCCGCTCGCGCAGGCCCTCCATCACCGGTACCAGGCGCCGCCCGGCGTCGTACCGATCTGCAAAGGTCGTCATCCACGACACCTCCTGCCTGCCCTCCAGCATCGCACCGGAAGGCCCGGCAGCCGGGCACGGCCCGATCTCCACGGAACCTGCACACGTCGTGCACGCCATCCGACCATCAGGCCTCCTAGCCTCGGAGCATGAGCACGAAGCACCGGCTGCTGGTCGTCGAGGACGACGCGGTCATCAACCAGGCCCTGTCGGACCGGCTCGAGGCCGAGGGGTACGACGTGGTCCGGGCCTGGGACGGCCCGGGCGC
>JAKFEI010000128.1:0-3873 GCA_036675765.1 Nocardioides sp. | reverse complement strand
GCACCTTCCAGCACCGTCTCGCCTGGTCTCGAGACGCGTCGCTCAGACCCTCGCTCCGCTTCGTGTCTGAGCCGACGCTCCTCGACCTGCGGCCTTCATCCGCGTCCTCGCAAGCTCGGACGCGGCGGCCTTCAGACGTATCTTTCGAGGATCGTCGACTCGGCGAGGCGGCTGAGCCCCTCGCGCACACTGCGGGCGCGCAGTTCGCCGACGCCCTCGACGGCCTGGAGGTCGTCGATGCCGGCGGAGAGCAGCTTCTGCAGCGTGCCGAAGTGGTCGACCAGGCCCTCCACGACGTTCGTGGGGAGGCGCGGGACCTTCGTGAGCAGGCGGTAGCCCCGGGGCGCGACCGCACCGTCGAGGTGTTCGCCGGTGCCGATGCCGAGCACCTTGGAGACGGCCGACGGGTCGACCAGGTCGGTCGCGGAAAGGCCTTCGAGCTTGGACAGCAGCTCGTTCGGGTCGCGGCTGCGGCGACGCGAGGGGACGTAGTCGCGGATCACGAGCTCGCGCTCGGTGTCGACGCCGGTGATCAGCTCCTCGAGCTGGAGCGCGAGGAGGCGACCGTCGGTGCCGAGCTCCAGGACGTAGTCCTCGATCTCGCGGGCGATCCGGGTGACCATCTCCAGACGCTGGGCGACCACGGCGACGTCGCGGACGGTGACGAGGTCCTCGATCTCCAGCGCGGACAGGGTGCTCGACACCTCGTCGAGGCGCAGCTTGTAGCGCTCCAGCGTCGCGAGTGCCTGGTTGGCGCGGGACAGGATCTGGCCGGAGTCCTCGAGCACGTGGCGCACGTCGCCGACGTACGCGGCGATGATCTGCATCGACTGGGACACCGAGATGACGGGGTGTCCGGTCTGCTTGGCGACGCGGTCGGCGGTGCGGTGCCGGGTGCCGGTCTCCTCCGACGGAATGCTGTGGTCGGGCATCAGGTGGACGGCGGCCCGGATGATCCGGGTGAGGTCGCTGTCGACGATGATCGCGCCGTCCATCTTGGCCAGCTCCCGCAGGCCCGTGGCGGTGAAGGGGACGTCGAGCTCGAAGCCGCCGGTGCACAGCGTCTCGACGAGCTTGTCCTGGCCGAGCACGATCAGCGCGCCGGTGCGGCCACGCAGGATCCGCTCGAGGCCGTCGCGCAGCGGAGTGCCGGGCGCGATCAGGGCGAGCGTCTCGCGGAGTCGGGGATCGGCCGACGTGATCACGAGGGCTCCTCCCTTGTCTGACGGACCGTGCTGATGAAGTGTGCTGACGAAGTGTGCTGATGAAACGTGCTGGTGAAACGGGAACGCTCGTACCCTATCCACCGCCGCGCACCATGGCGCGGGGTTATCGGGTTCTGATGCGTGTTCGGCTCCGTTCGGAGCCACCGCAGGAGGACGGTCAGTCGGCCGCTTCGAGGACTTCCAGTGCGTGCTTGGTACGACGGTCGAGGTGCAGCAGGCGCAGGGCGGTCGCGACGTCGGGAGCCTCCACGACCCGCATTCCTTCGACCATGCGATCCGTGCTGGCGCGCCGCACTCCTTGAGCGGCGCCCGGATCGGCCGGCACCACGGCCATCTCGAACCCGAGACGCGCGGCCTCGGCGAGGCGCAGTGGCAGGTCGCGGACCCGACGGAGTTCGCCGGACAGGCCGATCTCGCCCATCGCCACGACGCCGGCCGGTGGCGCGCTGACGAAGGTCGCGGACGCAACGGCGACCGCGACAGCGAGGTCGCTGCCGGGATCGGTGAGTCGCGCACCGCCGACGGTGGAGGCGAACACGTCGTGCTGGTGGAGCTTGATGCCGCAGTGCTGCTGGAGCACCGCGAGCACCATGGCCAGTCGCGAACCGTCGAGCCCGGACGTCGTACGCCGCGGGCGCTCGGCAGGGGAGACGGTCACCAGGGACTGGACCTCCGCGAGCAGGGGGCGACGGCCCTCCATGGTGACCGCGACGCAGGTGCCGGCGACGCGTCCGTGGTGGCGCTCGGTGAAGATCCCGGTGGGGTCGTCGACGGCGCGGATGCCGTCGGGGCCGAGGTCGAAGCAGCCGACCTCGTCGACCGGGCCGAAGCGGTTCTTGACCGCGCGCAGCATCCGGAAGCGCGAGTCGCGGTCACCCTCGAAGTGCAGGACGACGTCGACGAGGTGCTCCAGCACGCGGGGTCCGGCGATCCCGCCGTCCTTGGTGACGTGTCCGATCATCACGACCGTGATGTCGCGGCTCTTCGCCATCCGGACCAGCGCCTGGGCGACCTCCTTGACCTGCGTGACGCCGCCGGAGACGCCGTCGACCTCCGACGCGCTGATGGTCTGCACGGAGTCGACCACCACCATCTTCGGGCGGACCTGCTCGATGTGGGTGAGGACGGCGCCGAGGTCGGTCTCGGCGGCGAGGTAGAGCTCGTCGTGGATCGCCCCCGTGCGGTCCGCACGCAGCCGCACCTGGGCCGGGGACTCCTCGCCCGTGATGTAGAGGGTGCGCTGCGAGCGCTGGGCGGTGCGGGCGGCGACCTCGAGCAGCAGGGTCGACTTGCCGACGCCGGGCTCGCCCGCCAGCAGCACGGCCGCGCCGGGGACGAGTCCGCCACCGAGCACCCGGTCGAGCTCCGGCACGCCGGAGAGGTGGTGCACGGCCGTGTCGGCGGAGATCTGCCCGATCGGCACCGCTGCCGAGGTCACGGCCGTGGCCGTCGTACGACTGGTGGAGGCGCTGGACGTGGCCACCTCGGCGACCGAGCCCCACGCCTGGCACTCGCCGCACCGGCCCACCCACTTGGCCGTGGACCAGCCGCACTCGCCGCATCGGTAAGTCGAACGTACTTTCGAACCAGCCATGTCGCAGACGTTAGGACATGCCTCCGACATGACCCGGAAGCCACGCCCGGTGGTGCGTGGGATCATGGGCCGGTGGACACCCCCCGGCCTCCGGCGACCCTCGCCGACGTCGCCGAGCGCGCCGGTGTTTCCCGCCAGACCGTCTCCAATGCGATCAACAGCCCCGACCTGCTGCGCGCCGACACCCTCGAGCGCGTGCGGGCGGTCATCGACGACCTCGGCTACACCCCCAACCAGGCTGCCCGACAACTCCGCACCCGGTCCTCGCGGCTGATCGGCCTGCGCCTGACGCCGCCGCAGGAGTTCACCGCGAACATGGCGATGGACCGGTTCGTGCGGAGCCTGGTGGAGGCGTCGCGGGTCGTCGGGTACCACGTCCTGCTGCTGTCGACCGGCCCCGTCGCCGAGGGTGCCCGGCCCGAGCCGATGAGCGGGTACGACGACCTGCTCCGCTCCACGGCCGTCGACGCCTTCGTGGTCACCGACACCTATCTCGGCAACCAGCAGACGGTCGGGCTGGCCGAGCGGCGGGCGCCGTTCGTCGCGTTCGGCCGGCCGTGGGACGACCCGGGCGCCACGCACCCGTGGGTCGACGTCGACGGTGCTGCGGGCGTGCGGGCGGCGACCGACCACGTCCGCGAGCTCGGCCACGAGCGGATCGCGTGGGTCGGCTGGCAGCCGGGCTCGCGCCTCGGCGAGGACCGCCGGTCGGGTTGGCACCGCGCGATGGCGGCCCACGGGCTCTCGACGTCCGGACTCGAAGCCGCCGTCGAGGACACCGTCGAATCGGGCCGCCAGGCCGCATCGGAGCTCCTCGACGCGGTCGGGCCGTCGGCGTTCATCTGTGCCTCCGACACCCTCGCCGTGGGTGTCCTCCAGGCGCTCACCGACCGCGGGATGCCCGCGGGTCGCGACGTCGCCGTCGTCGGGTTCGACGACTCGCAGGTCGCGCAGGTGCTGGGGCTGACGTCGGTCCGACAGCCGCTCGAGCAGGTCGCTGTCGAACTGGTCGACGCCCTCACCGGCCTGCTCGGGCCCACCGGGTACGACGGC
>JAKFEI010000353.1:0-3876 GCA_036675765.1 Nocardioides sp. | reverse complement strand
TCGACCTGTTCCCACAACCAGACCGGCGCCGGCGCGGAGCCACAGAGGATCGCGGTCAGGCTGGACAGGTCGGCACCGGTACGGAGCGGCGACTCGACCAGGGCGACCGCCATCGTCGGCACGCAGAGCATGTCGGTGGCGCGGTGCTTCTCGATGGCGGTCAGGTAGGCCTCGGCGCTGAAGGACGGCAGCATGATGACCGCGCCGCCGACGTACGTCGCCGACAGCAGGCCTTCGACATAGCCGAACATGTGGTAGCAGGGCAGCGAGAACAGGATTCGTCGGCCGTCCTCGTAGGCACGCGTCAACGCGGACGCGTAACCGGTGCGCAGGACGGCGTCGTGGGTGACCTGGACGCCCTTGGGCGAGCCGGTGCTGCCCGAGGTGTAGAGCAGGTCGGAGACGTCGTCCGGCCCGTGGCCGGCAGCGGCCGACGCGCCCTCGTTCTCACGACCGATCTGGACCAGCGTGGCCCCCGTGAAGGCGCCGGGACGGATCGGGAGGTCGGGGCGCTCCACGAGAACCACGTGACGCAGTCCGTCGGGCGCGTCTCCTCCGAGCGCGGGGCGATCAGGGAAGCCAGGGGTGTCCCAGCCGGGCACGATCTCGTCGAGCATGCCGGCGTGGTCGAGGTTCTGGAAGCCGGCGTTGGTGACCAGGACCTTGCAGTCCGACTGCTTCAGGACGTAGCGCAGCTCGTCGGTGCGGTAGAGGAAGTTGAACGGAATCGCGACGGCCCCGGCCCGCGCGATCGCGAACTTCCAGGTCACGAACTCTGCGTAGTTGGCCATCAACAGGCCGACCCGGTCGCCCCGGCGGACACCGAGAACGGTCAGCCCGTCGGCCAGTCGGCGCGATTCGGCGGCCACGTCGGCGTAGCTGAGGACACGTTCGTCGGTGACCACGAAGTCCCGCTCGGGGTAGTCCTCGGCACAGACGTCGAGCCACGCATCGAGGGTCCGCGGGGTCCATTCGCTGAACCGCTCACCCAGGGCTGCGCGGCGTTCGGTGATGGTGCCGGTGTTCGAGAGAGTCACGATGTCCTCCGTTCTTTAATCTAGATTAGATTATTGAGTGATCTCGCGCAACGCCTGGGTCCCGATGAGCTCGGCCAGCTTGAACTTCTGGACCTTCCCGGTCGGCGTCGCCGGCAGCTCGCCGGCCAGGAACCACCGTGTGGGCACCTTGTACGGCGACAAGCGCTCACGGCAGTGCTCGACGAGCGAGGCCACCAGCGCGGCCGGGTCCTCGACCGGACCGGCGTCGCGGACATGGACCGCCGCGGCGACGATCTCGCCCATCCGCTCGTCGGGCAGCCCGAAGACCGTTGCGTCGAGGACGGCGGAGTGCTCGGCCAGGCAGGACTCGACACCGGCAGGCGCGATGTTCTCGCCGCCGCGGATGATCAGCTCCTTGAGCCGCCCGGTGAGCGTGATGTAGCCGCGTTCGTCCATCGCACCCAGGTCGCCCGTGTGCACGAACCCGTCGGCATCCACCGTCGCTGCGGTGGCGGCAGGGTCATGGAGGTACTCGATCAGTTGCTGGTACCCGCGGGCGCAGATCTCTCCGGGCTCCCCCAGCGGCTGCACGGCTCCGGTCACCGGGTCGACGATCTTCACGTCCACCTGTGGCAAGGGATGGCCGACCGTGGCGAGCTTGTCCTCCCGCGCGTCACCGGGACGCGTGGCCGTGAGCACGGGCGCCAGCTCGGTCTGGCCGAAGACATTCGTCACGGCTGCGCCGAAGATCTGTTCGGTCGCCTCGATCAACACTGCGGGCACGTTCGCTGCTCCGCCGAGGGCGACCTCGAGCCGGGGCGCCGGCTGGTCCGAACCACGCTGCGCCTCGACGAGGGCGCCGAGCACCGCCGGCACGAAGAAGAGCACGTCGACGTTCTCGCGACGCATCGTCTCCAGCACCGGCGCGGGCGCGAACTGCTCGACCAGCACCTCGGTGCCACCGAGCCACAACGGCCCCAGTGTGCCGATGACGCAGGCCGCGGTGTGGAACATCGGCAACGGGTTGATCGTCACCGCACCGGCCGGCATGTCGACGTACTCCATGGTCAGCTTCGCGACGTTGACCAGGGAGCGGTGCCGCAGCAGGACGCCCTTCGGGTTGCCGGTCGTCCCCGAGGTGTACTGCAGCATCACCGGAACCTCAGGGTCGGCGGGGGCATCGGCGACGACGGTCGGGTCGACCACCTCGGCTCGCCACTGATCGCGGTCGGCGAGGCTGATCAGCCGCAGGTGCGGGCGATCGGAGGCCACCTCACGTGCGACGGCCGCCATGTCGTAGTCACGGCTGCGGTCGGCGTGCAGCAGGACGGTGCAGCCGGAATGGTCCACGGCGTAGGCCAGTTCCGGCTTGCGAAGCACCGGGTTCAACGCCACCAGGACGACGCCCGCCAGCGCCGCGCCGTGCTGGATCAGCACCCACTCCACGACGTTGGGAGCCCACAACGCGACGTGGTCACCCGGACGCGCGACCCGGCGAAGAGCCGTCGCGATCCGCTGTGCTTCGTCGTACAGCTCGGCGTAGGTGAGACGGACCTCGCGAGAGGCCTCGACGCTCGAGCCCACCAGCGCCAGCCGGTCGGGGTACGACGCCGCGCGGTCGGCCAGCAGTGCCGGAACCGTCAGGTCGACGAGATCGACAGTGGTGTCGGCCGGAAGGTACGACGTGGTGAGGGTCATCAGTTCTCCTGCGACGGGGTCGCACCGAAGACCGGGCGACGCTTCTCGGTGAATGCGGCCACGCCCTCGGCGAAGTCGTCGCTGTCCCAGAGCATCGTCTGGTTGCGGACCTCGAGGTCGAGCACGGCGAGTGGGCGGCGCGGCTCGCCGGCGAGCATCTGTTTGATCACACCGAGCGCCAGGGGCGGTCCGGCGGCAAGCGCGACGGCGTCCTCGAGGGCGGCGGCCAGCGCCTCTCCGGGCTCGACGACGCGGTCGACGAGGCCGATCACACCGGCCTCGGCGCCTCTGATCCGCGAACCCATCATCAGCATCTGCCGGGCGCGCGGTGCTCCGACACGGGCGGGCAGGGAGGCGAAGATCCCCATGTCGCCGGCCAGTCCGACTCCGGTGAAGGTCGTGGCGAAGGTGGCGTCACTCGCCGACACCACGCGGTCACAGGCCAACGCCAGGGCCGTCCCCGCACCGAACGCGGGCCCCTCCACCGCAGCAACCACGGGCTTGGGCGTGTGCCACAGGGCCCGGATGATCCGCTGGGCGGCCTGCGCGCGAGGCGTCGTCTCGTGGCGCGGCTGGCGGCTCATCGTGGAGATGTCACCACCGGAACAGAACGCACCCTCGGCGCCCGTGAGCACGATCGCCCGGACCCCGGCATCGGCGTCAGCGGCCTCGATCGCGTCGGCCAGCGCGTAGCGCAGCGGCAGGTTGATGGCGTTCTTCAGGTGCGGCCGGTTGAGCGTGATGATGCGGACGGCACCGCGATCCTCGACCAGGACCGGGCTCTCCTCGACGACGCTCATCGGCCCTCGTAGGTGCCGGTCCGACGCTCGATCACGGCCGCGAGCGCCTCGCGACTGTCTGCGGTGCCCGACAGCTCGGACACGATGCGGGCCTCCTCGGGCAGCCGCTCCGCGACGGTGGAACCGAGCCCGTCCCACACCAGGCGCTTGGTGGCGGACAAGCCCAGCGGGGGCTGTGCCGCGAGCTCGGCGGCGAGCTGGTCCACGGCAGCAGCGAGCTCGGCGTCGGGCACGACCCGCGAGACGATCCCGATGTCACGCGCCTCGGCCGCGCCGAGCGTGGGGTTGGTCAGCAAGATGTCCATCGCGCGGCGGAGGCCGACGATCCGCGCCAGCGTGACCGTCGTACCGCCATCGGGGGCCATGCCGACGCGAACGGC
>JAKFEI010000126.1:0-3884 GCA_036675765.1 Nocardioides sp. | reverse complement strand
ACCGAAGACGAAGTTGTCGCCGCCCTTGAAGCGCACCACCCGCTTGCCCGCGAGGGCGCGATCCACGATCACGCGGTTGATCTCCTCCTGCTGCGCCGACCGTCCGCGCGGCAGCTTCGAGACATCGATCAGCTCGACGTCCGAGGGCAGGTCGCCCAGCAGCTCACGCGGTGCGAGGCGGTCGGCCACGACGACGTCGGCAGCCATCAGTGCCTTGCGACCGGCGATCGAGATCAGTTCCGGGTCACCGGGGCCGCCGCCGACCAGGGTCACCCCGGGCGTCCGCTCCGGGAGGCCTTCACGGTGGTGCGGCGCGGCGATCGTGCCGTCGCGAAGCCCGGCGAGGATCTCGTCGCGGACCGCCACGGATCGGCGCGGGTCGCGGTTACCGACGACGGCGATGGTGATGCCGGCCTCGCGGCCCACGGCGGGCGTCCACGCCGTACCGAGGGTGGCGTCGTCGGACCGGACACAGAAGATGCGCTGGGCCTCGCACAGGTCCGAGACGTGGTCGTTGACCTCGCGGTCGTCCGTCACCGCAATGACGTACCAGGCGCCGTCGAGGTCAGTATCCGCGAAGGGCCGCTGGTGCCACGTGATCTCGTCGGAGCCGACGAGGCCCTCGATGGCCATCGTGACGTCAGGCGACACGACGTGGACGTCTGCACCCACCGCGATCAGCTGCGGAACGCGACGCTGTGCGACGTGGCCGCCACCCACAACGAGGACACGGCGTCCGGCGAGACGAAGGCCGGACGGGTACGGGGGAAAGTCGGTCACGGCACCATTCTCTCGCCTCGCCCATTTGGTCCGGTGACACGGGCCAGTTGGCGGACTACGTTCGCCTTCATGAGTCTCGAACGTCCGGTCACCCCGGACCCCTATCCCCTGCTGCCCGCCACTGCATCCTTCGGCGTCACGAGCGCCGACGTCATCGACGGACAACCCCTGACGGAGGACCAGGTCTACGCCGCCGGGAACACCTCGCCCGAACTGACCTGGGAGCCCGGCCCGGAAGGCACCCAGAGCTACGTCGTCACCTGCTTCGACCCCGATGCGCCCATTCCCAGCGGGTTCTGGCACTGGGTGGTCGTCGACATCCCGGCCGACGTGACCAGCCTGCCTGCCGGTGCCGGTGACTCCGACGAGACCCTTCCCGCCGGCGCCTTCCACGTCCGCAACGACTTCGGCACCGCCGAGTTCGGCGGCGCCGCGCCGCCCGAGGGCGACCAGGTCCACCGCTACTTCTTCGTGGTGCACGCCGTGAAGGAGCCGACGCTGGGCGTGGACTCCGAGGCCACCCCCGCGGTCGTGGGCTTCAACCTGGCCTTCAAGACGCTCGGTCGCGCGATCCTCACCGGCACCTACGCGTTCTGAGTCTCGGCCGACAGCTACAGCCCCATTTGCTTGGCGATGATCAGCTTCATCACCTCGGAGGTGCCGCCGTAGATCCGGTTGACCCGGTTGTCGGCGTACAACCGGGCGATCGGGTACTCGTTCATGTAGCCGTAGCCGCCGTGGAGCTGGAGGCAACGGTCGATGACGCGGCTGGCGACCTCGGTGCAGAAGAGCTTGGCGGATGCGGCGTCGGCCGGCGTGAGCTCGTCGGCGTCGAGCGCCTCCAGTGCCCGGTCGGCGACGGCCTGGGCCGCATCGACCTCGGCCTGGCAGGCCGCGAGCTCGAACTTGGTGTTCTGGAAGGACGCGACCGGCGTGCCGAAGACGATCCGCTCCTCGACGTACTGCTGGGCGAAGCGGACCGCGGCGGCGGCCTGGGCGTAGGCGCCGTAGGCGATGCCGAGCCGCTCCTGGGGCAGGTTCTGGCCGAGGTACTTGAAGCCCTGGTGCTCCTCGCCGAGCAGCTGGTTGGCCGGGATGAAGACGTCGCTGAATGCCAGCTCGGCGGTGTCGGAGGTCCGCAGGCCGATCTTGTCCAGCTTGCGTCCGACGGAGTAGCCGTCGGCCTTGGTGTCGACCACGAACAGCGAGATGCCGAACCGGCGGTCGTTCTCCTCCGCCGGGGCGGTGCGCGCGCACACGATCATCCGGTCGGCGTTCACGCCGCCGGTGATGAACGTCTTGGCGCCGTTGAGGACGTAGCCGTCGCCGTCCTTGCGGGCGGTCGTGCGCATGCCCGCGAGGTCGGAGCCGGCGCCCGGCTCGGTCATCGCGATCGCGTACATCTCCTCGCCGGACACGAAGCCCGGCATCCAGCGGGCCAGCTGTTCCGGGGTGCCGAGGTTGAGCAGGTACGGCAGGCACAGCGCGACGTGGACACCGGAGCCGCCGAAGCTGACGGCGGCGCGAGCGGTCTCCTCGTACTGGACGGCCGCGAACTTGAAGGAGTTGATCCCCGCGCCGCCGTACTCCTCGGGCACCTCGATGCCGAACAGGCCCAGTTCCGCGAGCTTCAGGTAGAAGTCGCGCGGGACGATGCCGGCGTCGTACCACTCCTGGTAGTGCGGAGAGACCTCTGACTCGATGAACGACCGCAAGGTCGTGCGGAAGGCTTCGTGGTCCTCGTTGAAGACGGTACGGCGCATGACGCTCCTGTCACGACGGTGCTGGGACCCTCATCGTG
The DNA here is from genome assembly GCA_036675765.1 of Nocardioides sp. Taxonomy (GTDB): domain Bacteria; phylum Actinomycetota; class Actinomycetes; order Propionibacteriales; family Nocardioidaceae; genus Nocardioides. The sequence goes on along the minus strand of JAKFEI010000126.1, from coordinate 1,303 downwards.
CCGTATCGGTCCCAGCAGCGCGGAGCAGATCCTCGAACGACACGGGCCCGGTTGCCTTCGGTGCCGGGCTGGTCCCGCCGATGAGGGCAGCCAGCTCCGCGGTCGCGCGCTCGACGCGCTTGCCCAGGGAACCGTCCGCGGTCGAACCGAAGTCCTCGCTCGCAGCGAAGACACCCGTCGGGACCACCACGGCGTGCAGGTAGGCGAACAGCGGCCGGAGCGCGTGGTCCAGGACGAGGCTGTGCCGCGCCGTCCCGGCGGTTGCCGCGACGAGCACGGGGGTCCCGTCGAGGGCGCCGGGCTCCAGCAAGTCGAAGAACGTCTTGAACAGCCCCGAGTACGACGCCGAGAACACCGGCGTGACGACGATGACGCCGTCCGCGTGCTGCACCGCGTCGAGCGCTGCGGCCAGGTCGCCGGTCGGGAAGCCCGTCAGCAGGTGGTCGGCCAGCGCGTGTGCGAGCGGACGGAGCTCGACGTGCTGGACATCGACCTCCTCGCCACGCGAGGTGATGGCCCGTTCGGTGGCTGCGCCGAGCTGGTCGGCGAGCAACCGCGTCGAGGACGGGACGGACAAGCCAGCGGAGACGATCACGACCTTCCGCATCAGACCGTCACCTCCTTCGTTTCGTTCGCCGCGAGCTGCGAGGCGTGTGTCGGTGCATCCGGTACGTCGACCGGTCGGCCTTCGGCGAACCCGGCGCGCATCGCGGGCAGGATCTCGCCCAGCAGGTCGAGCTGCTCGAGGACCGTCTTGAGCGGCAGCCCGGCGTGGTCGACCAGGAACAGCTGGCGCTGGTAGTCGCCGGCGTACTCCCGGAAGGACAGCGTCCGCTCGAGCACCTGCTGCGGCGAGCCCACGGTCAGCGGGGTCTGTGACGAGAAGTCCTCGAGGGACGGGCCGTGCCCGTAGACGGGTGCGTTGTCGAAGTAGGGCCGGAACTCGTTGATGGCGTCCTGGCTGTTCTTCCGCATGAAGAACTGGCCGCCGAGGCCGACGATCGCCTGCTCCGCGGTGCCGTGTCCGTAGTGCGCGAAGCGGTCGCGATACAGGCGCACCATCTGAGCGGCGTGGGACGCCGGCCAGAAGATGTGGTTGTGGAAGTAGCCGTCGCCGTAATAGGCCGCCTGCTCGGCGATCTCGGGACTGCGGATCGAGCCGTGCCACACGAAGGGCGCAATGCCGTCGAGGGGCCGCGGAGTCGACGTGTAGCCCTGGAGCGGGGTCCGGAACCGACCTTCCCAGTCGACGACGTCCTCGCGCCACAGGCGCCGAAGGAGCGCGTAGTTCTCGACAGCGAGG
>JAKFEI010000528.1:0-3886 GCA_036675765.1 Nocardioides sp. | reverse complement strand
CTGCCTCAGGAGAGGGCACGCTGCAGTCTCCCGAGGCTGCGGTCACGACCCAGCAGCTCCATCGACTCGAACAGCGGCGGCGAGATCCGGCGACCCGTGATCGCGACGCGCACCGGCCCGAAGGCGTTGCGCGGCTTGAGGCCCAGGCCGTCGACCAGGGCGGCCTGCAGGGCCGTCTGGATCGCGTCCGTCGACCAGGTCGGCAGGTCCTTCACGGCGTCGTACGACGCCTGGATGACGGGGAGCCCGGCCTCACCGAGCAGCTTCTCGGCGTCCTCGGCGTCCAGCGCGAAGTCGGCCTCGTCGACGAACAGGAAGTCCAGCATCGTGGGGGCCTCGGCCAGCTTGTTGATCCGCTCGGCGACCAGCGGCATCGCGAGCTCGAGGAGCTGCGCATCGGCGTCGGAGACGGGATCGGACACGACGCCCTCGGCCTTGAGGAAGGGCAGCGCGCGGTGCGTGATCTCCTCGACCGAGAGCAGCCGCATGTGGGCCGCGTTGATCGCGTCGGCCTTCTTCAGGTCGAAGCGGGCCGGGTTCGGGACGACGTCGCCGATCTCGAACGCCTCGACCATCTCCTCGAGGCTGAAGATGTCGCGGTCCGCGGCGATCGACCAGCCGAGCAGCGCGAGGTAGTTGAGCAGGCCCTCGGGGAGGTAGCCCTTGTCGCGGTACGCCAGCGCGTGCGCCTCGGGATCGCGCTTGGAGAGCTTCTTGTTGCCCTCGCCCATGACGTAGGGCAGGTGGCCGAACTCCGGCGTCACCTTGGCGATGCCGACCTCCTTGAGCGCCTCGTAGAGGGCGATCTGGCGCGGCGTGGAGGACAGCAGGTCCTCGCCCCGGAGCACGTGGGTGATCTCCATCAGCGCGTCGTCGACAGGGTTCACCAGCGTGTAGAGCGGGTCGCCGTTGGCGCGGCACAGCGCGAAGTCCGGCACGAACTCGGTCTCGAAGGTGACCTCGCCGCGGACCAGGTCGGTCCACGTGATCGCACCGTCGGGCATCCGGAACCGCACGACGGGCAGGCGGCCCTCGGCGAGGAAGGCATCGGTCTGGGCCTGCGACAGCTCGCGGCAGAAGCCGTCGTACCCCTGGACCTTGGAGCCGGCGGCCTTGCGGCGCGCGGTGGCCTCCTCGGTGGTGCAGTAGCAGTCGTAGGTGAAGCTGCTGGTCTTCAGCTTGGCCAGCGCGTCGACGTACAGGTCGCTCCGCTCGCTCTGCTGGTACGGCGCGTGCGGGCCGCCGACCTCGGGGCCCTCGTCCCAGTCGAGCCCGAGCCAGCGGAACAGGTCGATGATCGAGCGGAGCGACTCGTCGGTGCTGCGCTCCTTGTCGGTGTCCTCGATGCGGAACACGAAGGTGCCGCCGTGGTGTCGCGCGAACGCCCAGTTGAAGAGGGCCGTACGGACCAGGCCGACGTGGGGACTGCCGGTCGGGGACGGGGCCATCCGCACCCGGACCTTGTTGCCGGCGTTGTCGGTGCTCATGCGCGTGCTTCCACCTTGTTCGTGAGGGTGCCGAGGCCTTCGATCGAGATCTCGATCTCGTCGCCGACCTGCATGGGGCCGACACCCTCGGGGGTGCCGGTGAGGATGACGTCGCCGGGCAGCAGGGTCATCACGCTGGAGACGTGCGCGATCAGGGCCGGGATGTCGTGGATCATGTCCGCGGTCGTGCCGTCCTGGACGACGTCGCCGTTGAGGAAGGTCTGGATCCGGCGGCCGTCGATGAAGTCCTGCGGGTCCAGGTCGGTCTCGATCCACGGGCCGAGCGGGCAGAACGAGTCGAAGCCCTTGGCGCGGGTGAACTGACCGTCGGTCTTCTGCAGGTCGCGGGCGGTGACGTCGTTGGCGATCGTGTAGCCGTGGATGACGTCGGTGGCCTGCTCGGCCGGGACGTCGCGGCAGATGCGACCGATGACGACGGCGACCTCGCCCTCGTAGCTGATGTGCTGCGACTGGCGGGGGTACTGGATGGCGTCGCCGGGGCCGACCACGCTGGTGTTCGGCTTGAGGAACATCAGCGGCTCGTCGGGGACCGGGCCGCCCATCTCGGCGGCGTGGGCCGCGTAGTTCTTGCCGATGCCGACGACCTTGCTGCGCGGCAGGACGGGCGCCAGCAGGCGGACGTCCGCGAGCCGGTACTCCTTCTCGAGCAGCTTGATGCCGACGTAGAGCGGGTCGCCGACGAGGGCGACGACAACGGCGTCCTCATCCGGCTGGCCGTACTCGTCGAGGTCTCCGGTCAGGACGCCGTAGGACGGCTCCTCGCCTGTGGTGAATCTGACGATGCGCACCCCGTGAGCCTATCGACCTAGGCTTGCTCGTCGTGAATGCGGAGGAATGGCAGGAGCGGGCCCGGGCCCACGCTGCCCGCATCGATGCGTACGTCGCCCCGCACCTCGTCCGGCGCGACACCGGGGTCAAGCATCCGGTGTTCGACTTCCTGTTCACCTACTACTCCCACCGCCCGGCGCAGTTGCGGCGCTGGCACCCGGGGTACGGCGTCGTACTGGGTGATGGCGAGGAGTACGCGGGCCTCAAGGGCTACGGCGCCGCGCAGGTCGAGGAGGTTGCGCAGCAACCGTCTCGAGACCAATCCGTCACTGCGGAGTACGTCGCCTCACAGCGGCCGTTGATCGAGACCCTCCACCGCCTGCTGTCCGCGACCGCCGGTCGCGCCCCGCACTTCGGCTGCTTCGGCCTGCACGAGTGGGCGATGGTCTACCGCCTCGCCGAGGACGAGACCCGCCACGCCGACTGGCCGCTGCGCCTGGGCCCTGCCGGGACCGATGAGGTCGTTGCAGAGCATCGCATCGCGTGCTCACACTTCGACGCGTTCCGCTTCTTCACGCCGCCCGCGCGTCCACTGAACACACTCTCCCCCGGCCCGTCTGATCGAACGTTGTTCGAGCAGCCCGGGTGCCTGCATGCCGGCATGGACCTCTACAAGCACGCGTTCCGGCTCTCGCCGATGATCCCGTCGGACCTGGTGGCGGACTGCTTCGAGCTCGCGTGGGACATCCGGACGCTCGACATGCGCGCGGCGCCGTACGACCTCGCGGACCTGGGCTTCGAGCCGGTCCGGATCGAGACGCCCGAAGGCAAGGCCGAGTACGTCGACGCCCAGCGTGGGTTCGCCGAGCGGGGTGCCCCGCTGCGGGAGCGGCTGGTTGCGGAGTGCGAGCGCCTGCTGGCCTGACCTGGCGACGTACCAACCGGATTCGTCACGAATCGCGTGCGATTGCGACGAATCCGGTTGGTGCGTCGAAACCTCAGGTGGCCGCGATGCCGTCGTACATGACGGCACGGATGGCGGCGCTCAACCGGGCCTGGCGTTGCGGCGTCGGGTCACGCAGGGCGGCGAGAATGGAGCCGAGGATCATGCCGTTGATGGCTTGCGCGGTGGGCTCGACGTCGAGGTCGCTGCGCAGGTAGCCGCCCTCGACGCCGTGCACGAGATACGCAGCCGTGAGCGGGGTGGTCAGGTCGAAGAGGTCGAGCATCTTCTCGCGCATCGCGTCATCGATGCCCGCTGCCGACAGCAGCAGCTGCGGGACGCGGGGGTCCTGGCTGAAGATCCGCGCCAGCCCCTCACCGATCCGCGCCGACTGCGCGCGGTAGTCCTCGAGCGTGTCGACGGCGTCGGGCGCGTTCTCGGCCCCGAGGGTCTCGACAATCCGCTCGATCAGGTCGTTGATCACGTGCTCGACGATGTCGCGCTTGTTCTCGAAGTAGCGGTAGAAGGTGCCGTGGCCGATGCCGATGCGCGCGGCGATGTCGGCGATACCCGTGGCGTGATAGCCCTGCTCGGCGAAGCAGGTGAAGGCGGCGTCGATGATCTCGCGGCGGGTCTGCGCCTTGCGCAGCTCGAGGCGGGAGGGCGC
>JAKFEI010000174.1:0-3888 GCA_036675765.1 Nocardioides sp. | reverse complement strand
TGTCCGTGGCAGGGCCGTCCTCGGTCGCGCCGCCCTCGTCGGTCCAGTCGGCTGTCGTGCCGTCGTCCAGGGCAGGATCCGACTCGGCATCCGGCTCCGCACCCGGCTCCGGGGCGTCACTGTTGTGCACCACGTCGTCAGGTCCGTTGACCAGGTCGTCGGGGTCGAAGGACTGCTCGACCGTGTCTCCTTCCTCGGCGGCGCGCGTGGTGTCCGTGGGTTCCGTGGGTTCCGGTGTGCTCTCGCTCATCGTTCTCTCCGTTCGTCGAAAGGGTCGTTGTCACCGCCGTACCCGAACACCTCGATCGAATCCGCCCCGGGCGCGGTCCCGGCGCATGGCGTCGCCCGGGGCGGGTACTGCGGCGATGACCCCGTCAGGTGGACCGAGGAGAGACGATGCTGTTGCCCAAACCCCGCGGAGCCATGAGCACGACGGTCTTCGAGCACCTGCGCTCCCCCGAACCGGCACCCGGCGAGCAGTCGCCCGCGTTGCCGGTGGCGGACAGCGTGGACGACGAGCTCATCACCCTGTGGGCGTTGCAGGAGCTGAGCTATCGCGGGTTCGAGGACACCGATGGCGACCACCAGGGTGATCCCTTCGTGGTCGTCGTACGACACCAGCTCGAGTCGGCCCTGGAGGCGCGGCTGCGATCACGGTGGACCGACGTCGAGCTCGAGGACGACTTCGCCGAACAGTTCTTCACCTTCGTGGCCGATCATGACGGACCCTCACTGGCCGGCTTCATCCTTCGCAAGGCCGACAGGGAGCAGGCGCTGGAGCTCATGCAGGCCCGCTCGATCTACCAGCTCAAGGAAGCCGACCCGACGACGTGGGTGATTCCCCACCTGGCCGGGCGAGCCAAGGCCGCCCTGGTCGAGCTGCAGTACGACGAGTACGGTGCGGGCAACCCCGACACGATGCACTCCCAGCTGTTTGCGGCCGGCATGGAGGCCAGCGGGTTGAACGCCGCACCCGGTCACTACATCAACGACGTCCCCGCCGAGGTGCTCGAGCAGAACACCGCGATGTCGCTCTTCGGCATGCAACGGCGGCTGGCCGGCGCCGCACTGGGCCACCTGGCCGGGTTCGAGGCCTCGAGTTCACTGCCCTCACAGCAGATGGCGGCGGGCCTGCGCCGGCTCGAGCTGCCCGACGTGATGGCGAAGTACTACGACGAACACGTCGAGGCGGACGCCGTACACGAACAACTGGCCGTGCGATCGGTGTGCACGGCGTTCATCGAGGACGAACCCCACGCCACCCAGGACGTCTTCTTCGGGGCCTTCACCTGCCTCGACCTCGAGGCACGGACAGCTCAGCACTTCCTGGACCGTTGGGAGGCAACCGGATGAGCGCGAAGTCCCCGGCGCCAGACGTCGTCCTGTGCCCCGGAGGCCCCCTGCTCCTACGGGGCGCCCACGTCGTGGAGGCCGCGGACGGTGGCGTGCACGAGACGCGCCGGCCCGTCAGCGCCATCTGCCGGTGCGGCAAGTCCGCCATCCAGCCCTGGTGCGACGGCACCCACAAGAGCCTGCCGGCCGACGCCCGACCGTGAGCGGTCGCGAACGGACCGGATGCTCCGCGGGCATTCGGGTACGGACAGGGAAACACCCCATCAACAAGGAGGAATCGTGGGACTTGACGACAAGATCAGCAACAAGGCCGAAGACCTCAAGGGGCGGGCCAAGGAAGCCACCGGCGCCGCCACGGGCGATGACGACCTGAAGGCGGAAGGCAAGCACGACCAGGCCAAGTCCGGACTCAAGGACAAGGTCGAGAGCCTCAAGGACAAGATCGGCGACAAGGTCGACAAGCTCTGACCTCGTCTGACCTCGTCTGCCGGCGCCGCACGACCACCCGGTCGTGCGGCGCCGGCATGTCCAGCCGCCGTACGCGGTCGAACGAGCGCATGACCCCCACGGAAGGGGGTACCTGAGGTACGCCGCCAACCGGAGGAGAAACCATGTCGAGCGACATCGCTTCCAGCATCTGGGCCCCCTCCGTCAGGCCGGTTCATCCGCGACTGGACCAGGACCTCGAGGTCGACGTCGTCGTCGTGGGCGCAGGTATCGCCGGCGTGAGCGTGGCCTGGGAGCTCAGCCGTGCCGGTCACGACGTGGCTCTTCTCGACAGCTCCCAGGTCGGCTGTGGCGTCACCGGACACTCGACCGGCAAGGTCACTGCCGTTCAGGGGATCAGGTACTCAGCCCTGGAGCGCAGGCTCGGCGCGCGAGCGTCCGCGAGGTATGCCGAGAGCCAGCTGCTCGCCATGGAGCACCTCGCCGCGATCGTGCATCGCCTCAAGATCGACGGCGCCCTCACGCGCCAGCCGGCGTACCTGTTCGCCGAGGACGAGGCCGCCCTGCCTGCGCTGTCGGCCGAGGTGGAGTCAGCACGGGCTGCCGGCATCGACATGCGCTTCAGCCTCAAGAAGGGCCTGCCCTTCCCGACCGCGGGCGCCGCTGTCGTTGCTGGTCAGATCGCCCTCGACCCGCAACGCTACGTCGCCGCCGTCGCCGCCGACCTGGTCCACAACGGTGGCCGGATCTACGAGGACACGACAGTGACCGGGCTGGACGAGGGCACACCGCACCGGATCCGCACCGCAGACGGGCCGGTGGTCAGCGCCGGTCACGTCGTGGTCACCACACAGTTCCCGATCTTCGATCGCGCGCTCCTGTTCCCGCACCTGCACCCGCGCCGCGAGTTCGTCCTGGTGGCCGATGCCCCGCCTGGATCCGTGCCCGCCATGTACAACAGCGTGGGGAAGGACGTGCGCTCGGTGCGCATCTCCGGACCCGGCAGCCCGGATCAGCTGATCGTGACCGGGGCACCGTTCTCCCCCGGCGGTGACGCCGCTCCCGGACGGCTGGCGGACCTCCAGCAGTGGGCGGACGAGCGTTTCCAGAACCCGAGCTGGACGGCGTCGTGGGCGGCCCAGGACTACGACACCCCGGACGGGTTGCCGTTCATCGGTCCCCTGCACCGGTTCGGGAAGAACCTCTGGGCGGCCACCGGCTTCGGCGGCTGGGGACTGAGCAACGGCGCGCTCGCGGGCATCCTGATCCGCGATCTCATCGAAGGCCGCGAGTCCCCGCACGCCTCGCTGTTCCACACCCGCCGACTTGCGCCCTTGGTGGTGGCACGCTCCCTGATCAGCGGTTCCCCACGCCTTGCCCACGGAATGGTGGGCGACCGGGTGCGCTCCCAGGTGACGAGCATCGCCACGACGTCGGAGCTCCCGGTCGGCGAGGCGGCCTACCTGCGGGACGCAGGGATCTGGGCGGCCTACCGCGACGACAGCGGCGGCGCGCACGTCGTGTCCGCGAGCTGCACGCACCAGGGCTGCCGGGTGACGTTCAACGAGGCCGAGACGACGTGGGAGTGCCCCTGCCACGGCTCCCGGTTCTCCGTGGATGGGGACGTTCTCCAGGGCCCGGCGACCACTCCCCTGGAGCCGCACCCGGAGCTCGACGAGTCCTGACCGGTCTGGGGAGACCGGTTCCCGGGTACGACGCCCGCAACTGCCCGACGACGCCGTCCCGTTGAACGTCAGAAGGTCCGGAGCCTCGTTGACCTGCGCTCAGCCCGCACCAGGTGCGTGCTGAGCGCAGGAAAGACCGTCGCTGCGGTCGTGACGCGCAAAAGCAAGGAACCCGAACCCACTTCCGTGGGTTCGGGTTCCTGCCGATGTCCAGCGACATCACTTTGTAGCGGGGGCAGGATTTGAACCTGCGACCTCTGGGTTATGAGCCCAGCGAGCTACCGAGCTGCTCCACCCCGCGTCGGTGAACACAACGTTAGGGCATGGCCCCAAGGCCAGCCAAATCCGGGGGCCCGGATCCACAAGCCGGACCGGTGAATCGCACGCCGAACGGGTGTTTCAC
>JAKFEI010000239.1:0-3896 GCA_036675765.1 Nocardioides sp. | reverse complement strand
GTATCGAGGTCCTGCAACGAAAGGGGCCCTTGTGGTTTCTGCTCCCGCCTTCCGGCCGATCGACCCGACCTCCGCCGGCTTCCTGCTGGCCGAGAACCGCAACATGCCCATGCATGTCGGGTCACTCCAGCTCTTCGAGAAGCCTGAAGGCGTGGGTCCGGACTACATCCGCGAGATGTTCGAGTCGATGCGGGACACCGAGAAGGTCGCACCGCTGTTCCTCAAGCACCCGTACCGGTCCGTGACCACCGCGGGCGCACTCTTCTGGCGCGACGACGAGCAGTTCGACATCGAGCACCACGTGCGCCACAGCGCGCTCCCCCAGCCCGGCCGGGTCCGCGAACTGCTGGACCTCTGCGGCCGGCTGCACTCCACGCGCCTCGCGTGGGAGCGGCCGCTGTGGGAGACCCATGTGATCGAGGGCCTGGCCGACGGCCGGGTTGCGATGTACACCAAGATGCACCACTCGCTGGTCGACGGGATCTCCGCGATGCGACTCCTCGCGAGTGTGCTGTCCACGGATCCCGACCGCCGCAACATGCCTGCGCCGTTCGCCGAGGGCGCGGCCCGCAGGAAGAAGGTCCCCGAGGCCGAGTCGCTGCCGTCCGCGGCGGCCGGTGCAGCGGGCGCAGTGGCCCGTACGGCGGCCGACCTGCCCGCCGACGTGTTCCGCTCGGCCCTCAGCATCAGCGGTGAAGCCGCGGGCATGCCGCTGGCCCTGATGAAGACGCTCCGCAAGGGCATGCGCAACGAGACCTCGGCGGTGTCGATGTCGGCCCCGCGCACGATCTTCAACCAGTCGATCACCGGAGCACGACGCTTCGCCGCCCAGGACTGGCCGACCGAGCGACTGCGCGCCGTCGGCAAGTCCACTGGCACCACGATCAACGACGTCGTGCTCGCCATGTGCAGCGGTGCCCTGCGGTCCTACCTCGACGAGCTCGGCGAGCTGCCCGACGCTCCCCTCGTCTCGATGGTCCCGATCGGCCTCAACGCGAAGCAGGCCGGCCAGGCGTCCAGTGCCGGAGGCAATGCCGTCGGCTCGATCATGGTGCGCCTCCCCACCGACGTCGCCGACGCGGGCGAGCGGCTCCGGTCGATCAGCCGCTCGATGAAGGACGGCAAGGAAGCGCTGTCCTCCATGACGCCACTGCAGATCGTGGCGATGAGTGCGATCGGCATGACCCCGTCGATCGTGCTCCCGTTGCTGGGCCTCCAGGGGATCGTCCAGGCGCCGGTCAACCTCGTCATCAGCAACGTGCCCGGTCCCCGGGTGCCGCACTACTGGAACGGCGCGAAGCTGGTCGGCAACTACCCGCTGTCGATCCCGATCAACGGCATGGCACTCAACATCACCTGCACGTCGTACGACGGCAACATGGCGTTCGGGCTGACCGGTTGCCGTCGTACCGTCCCGCACCTGCAGCGGTTGCTGACCTACCTCGACGACGACCTCGCAGCTCTCGAGAAGGCTGCCGGGCTCAGCTGACTACTCGGGACCGAGGCCGCCGCCGATCTGATCGGCGACGGCCCGGAGCCGCGCACGGGTGATGGCGGAGACGGTGGCGTAGCCGGCAAGTGCCGCGTTCGACCCGGCGCGCGTCGGTTCGGCGGAGTTCACCGAGAGGCACGTACGACGACCGCCGTCGGCCAGGTTCGCGAGGGCGACCGCGTGGCCGGTGGTGCCACTGCCGGCGAAGTAGTCGAGCACGCGGCAGTCGTCAGGCATCGTGTCGAGGATGCGGCGAATCAGGCCGGTCGGCTTCGGTGACTCGAAGACGTGCCCGAGGATCGCCTTGAGCTCGGCGACGGCCGTGTCGGTGGAACCGATCTCCTCGGACAGCCAGATGGTGCGCAACTTCTTTCGGCGCCCGCCCACCGGATGCAGCCAGTCCCGCTGGTAGACGTCGATCCGCTCACCCGTGCCACCCTGCACGACCCGGCACTCGAGGTCGTCGGGCCGCTCGTCGATGCGGGGGCGCGACCAGCGCCAGACCGCCGGGGCCCCGTCGCCGAACACCGGCTTGACCTCCACCGCGCCCTTGAACGGCGCGGTCGCCACGCGCCCGGTGAGCGGGTCGCCCCACACCGCGAAGTGCAGGGTCGGCGCGGTCAACGGATTGAACTTCTTGTTCGTGTTGCGCAGGGGCAGCCGGCGGTAGCGCCGGCCGTCGTCGGCCACCAGCGGGAAGTCCGCCTCGACGACGGTCGTCGAGGACGACGCGTCGAGGACACACGACGCAGCGTCCTTCGCGTAGGCCAGGACGTACTCGTGCGAGGTCGCGAATCCGCGCCCCAGTTGCCGGCCCTTGGCGTTGAGACTGACCACGATCTGCGCGAGGAAGTTCGCTTCGCCGTACACCTCGTCCATCAGCAACCGCAGGTACGCGACCTCGTGGTCGTCGATGCTGACGAAGATCGCACCGGTGTCGGCCAGGACGCGGTGGCCGGCGACGAGCCGCGGCCGCAGGTACTCGACCCAGGCGATGTGCCGACCCGCCGCTCCGGCCCCACGGGCGCCCTTGAAGTCGTCGTTGTAGGCGAAGCCGTTGCCCGTGTTGTAGGGCGGGTCGAGGTAGATCAGGTCGACGGAACCGGCCGCGAGCGTGGGCAGTACGTCGAGGTTGTCCCCCTCGACGAACGTGTTCCACGGTGCTGCCTCCGTCATGCCGGAATCCTCGCACGGGGTGATCGTCATCGTGGGGCTCTGCGTTCACGGGGTGCATGCAGAACCACACGGTCCTTGCCGCAGCCGTTGTCCACAGGCTGGCGTCGGTCCGGTTGCGGCGGACTCGTCCGCGTCTCAGGGTCAGGGCATGGACGAACTGCGCCAGCAACTGTCGAATGCGCTCGCGTTGCAGGGTGGACTGGTGACCCGGTCCCAGCTCACCGAGATCGGTTTCCGGGAGCACGATGTCGCCCGCATGGTGCGCCGCCGCGAACTGGTCCGCGTCCACCCCGGCGTGTACGTCGACCACACCGGTCCCCTGTCGTGGCACCAGCGGTCCTGGGCCGCGGTCCTCGCGTGTTGGCCAGCGGGGCTCCGGGGATCCTCGGCGCTCCGTTCGTCCGACCCGCGCCGTCGCAACGACGCCGACGACCAGGCACCGATCGAGGTCGTTGTCGACTGGCGCCGCAGTCCGAAGGTTCCGGGCGTCGACGTACAGCGGAGCCGGACCTTTCCGGCGAACGTGGTCTGGTCGGCGTACCCACCGCGCCAGCGCTCGGAGGAGTTCGTCCTGGACCTTGCCGCCAGCGCACCGACGGACCTCGCTGCGGTCGGTGTGATCGCTGACGCCGTTGGTGCCCGTCGAGTGACGCCGTCCGACCTGCGCCGGGCGCTCGCCGACCGAACGCGGATCGCTCGGCGCACCTTTCTCAGCGCGGTGATCGATGATGCGGCCGCCGGCACCTGCTCGACGCTCGAGCACGGCTATCTGCATCGAGTCGAGCGGGCGCACGGCCTGCCCGCCCCGGGCCGACAGGTGCACGAATCGGCGAAGGGAGCGCTCTACCGCGACGTCGTGTACGTCGCCTTCGGACTCATCATCGAACTCGACGGCCGCCTTCATCACTCCGGGATCGGCAACCGGGACCGCGACCTGGAGCGCGACCTGGACGCCGCGGTCGCCGGACGGGACACCGTGCGGCTCGGCTGGGGGCAGGTGTTCGGCGGCGAGTGCCGCACGGCACCCCGCATCGGCGCCCTGCTGCAGCAGCGCGGATGGCAGGGTGCTCCCCACCCGTGCCCGGCGTGCTCGTGAATGACTGTGTGGTTCTGCGTGCACCCGGTGCATGCAGAACCACACGGTGATCCGGAAGACTGGCAAGGTGGCCCGTCGTACCTTCTCCCGAGCGGAGCTCGAGTCGTTCCGCGACGCCGAGGTCCCCGACCT
>JAKFEI010000372.1:0-3902 GCA_036675765.1 Nocardioides sp. | reverse complement strand
ATGTCCGAACCTGACGTCCCGCATCGGGCACCCGCGCCTCGGGGGATGGTCAGGATCGGCCGGATCGCCGGCAGCGACGTCCTCGTCGCGAACTCCTGGTTCCTGGTCGCTGCGCTGATCGCCTACATCATGGGCCCGCGCGTCGACGAGGTGCAGTCCGGCCTCGGCGGCTGGAAGTACGTCGTCGGTCTGGCCTTCGCCATCGCTCTCTACCTCGCGATCCTGCTCCACGAGGCGTCCCACGCAGTGGTGGCGAAGAGGTTCGGGTTCCGCGTCGAGTCGATCACGCTCCACTTCCTCGGGGGAGCGACCGCCATCGTCGGCGAAGCCCGCCGCCCCCGCCAGGAGTTCTGGATCGCAGTGGTCGGTCCGATCACGTCACTGGCCGTCGGTGTCGTCGCGCTCGCGCTGTGGTTCGTGACCCCGGACGGTGTCGGCCGGCTGGTCATCGAGGGCCTCGCCGGCGCGAACCTGATGATCGGCGTGCTGAACCTGGTGCCCGGTCTGCCACTCGACGGCGGCCGCGTCCTCAAGGCCGGTGTCTGGGCTGCCACCGGCCGGGTGCACACCGGCACCATCGCGGCCGCGTGGGGTGGCCGCGTGACGGCCGTCCTGGTCGTGGCCTGGGCGGTGTTCAGCGCGCGGAACGGCAGTCTCATCAACCCCGTCATCCTCGCCATCGTGGCCATCTTCCTGTGGACCGGCGCCAGCCAGTCGCTGGTGGCCGCGCGACTGGTCCGGCGCCTGGGCGAGGTCGTGCCGCGCGAGCTCGCGCGTCGTACCCTCTCCGTTCCTGACGACCTGCCCCTGGCGGAAGCCGTGCGCCGCGCCAAGGAGGCCGGAGCGGGCAGCATCGTGACGGTCACCTCGGACGGACGACCGATCGGCGTGGTCGACGAGCAGGCCGTCAACGCGATGCCGGACGACCGCAAGCCCTGGGTCGCCGTCTCGACGGTGGCCCGCAGCCTGGCCGGCGGCCGGGCCCTGCCGGCATCGGTCAGCGGTGCGGAACTGATCGCTGCGCTGCGCAACAGCCCTGCCTCGGAGTACGTCCTGATGGCCGAGGACGGCAGTGTGTACGGCGTTCTGTCGGCCGCCGACATCGCGCGCGAGGTGCAGCGATAGATTGCGCCGGTGAGTGACGCAACTTCCGACGTGCCCCCGGAGGCCTGGTCCGGTGTCCATCGCGGCCCCCTTCGCGAGGGTGAATGGGTACGCCTGGTGGACGGCAAGGGCCGGCGCCACAACTTCGCGCTCGAGGCCGGCAAGCGGTTCTTCTCCAACAAGGGCCACCTGGAGCACGACGACCTGATCGGCCGTGAAGAAGGCTTCACCGTCGGCTCGTCGGTCGGCGGCGAGTACCTCGTCTTCCGTCCGCTGCTGTCCGAGTACGTCGTCTCGATGCCCCGCGGCGCAGCCGTGGTGTACCCGAAGGACTCGGCGCAGATCATCGCGATGGCCGACATCTTCCCGGGCGCCCACGTGGTGGAGGCCGGTGTCGGCTCCGGTGCGCTCACCTGTTCGCTGCTGCGCGCGGTCGGACCGTACGGCCGGGTGTCGTCGTTCGAACGCCGCGAGGAGTTCGCGGACGTGGCCCGCCGCAACGTCACCCAGTTCTTCGGTGCGCCCGACGGCGAGACGCACCCCGCGTGGCGCCTCACCCTCGGCGACCTCGCCGAGGCGTTGCCTGCGTCCGGGGAGCGCTGCGACCGGATCATCCTGGACATGCTGGCCCCCTGGGAGTGCCTGGACGCCGCGGCCGACGCCCTCCTTCCCGGCGGGATCGTCTGTGCGTACGTCGCCACGACCACCCAGTTGTCGAAGTTCGTCGAGGCCGTCCGGATGCACGGCGGCTTCACCGAGCCCGCCCCGTGGGAGTCGCTGGTCCGCGACTGGCACGTCGAGGGTCTCGCGGTTCGTCCCGGCCACAAGATGATCGGCCACACCGCCTTCCTGGTCACCGCGCGCCGGATGGCGCCGGGGGAGCGGGCCCCGCTCAAGAAGCGCCGCCCGGCTCCGGGTGCCTACGGTCCCGACTACGACGGCCCGCGCCCTCCCGGCGTACCCGAACTTCCGACCGACGACTGAGCCGCTCCAGGAGGGCCGTTACAGAAACGTCGCGTGCCACGTGTCGTGAACCACTTCCTCGCTGCACCGGTCCGAGTAGGGTCGGATTCAGGAGGTGTGCCATGACGAACATGGGAGAAGGCACCTCGGGAAGCCACCGCTCCCCGAGCCGCCAGGAGCTCGAAGACCAGGTCCGTTTTCTCGAGGACGAGATCACTGACCTGCGCCGACGCCTGATCGACACGCCCGGAAGCGGAGCTCGCTCCGTGGACATGCGTCTCGCTGACACCCAGCGCTCGCTGGCTGCAGTGACGGCGCAGAACGAGCGTCTCGCCAGCACGCTGCGCGACGCTCGTGACCAGATCCTCAAGCTCAAGGAGGAGGTCGACCGGCTCGCCCAGCCTCCGGCGGGCTTCGGCACCTTCCTCCAGCGCAACGAGGACGACTCGGTCGACGTCTTCACCGGTGGGCGCAAGCTGCGCGTGAGCGTGAGCCCGAACGTCGAGATCGACTCACTGCGCCGCGGCCAGGAAGTCATGCTCAACGAGGCGCTCAACGTCGTCGCCGCGTTCGAGTACGAAACGGTCGGCGAGGTCGTCATGTTCAAGGAGCTCCTCGCCGACGGCGAACGGGTCCTGGTCATCGCCAACGCCGACGAGGAACGCGTCGTCCGGCTGGCCGACCCGCTGTTCAACGAGACCCTGCGCGCCGGCGACTCGCTGCTGCTCGACTCCCGTGCCGGCTACGTCTACGAGAAGGTCCCGAAGTCCGAGGTCGAGGAGCTCGTCCTCGAAGAGGTCCCGGACATCTCGTACGACTCCATCGGTGGCCTCGGCAACCAGATCGAGATGATCCAGGACGCAGTCGAACTGCCCTACCTCTACCCCGAGCTGTTCGCCGAGCACGAGCTGAAGCCGCCGAAGGGCATCCTGCTCTACGGTCCGCCGGGCTGCGGCAAGACGCTCATCGCCAAGGCGGTCGCGAACTCGCTGGCCAAGAAGGTCGCCGAGAAGACCGGTGCGTCGGGCAAGTCCTACTTCCTCAACATCAAGGGTCCCGAGCTCCTCAACAAGTACGTCGGCGAGACCGAGCGGCACATCCGTCTGGTCTTCCAGCGGGCCCGGGAGAAGGCCAGCACCGGTACGCCGGTCATCGTGTTCTTCGACGAGATGGACTCGTTGTTCCGCACCCGCGGCTCCGGTGTCTCCTCCGACGTCGAGAACACCATCGTCCCGCAGCTGCTGAGCGAGATCGACGGCGTGGAGCTGCTGGAGAACGTCCTGGTCATCGGTGCCTCCAACCGCGAGGACATGATCGACCCCGCGATCCTGCGGCCCGGTCGCCTCGACGTGAAGATCAAGATCGAGCGTCCCGACGCCGAGTCGGCCCGCGACATCTTCAGCAAGTACCTCACCACCACGTTGCCGCTCCACGCCGAGGACGTAGCCGAGTTCGGCGGCGACCGCCAGGCCACCATCGGCGGCATGATCCGGGCCACCGTCGAGCGGATGTACACCGAGACCGAGGAGAACCGCTTCCTCGAGGTGACCTACGCGAACGGGGACAAGGAGGTCCTGTACTTCAAGGACTTCAACTCCGGCGCCATGATCCAGAACATCGTCGACCGGGCGAAGAAGATGGCGATCAAGGACTTCATCGACCACAGCCAGAAGGGTCTGCGGGTCTCGCACCTGCTCCAGGCGTGCGTCGATGAGTTCAAGGAGAACGAGGACCTGCCCAACACCACCAACCCCGACGACTGGGCGCGCATCTCCGGCAAGAAGGGCGAGCGGATCGTCTTCATCCGCACGCTCATCACCGGCAAGCACGGCACC
>JAKFEI010000549.1:0-3904 GCA_036675765.1 Nocardioides sp. | reverse complement strand
CCGAGGGCGGAGCGGTCGTCGAAGGACAGGTAGTCCAGCGCCAGGCGGCGGAAGACGTAGTCCATGATCGACTGCGCCATGCGCACGTCCGGGTCGTCGGTGAGGCCGGCGGGCTCGAAGCGCAGGTTGGTGAACTTCGAGACGTAGGTCTCCAGCGGGACGCCGTACTGCAGGCCGATCGAGACCGCGATCGAGAAGGCGTCCATCACACCGGCCAGGGTCGAGCCCTGCTTGCCGAGCTTGAGGAAGATCTCGCCGAGGGTCTGGTCGTCGTGCGCACCCGAGGTCATGTAGCCCTGGGCGCCGGCCACCGTGAACGAGGTGGTGCGGGCCGAGCGGGACTTCGGGAGGCGCTTGCGGGTCGGGGCGTAGACGACCTTCTCCACGACCTTCTCGATGACCTTCGCTGCATCCGCCGCGTCGGCAGCGTCAGCGGCGTCCTTCTTGGCCTTGCCGCCACCGTCGGCCAGGGGCTGGCCGACCTTGCAGTTGTCGCGGTAGATCGCGGTGGCCTTGAGGCCGAGCTTCCACGACTCCATGTAGATCTGCTCGATCTCCTCGACCGAAGCGGACTCCGGCAGGTTGACCGTCTTGGAGATCGCGCCCGAGAGGAACGGCTGGCAGGCCGCCATCATCTTCACGTGGCCCATGGGCTTGAGCGAACGCTCACCCATCGCGGTGTCGAAGATCTCGTAGTGCTCGGTCTTCAGACCGGGAGCGTCGACGACGTGGCCGTGCTCGGCGATGTAGGCAACGATCGCCTCCACCTTCTCCTCGTCGTAGCCGAGCTTGGTCAGCGCACGCGGGATCGTCTGGTTGACGATCTGCATCGAGCCGCCACCGACGAGCTTCTTGAACTTGACCAGCGAGAAGTCCGGCTCGATGCCGGTCGTGTCGCAGTCCATCATGAAGCCGATGGTGCCGGTCGGCGCGAGCACCGAGGCCTGCGCGTTGCGGAAGCCGTTGGTCTTGCCGAGCTCGACGACCTGCGCCCACTCGGCAGAGGCCAGCTTGTGCACCTCGGCGTCGGAGATGTGCAGCGTGCGGACCGTGTCGTTGGCCGCCTGGTGCTTGCGCATCACCCGGTTGTGGGCCTCGGCGTTGCGGGCGTAACCGGCGTACGGACCGACGATCGCGGCCAGCTCCGCCGAACGACGGTACGACGTACCGGTCATCAAGGAGGTGATGGTGGCTGCCATCGCGCGGCCACCGTCGGAGTCGTAGCCCAGGCCCATCGCCATCAGCAGGGCGCCGAGGTTGGCGTACCCGATGCCGAGCTGGCGGTAGTCGCGGGTCGTCTGGGCGATCGGCTCGGTCGGGAAGTCGGCGAAGCAGATCGAGATGTCCATCGCGGTGATGATCAGCTCGACGGCCTTCGCGAACAGCGGCGCGTCGAACGTGTCGTCGTCCTTGAGGAACTTCATCAGGTTCAGCGAGGCGAGGTTGCACGAGGAGTTGTCGAGCGACATGTACTCCGAGCACGGGTTGGACGCGGTGATCCGGCCCGTCTCCGGGTTGGTGTGCCAGTCGTTGATCGTGTCGTCGTACTGCAGGCCCGGGTCGGCGCAGGCCCAGGCGGCCTCGCTGATCTTGCGGAACAGGGTGCGGGCGTCGACGGTCTCGATGACCGAGCCGTCCTTGCGCGAACGCAGGCCGAACTCGCGACCCTCTTCGACGGCCGTCATGAACTCGTCGTTGACGCGGACCGAGTTGTTGGCGTTCTGGTACTGCACGGACGTGATGTCCTTGCCGCCCAGGTCCATGTCGAAGCCGGCGTCACGCAGGGCGCGGATCTTGTCCTCTTCGCGCCACTTGGTCTCGACGAACTCCTCGATGTCGGGGTGGTCGACGTCGAGCACGACCATCTTGGCCGCACGACGCGTGGCGCCGCCCGACTTGATGGTGCCCGCCGACGCGTCGGCACCGCGCATGAAGGAGACCGGGCCGCTCGCCGTACCACCGGAGGAGAGGAGCTCCTTGGAGGAGCGGATGCGGGAGAGGTTCAGGCCGGCACCGGAGCCGCCCTTGAAGATGAAGCCCTCTTCCTTGTACCAGTTCAGGATCGAGTCCATCGAGTCATCCACCGACAGGATGAAGCAGGCGGAGACCTGCTGCGGGGACTGCGTACCGACGTTGAACCAGACCGGAGAGTTGAAGGAGAAGTACTGGTTCACGAGCAGCCAGGTCAGCTCGTGGTCGAAGATCTCGGCGTCCACCGCAGACGCGAAGTAGCCGTTCTCGATGCCGGCCTTGGTGTAGCGGGAGACCACCCGGTCGATGAGCTGCTTGAGACCGCGCTCGCGCTCGGGGGTGCCGACGGCGCCACGGAAGTACTTCGTGGTGACGATCGTCGAAGCGTTGAGGGACCAGAAGTCGGGGAACTCGACACCCAGCTGCTCGAAGACGGTCTCGCCGGTCTTCCAGTTCTGCTGGACGACGTCGCGACGCTCCCAATTGATGGCGTCGTAGGGGTGCACGCCCTCGGTGCTGAAGACCCGTTCGATCTTCAGACCCTTCTTTGCGCCACCGGTTGCGGTGCCTGCTTCGGTGTTGCTGGCCGTCTCGGTCATGTCTCTCCTGGTCTCCTGGTACGTCGTGCGGCGGTGTCTGTTCAAAAGTTGTCTCTAGAACTGGTGAATCCGAGAAGGGGGGTGGCCCGGCAGGCGGCTTCCCCACCACCTGCCGGGCGTCTGTGGTCAGCCCGAGGGGGCTGGTTCGCTCTGCAACTGCCGCTCGGCGCGCAGGAGAGCGATCTCGTTCTCGAAGTCAGCCGCGGAGTCGAACCCGCGGTAGACCGAGGCGAAGCGAAGGTAGGCCACCTCGTCGAGGCGACGAAGCGGGGACAGGATCGCCAGGCCCACCTCGTGGGCGGCGATCTCGGGGCTGCCGGCGAGGCGCAACTGGTCCTCGACCTCCTGGCCCAGGCGGGCCAGGTCGTCCTCGTCGACGGGGCGCCCCTTGCACGCCTTGCGCACACCCGAGACAGCCTTCTCGCGGGTGAACGGCTCAGTGGCGCCGGAACGCTTGAGCACCGTCAGCTGCATGGCCTCGACCGTGGTGAAGCGCTTCTCGCAGTCCAGGCACATCCGGCGGCGGCGGATCGCGCAGCCGTCGTCGGAGACCCGCGAGTCGAGGACCTTGGTGTCACTGTGCTTGCAGTACGGACAGTGCATGAGCCCTCCTCACGAGAACCTGGGCGGCGGATGCTGTGGACAGAGGGGGAGCCTCCTGTGCACAACGGGTCAAAATCTGTGTGTTTCCACCCCTCGTCCTGTGGACTAGATGTGGAGAACTACATCGTTGTAACTACTAGATGTAGTGGTAACCGTACGCCTCGACCACCACGGGTGCAAGCCCGGGACCCAGCGAGTTCACAGAAGTTTTCTCGACGGGTTCATTTGCGCTCCGAACCGGCCCATCGGAGGGTTGAGGGGACACGTCAGCCACCCATCGGACACAATGACGCCGTGGCGGGAGGCAAGCGATCCGGGGACCGGGTCAAAGCAGGTTTTCGACCTGACCTCCTGGTGCTTGCCGTCGGGATCACCTTCGCCCTCGTGACCTGGGGATACCTCGTCTTCGCCGCGATCGACTTCGGCGCCACGGCCCGCCACGACGGCAAGGCCAGCGCCTGGTTGTTCCTGCTGGTGGCCTGCGTCGGCGCCATGTTCTGCCTGTTCCTTGCGTTCATGCTCGCCGTCCGCCTCTCCCGTGCAGTCGGCTGGAGCGAAGGCCCCCAGCCCCGCGCGAGGCGGGACCCGAGCCTTCCCAAGGGCGGCAAGCGCGCCGCTCGGTAGCGCGCGCTCGCCAGAGCGGGCAGCGCGAAGGGCGGGACCTGGCTGCATGAGCCAGACCCCGCCCCTCGTCTTCCCCTGCACCCGTCGGGGTCGAAGCGACGGGCGAG
>JAKFEI010000143.1:0-3905 GCA_036675765.1 Nocardioides sp. | reverse complement strand
CGATCAACGCCGAGGTGTTCCTCGGCCAGATCGAGATCCACAGCGAGAAGGACGCAGCATGAGCACCGACGACGTCTTCGATCCGATCGAGCGGCCCCGCGAGGACCGCAAGCCCCCGGCCCGTCCGTCCGGCTGGCACGCCGTGAACACCGGCCACCTGGTGATGGGCACCGCATTCGTCGGGCTGGTCATCGTGTGGGCCCTTCTGATCAGCGACACCGTCCAGCTGGACAACGCCCGCTGGATCCTGCCGCTGCCCTGGCTGATCGCCGGCGCCCTCGGCCTGTTGGCCGCGGTGCTGCGCGGCCCCCGCCAGCACGAGACGACGCCCGCGTGGGTGGAGCACGTCGGCAACTACGGCCACCTCGGCTCGCACCACGGCGGCGGTCCCGCCCACATGAAAGGCTGGCTGCACGGCTCGTCGGACGATTCAACGGGCGACAAGGATCGCCCGGCCTGACAACCTTTGCCCACCTCCCGCCGCTTTGGACGGGTGAGAGGGGTGTTCATGGAGCGAACGGTGGTGGACGGGCCGATGCCGCAGGCAGGCGTGGACTCCGTCAGTGCTGACGGCACTGACGGTTTCGACGCGTTCGTCAGCGCCCGGGGCAATGCGTTGTGGCGCTCTGCGTGGTTGCTCACCGGCGACCACCAGCTGGCCGAGGACCTCGTGCAGACCGCGCTGGCGAAGTCGTGGCGTGCGTTCGACCGGGTCGGCATCGACGGGTTCGAGCCATACGTGCGACGGGTCATGTTCACGACGTACATCTCGTGGTGGCGGCGGAAGTGGCGTGGGGAACGGCCGACCGGCGAACTGCCCGAAGTTCCGGGCCACGCGCCCGACACCGACGGCCGCAACGACCTGCTGGCCGCGCTCGAGGGACTGCCGCGCGGACAACGCGCCGTGGTGGTCCTGCGCTACTTCGAGGACCTGTCCGAAGCCCAGGCGGCCGACGTCCTCGGCATCAGCGTCGGCACCGTGAAGAGCCAGTGCTCCCGCGCGCTGACCGCCCTGCGCACCTCTCCCCGCCTGCAACGAGAGGACTCCTGATGACCGAGTACGACGACCAGTGGCTGCGCGACGGACTCGCGGCCGCCGTACCGACGCCGCCGGAGGCGGCCGACCGCGCGCACCGCGCGACGGCGAAGGCGCGGCGGGGTCGGCACCTCCGGGCGGCCGGCATCCTCGGTGCTGCTGCCGTCGTGGTCGGCGGCGCCGTGATCTGGAGCGTGAACGGCGACGGTTCCGACCGAGCCAGCGATCCGGCCGAACCGCCGACCGTCACCTGCCCGCCCGTCCCGTCCCCGGGCTTCCCGGACGGGGCCACCGGCAAGGTCGGCGAAGGCGTCCGCGCGGGCGCCGTCTCCGCCCGCCTGTGCCAGGGAACAGGGACCGAGTTCGACGTGCCGGACGACGCACTGGTCACGGGCGTCGATGAACTCACCGACACCGTCAACGGACTCGACGCCTACCCGGCCTCGGGACCTGGCACCGCCTGCACCATGGACCTCGGGCCGGGCTACCAGATCGTCTTCGGCTACCCGGACGGTTCGACCGTCGTCGTCGCGGGCGAGCTCTACGGCTGCCACACGGTCACCGTCGGCGACGACGACTTCCGCAGCGATCCCGAGGCACTGTGGGCCCGCTACAGCGCGTTGCTCCGCCAGCAACGCGACGCATCAAAGCCACCGGCGACCACCCCTGCCGCCGACCTCTCCTGCAACCCCCAACCGTCACCGGTGGGGCGTGCGGCCGACATCACCGAAGCGGTCTACTGCTCCGACGGTCCCGGACCCGCCGTCCCCATCCCCGCGGAGGATCTCGCGGTGCTGGTGGCCGACATGCAGACGTCGGAACCGGCGGGCATCACGCCCGCCTGCTACACGCCCGGCCGGATCGTCGGGCAGACATCGTGGGGCGACACAGTCCAGACGTCTGCGCTGTGCGGTGGTGACCGGTGGGCGATGGAGGACGACCTCGCCTGGTCGGTCAGTCCCGCCAGCAAGGCGATCCTCGATCGCCTCGCCGGCGAGTTCGCGCAGGCGCCGTAGGTCAGTGGGCGTCGAGTCCCGACACCCGGATGCCCGCGTGCACCTTGTACTTGCGGTTGATCGAGATGAGTACGGCGGTGAAGGGCTCGAGCACGCGAGCGAGCCGGAGCTTGCCGCCGTCGATGCCCTCGCGGCCCGTGACGGCGGCAGCGAGATCGATCGCGACCTGCTTGCCCTCGACCGAGTCGCCGACCACGATGACGTCCTCGTCGAGGAACTCCTCGTCGCTCCAGAGGCCGACCGCGGAGACGTTGTGGAAGGCACCTACGACGGTCGCGTCGGGGGCCAACTCGGCAGCTGACTCGGCAGCAGAGCCCTCGCCGCCCTTGACGACCTGACCGTGCGCGCCGCGCTTGTCGAAGGCCAGCGGGTTGACGCAGGAGATGACGGTCTTGCCCGCGAGCGCCCCGTCAGCCGCCAGGGACGCGACGAGCTCGTCGTGGCCGTCGTACGGAACGGCCAGCAGTACGACGTCGGCCGCTGCGATCGCGTCGGCGTTGGTGGCACCGCGAGCCGCACCGGCGCCGGCGACGCCCTCGAGGCGCGAGGTCACTTCGGCCGCGGAGAGCTCGGCCTTCTCGGCGGCGCGGGAGCCGAGCACGATGTCGTGGCCGTGGCGGGCGAAGCGGTAGCCCAGGCCCTTGCCCTGGGGGCCGGTGCCGCCGATGACGGCAACGGTGTAGCGGGGGATTTCACGGGCAGCAGCGTCAGTTGTCACGGGATCTACCTAACAGGGAAGCGGAGCGGGCAGCGACCGGCGTCCCGATGACGAGACCCTTGCGATCGTGACAGTAATACTGTCACAGTGAGCCCATGAAGCTTTCGATGCCACTCATCTATGCCGGTAATCCCCGTGAGTCCGCCGACCAGGTCGTCGCACTCGAGAAGGCCGGACTGGACATGATCTGGGTGGCCGAGCCGTACGGCTTCGACGCCCCCACCCTGCTCGGCTACCTCGCCGCCAAGACCGAGACGGTCGAGATCGCTGCCGGCATCCTCAACGTCTACTCCCGCACCCCCGGCGCCCTCCTGCAGACCGCCGCCGGCCTCGACAACGTCTCCGGCGGACGCGCGGTCCTCGGCCTCGGAGCCTCCGGCCCGCAGGTGATCGAGGGATTCCACGGCATCCCCTACGACCGGCCGTTGACGCGTACCCGCGAGGTCATCGAGGTCCTCCGGATGGGCCTGCGCGGCGAGCGCCTCGACTACCAGGGCAAGACCCTCCAGGTCCCCCTGCCTGCCGGTGAGGGCCTGGGCCTCGGCAAGCCGCTGAAGCTCCTCAACAAGCCTGAGCGCGCCGACCTCCCGATCTGGGTGGCCGCGCTCGGCGACAAGAACGTCGCGATGACCGCCGAGGTCGCCGACGGCTGGCTGCCCTTCCTGTACATCCCCGAGAAGGCCCAGCAGGTGTGGGGCGATCCGCTGGCCCGTGGTGCGGCGAAGCGTTCGGCCGACCTCAAGCCGCTCGAGATCTGTGCCGGCGGCATGGTGGCGATCGGCGAGGGCCCCGAGACGAAGGCCTTCCTCGACTTCATGCGCCCGTTGTACGCCCTGTACGTCGGCGGCATGGGCGCGCGCGACAAGAACTTCTACAACCAGCTCGCCTGCGAGTACGGCTACGAGAAGGAAGCTGCCGAGATCCAGGACCTCTACCTCTCCGGCAAGAAGAAGGAGGCCGAGGCGGCCGTCCCGCTGGAGTGGCTCGAAGCCGGCAACCTGGTCGGCCCGGCGTCGTACGTCAAGGAGCGGATCGCCGCGTTCAAGGAGTCCGGCGTGACGAACCTGTCGGTCTCCCCCGCTTCGGACGACCCCGCCGCGACCATCGCGCAGCTCAAGGAGTGGGTGGCCTGACC
>JAKFEI010000172.1:0-3906 GCA_036675765.1 Nocardioides sp. | reverse complement strand
AGGTGGTCCCGATAGGCCTGCACGACGGCGGCATCGGCAAGCACGGCACCCGACGTCGCGACCAGGACGGGGTCCACCACGAGGATCCGTCCGGCGCAGCGCTCGGCGACCAGGCGGACCACCGCGGCGGTGCCGAGCATCCCGGTCTTCACGGCCACCGGGTCGAGGTCCTCCAGGACCGCGTCGAGCTGGGCTGCGACGACGTCGAGCGGCACCGGGTGGATCGCGCGCACCCCGGTGGTGTCCTGGGCGGTCACCGCAGTGACCACGCAGGCACCGTGGACACCGAGTGCCGCGAACGTGGTGAGGTCCGCGGCGATCCCGGCTGCACCGCCCGAGTCGGTGCCGGCGATGGTGAGGACGACGGGTGGGGTCATGGCGTCACCGCCCGCAACAGCTCGGCCACGACGGCCGCCGGGTCCTCGGCCCGCATCACGGCGCCCATCACCGCGACGCCGTACGCCCCGCCCTTCCGGGCCTGTTCCGCGTTGTCCGGCGTCACGCCGCCGAGCGCATAGGTCGGGATGGAGTGGCTCGTGAACGCGCCCTCGGGCAGGGGCGGGCCGTGGCCCGGCTTGCTCTCCGTCCATGTGTACGGCGACAAGGTGGCCCACCACGCGCCGTCGCTCGCCGCGCGGGCGACATCGGCCCGGCTGTGGCACGAACGTCCCCACCGCGTCGCCCGGACCGCCGGAGAGGCACCTGCCGGGAGGTGGAGTCCCACGCTCCGCAGGACCGGCCGGTGCGCGGCGATGACGTCCAGGCCGGCGCTGCGGGCGGCGTCGGCGATCTCCTGCCGCTCGTCGTCCGGGAGGTCGGTCTCGCGCAGCACGACCCGGGTGAGCCCGCCGGCCGCTGCCGCGCGCAGCACGTCGTCCAGCGTGCGATCGGGCGGAATGAGGGTCCGGTCGGTAAGGACGAGTAGTCGGGCGGTCATCCGATCCTCCCGGCCACGGGGCTGGAGGCGCGGGCCGTGGCCTGTCGCGGGATCCGCCCGGCCTGTCGGGCGATCCGCCCGGCATCGACACCCAGGCGAAGCGCACGGGCCATCGCGACCGGGTCGTCGGCGCGGGTGACAGCGGTGGCTGCCAGCACGGCGTCACAGCCGAGCTCCATGGCGAGCGCCGCGTCGCTGGCGGTGCCGACGCCCGCGTCGAGCACCACGGGCACGTCGACCGCCGCGCGCACGGCCTCGATCGCGTGGGGGTTGAGCACCCCGAGGCCCGAGCCGATGGGCGATCCGAGCGGCATCACGGCAGCGCACCCGGCGTCGACGAGTCGACGGGCGATGACGGGGTCGTCGGTGGAGTACGGCAGGACGGTGAATCCGCGCCGGACCAGTTCCGCTGCGGCGTCGAGGAGCTCCACGACGTCGGGGAGCAGGGACCGCTCGTCGCCGATCACCTCGAGCTTCACCCAGTTGGTCTCGAGTGCCTCCCGCGCCAGTTCCGCGGTGATCACGGCTTCGCGCGCCGACAGGCACCCGGCGGTGTTGGGGAGCAGCCGGACTCCCGCATCCCGCAGGGCCGCGAGCAGTCCGCCCTCCGCGACCGACGAGGTGCGCCGGATCGACACGGTGACCACGGCCGGCCGGGCTGCGGCCAGGATCGGCGCCACCAGGGCGACCTGCGGGAGTCCCCCGGTGCCCAGGAAGAGCCGCGAGGACAGGACCTCCCCGGCGATGACCAGGTCATCGCTGCACGGGGTCGTCATCCGCCCTGCACCGCGGTCACGACATCGATGACATCGCCCTCGACGAGCATCCAGCCCGCCCACTCGCCACGCGGCGCCACCTCGCCGTTGACGGCGACCGCGATGCCGTGGGGACGCGGGTCGTCGAAGCGGAGGACGAGCAGGTCCGCCACGGTCGCGCGGGCCTCCAGGGCCAGCGCCTCACCGTTGTGCGTGATGGTCATTTCGTTCCTTTCCTGGGGTGCTGAACCGCCGCGGGTCGACCGAGGGGTCGACCGGGGCGCCGTCGAGGTGCTCGGCCACGAGTCGGGCCGTGAGGGGAGCAAGGAGCACGCCGTGCCGGTGGTGGCCCGCCGCGAGGAGGACGCCGTCGACACCGCTGGGCCCGATGAGCGGGCGCCCGTCCGCCGTCGCCGGGCGGTCGCGCGCCGTCGACTCGACGAGCTCGGCGCGATCGAGTCCGGGCCACAGCGTGCGGGCAGCCGTGAGCAGCCGGTGGAGACCACCGGCCGTCACGACGGGAGGAGCCACGTGCTCCTCGGAGGTGGCACCGACGACGACCTCGCCGTTGCCTCGCGGCACCAGGTAGATCGGTTCGCCGCCGACCCAGCCGCGGACGGTGTGCGTCGGCGGATCGTCGCTCCGGACCCGGAGGATCTCGCCGCGCACGCCCCGAACCAGCCCGGTCCACGGGTCCGGCAGGCGCGCGCCGGTGGCAATGACGACGACCTCC
Source organism: Nocardioides sp. (assembly GCA_036675765.1). Classification (GTDB taxonomy): domain Bacteria; phylum Actinomycetota; class Actinomycetes; order Propionibacteriales; family Nocardioidaceae; genus Nocardioides. Next base: position 1,481 of record JAKFEI010000172.1, on the reverse strand, counting down.
GCGCCACCCGGATCCTGCGGTACGACGGGAATCCGGCCCAGCAGCGCTGCACACACCGCCCGCGGGTCGACGCTCATCTCCCCCGCGAGCGATGCGGCACCGGCGACCCGCGCCAGCACCGGTTCGCACGCCCGCACTGCCGCGCGGTCGAGCAGCGTCGACCGACCACCCAGGCCACCCACCAGCGACGCCTGCCGTTCGACCTGCTGCAGGTCCCCGGCGTCGTACCCGACGAGAAGGGTGGGGCTGGTCCGCAGTTCGACGCCGAGTCGATCGGCCAGCGCGGGCCACAGTGCGAGGGAAGCCGTGCCGAGCCGGAGGATCTCCTCCTCCCCGTGCCAGACCTCGGCTGCCGGGCTCAACATCCCGGCTGCCGCGTACGACGCCCCCCTGGCCGGTTGCGGATCGACGACCGTGACGGCGTGTCCACGACGGATCAGTTCGTCGGCCACGGCCAGGCCGATGATGCCGGCGCCGAGGACGGTGACGCGCACGTCGCTCACCCGATCGCCGCGAGGAGCTCCTCTGCTGCCAGGACCGGATCGGGTGGCCGCCAGATGCCACCGATGACGGCCACGCCCGACGCCCCCGCTGCGAGCACGTCCGCCGCGTCGGCGGCAGTGATCCCGCCGATCGCGATCACCGGCAACCGGCCGACCACTCCCCGCAGGCCCGCGGTGCCCAGCGGTTCGGGCAGCCCGGCCTTGCTGGTCGTGGCGAAGACCGGCCCGACGCCGGCGTAGTCCGCACCCTCGGACGCTGCGCACTCGACCTCGGCGAGCGAGCGGCAGGTCGCCCCCAGGAGCAGGCCCGGCGCCAGGGAACGGGCGACCGCGACCGGTAGGTCACCGGACCCCAGGTGTGCACCGTCGGCGCCCGCCGCGACCGCGACGTCGACCCGGTCGTTGACGATCACCGACGCCCCGGACGGACGGACGGCGGCGATGACGGTCCGGGTCAGCTCGATCAGCCCGCGGGCGTCGTACGCCTTCGACCGGACCTGGAATCCGTCGACGCCGAGCTCGGCCAGTCGGGTCAGCACCGAGAGGTCGTCGTGCTCCGAGACGAGGCACGTGAGCCTCGGGACCGTTGAAAAGCGCATGGGCTGCTCCTTCTCTTCCTTCGCCGGTATGAGCCGGATCAGGTTCGACGGTCGGAGCAGCTTCAGCTCCCTCTCAGCCCGCTGCTGCGGACTCCCGTGGGATGGATGTCGCCGACGATAGCGGACCATCGAGTTCCGCCAGCTGGCGGCGTACGGCGACAGCGGCCGCACGCCCGGCACGGTTGCCGCCGATGGTGCTGGCCGAGGGCCCGTAGCCCACCAGGTGCACGCGGGGGTCGCGCTCGACCGTCGTGGCCGTCTGGACGTCGGCGCCGGTCTGGAGCAGCGCGATCCCGCCGAGCTCGCTGCGCAGGTGCAGCGGCGCGAGGTGCGCGACGGCCGGCCGGAAGCCGGTGGCCCACAAGATCACGTCCACGGG
>JAKFEI010000302.1:0-23752 GCA_036675765.1 Nocardioides sp. | reverse complement strand
GTCTCGCGCACCGGCTCGACGACCTGTCGAACAGGGCGCGCGGCCTCGCGGACGGCGTCGGCGAGGGCCAGGAGGTCGTCGCCGCTGGGGCCGACCTGCTGGGTGCCGAGCGCGAGGCGCAGGACCTCCCAGCCGCGCGGGGCGGACAGTCGCTCGCTGTGCGTCTCGCACAGGTCGTAGGCGTGCGGCTCCGCGAACGTCGCCAACGGGCCGAGGACGGCCGTGGAGTCGGCGTAGACGTAGGTCAGGGTCGCGACGGCGCGCCGGGCGCAGGCCGTGCGGGAGCAGGTTCGGAGTCCCTGCTGGGCCGGAATCGCGCTCACGGCGCAGACGCTACCGCCCCGGGACGGCAGTGGTGGCTAGGCTCGCGGATCGTGGAGCCAGAACAGTCGGACGGCGGCGCCGGCCGCCCGCGTCCCCGCCGGGATCGCCGCGGACGAGGCGTCCGGGGACCTGCCGTCCTCCCCCGCTCGGGGCCTCTCGGCTCACCCCGACCGCCGCGGCCGCGCAGCCGGCGCGAGATCTTCGACCGGATCATGCTCGACATCATCACCGAGATCGACGGCCGCTGGTCGGCACGTCTCGGCCTGGTCGAGTACGCCGTCGAGGACACCCCGCAACTCCCCGACGACTGGGACTCCGGCCGGGTGCCGCTGTCCTCGCTCGTGCGGGGCACCGGCGCGACACCGACCCGCCTGGTCGTCTTCCGGCGTCCACTGGAGCACCGTGCGGCCGACCGCGCGGACCTCGAGGCGATCGTGCTGACCGTGGTCGTCGAGCAGGTGGCCGAACTGCTGGGCATCGACCCCAGCGAGGTCGACCCGCGCTACCCGGCCGACACGGATTGATCCGGGCTGATCCCTACTGCGGAACGACCACCGGGATGCGCGAACGGAGTTCGGCCGCGCGCACCCGGATCGTGGCGAGACCCGGTCCACGTCCCGTTGCGGGGATCGAGACCAGGGCACCGATCGATGTGTTGCGTGCCTCGACGGTGATCGTGACGGCCTGCGGCGGCAGCGCCAGGCTCGCCGCACGGTCCGGCCCGACCTCGACCGGCTTGTCGGCCAGCACCTTGCCGGCGGCGTCGTACGACTTCACGTGGACCACGCCGGTCCGGTCCGCGCCGCCGAGCAGCAGGGTCTTCGCCCCCACCGGCAGTACGGCGGCCGCGGGGTCGCGCAACAGCGGCACCGGCGCGAGCAGGACCAGGTCCGTCTTCGACAGCAGTCGTATCGAGGAGGTGAGGGGGCCGGTCGATTCGAGTTCGAGGCCGACGACACCCTTGGCGGCATCGCCGGAGAGGAGACTGGTCAGGTTGACCGCCTTGATCGAGTGCGGAGCAACCGCGATCTCCTCCGCACCGGTGGGCGTGAACACCGACTCGGCCGTCACGAGACGGGGCGTCACCCGGATCTCGTCGTCGCCGGGGTTCGCCAGGACCAGGGTCGACGCACCCTTCTTCTCCGGGATCCCCAGGATCAGGTTCGTGGTCGCCGGTTCGGCGTTCGTCGGCAGGAAGTCGGTCGTGATGCGACCACGGCCGAGCGGGTCGAAGGTGTTGCGCGCGGTCGCCGTGACCCGCCCGCGGGTGACGGTCAGGTGGGCAGCCGTCCACGCGTCCCTCGGCGCCACCTTCGCCAGTTCGAGCCGCTTGACGCTGTGACCCGGCACCTGGATGCCGCGGAGACCCGGCTCGTCGATCGGCCCGGTGGCACCGATGAGTGCGAGGTCGACGACCGCGTCACCGTCGTCGGGGTTCACGAGCTCGAGGGTCGTCGCGTAGCGGGCCGAGGCATTGATCCCGACCAGCCATTCGTCGTACGACGGGGCACGGCACTCGGGCACGGCGAGCCGGTCACCACGGCCGGCCACCAGCCCGGGGGCTGCGCCATCGCGGCCGTCGAGCACGGTCGCTCCGCCACTGGCGGGTACGACGACGCCACCGCCGGCGCCGATGGCGAGCTCGGCGCCTTCCTTGGTCGCTCCCTGGGCGTTGCCGTTGCCCTCCGCGTCGACGGGCGCCACCCCCGTGCGCACGGCGACCTTGCCGCCGGGCACCCCCGGCGCCCGGACTGCGCGGACCAGACCGCTGGCGGCGTTGATGCCGGCCGGGCAGACGACGGTGGCGGCGGTCAGCGCAGAGGTGGTCGGCGGGCGGAGCCCGGCGACCGGATCTCCCTCCCGGCCGATCAGGGTGACGCACAGCGCGACCACGGTCGGCAGCACGATGGCCAGCGCGACGATGATGTCGACGCGACGCTGCGGAGTGATCACGGAGCGCCGTCCGGCACCCGGGGTCGGGGTCGGGGACTCACTCATCACGGCTCCTTCGCAGCGGGGGCAGGGCCAGGACCACGAGCACCGGGATCGCAGCGCCCTGGATGATCAGCAGCAGCCAGCGGAACCAGGCCGGGTGTCCGGGAAGCGGCTCGGGGCCGGGGGTGACCTGCCAGGCGCGGGTGCCACGCTCGGAACTGGCCTGGTCCAGACCGGAGGTCGCGTCCAGGCTCGCCGCAACGGCGCCGTCGGCCGGAGCGGCCTGGACGATGTAGAGGATCCCGTACCCGGCGAGTGCGTCGAGGGCGTCGCCGTCCGGCGAGGTCACCAGCGACCGGATGATCGTGGTGATCTCGGCGTCCTCCGGGGTCAGGGCGGCCACCTCGTCCTCGCCGACGGTCGGCCCGTCGCCGCGGTGGACGTCGTACCGGATGCCGTCGTCGATGGAACCGCGCAGCACCAGGACGCCGTTCTCGGGTGCTTCCTCGGCGCGCTGGACCATGTAGACCGGCACGTCGGACGGCGGGTCGTCGGTGAGTTCCTCACCACCCCAGCCGGCGAACCAGACGAGGGCGACGAGCGGCGCCACGACCGCGGCGATGCCACCGACGGCCAGGCCGGCCTGCACCGGACGCGGCTGGTCGCCGAGGTGGTGCAGCGACAAGCCGCCGAGCACGGCAGCGGTGAGCCAGGCACCGTGCAGGAGGAGCAGGACGGCACCCACGCCGGGCTGCTGCTGCGCCGTACCGGGAAGGTCGATGGACGGCACCGTCAGCGGAATCGCCACGAGCGCGGTCACGGCGGCGACCAGCCAGCAGATGACGACCGGGATCCGGGTCTTGGTCGGGAGCAGCGCGAACAGTGCGAGCGCGGGCAGCACCAGTCCGGCCTCCGGCGGCGCCCCGAGGCCGGCGAGCCGCCCGGCGAGCAGGTCCCAGCCGGACGTCGCCACCGTCGGCCAGCGGCCGATGTCGAGGACGGTGGCGGCGAAGGCACCCTCGAAGAGCGCCGGCAGCCACCACGGCAACAGGACCAGCAACGGCACGGCGAGTGCCGCGACCGGCGGTCCCCAGACGGAGCGCTCGCGCACCTCGTTGGGGATCAGTCGTACGGCGCTGGCCAGCAGCACCCCGATCAGCACGGCGACCACCAGCCAGGCCGACGGTGCGACAGCGGTCATCAGGGCCAGGGCCAGGCCGGTGCGCAGGCCGGCACGCCAGCGGTGGTCGGGCTCCGGGTCGGCGAAGCCGAGTGCAGCGTGGGCCAGCCAGGGCAGGATCGCCGCGGCCACGACGATGCCCCAGCGCCCGCCGCCCCAGGCGCCGGCAGCCAACGGGACCAGCGCCCAGGTCACCGAGCCCCACAGCAGCAGCCAGCGGGGGGCGCCGTACGGCGTCGCCAACCGGCTCACCACTCGCAGGAACCGCCACGCGCCCCACAGCGCGATCGGCGCTGCCAGGGCCATGAGCAGGGAGATCAGCAGGGACGGGCCGAACAGGGTCCCGAGCACCGCCAGGGGCAGGACGTACGGCGGCGCCGGCACCTCGCTGCCGAACCCGATCGGGTGCCAGCCCTCGAGGTGGAGGCGCCACCAGGCGCCCACCGAGTCGGGGGTCGGCGACAGGGCACCGCCGCTCAGGCCGCCCACCACGTCGCGGACGCCGATCAGCAGCGCGAGCACCGTGATCGCCGTACCGACGGCGGTCGGGCTGGTGAAGAAGCGGACGACCAGGCCGGTGTCGGCGAACTCGTCGTCCTCGTCGCGGTGCCGGGCAGGAGGCGGGGTGTCGGACCGTTCGGCTGCCGCGAGGCGTCGCCGCTCGGCGACGTCGGACGCCTGGTTGGTCGCCGCAGCGACCAGGTCACTGAAGAAGTCGAGGCCGTGGCGGTACGGCAGCCACCAGGGGGCCAGCAGTCGGCGGACGCGGGCGCGGTCGGTTCCGTCGGCACCGCGGACCTTGGCGACGACCGCCGCGCGGGAGCGTCGGGCTTCGAGCAACTGGCCGGGATGGCGCAGTACGGCCACGAGGGCAGCGATCTCGTCGAGCCCCTCACCCACGGCCCGGACGCAGAACAGTCCGATCATCCGCAGCACCGAACCGAGCGCGAGCCGGACGACCTGGAACGGCAGGCTCACTCCGCGGGCGTTGGCCAGCAGCGTGAACAACGCGGCACGGCGTTCCTGGAAGTGCGTGTGGCGCCCGGTCAGCGGGGTCCGTCGGACACCGCGGTGGGCTGCCTCGGCGTGGAAGACGATGGCCTTCGGCACGATCAGCGTGGTGTGACCGACCGCAGCGGCTCGCCACCCGAGGTCGATGTCGTTGCCGAAGATCGGGAGCGCGGTGTCGAAGCCCCCGAGCTCCTCCAGGACCGAGCGACGCACCAGCATGCCGGCGGAGTTGACCGCGAAGACCTCGCGGACCTCGTCGTGCTGGCCCTGGTCGAACTCGCCACGCTCCAGGCCCGTCTCGCGACGACCGGTTCCGCTGATCGTCACCCCGAGCTCGAGCAGGCGCCGCAGCGACGGCCACTCCCGCAACTTCGGGCCGAGGATGTCGGCCTCCGGCCGCGCGGCAGCGGCGGCGAGGAGCGCCGTCAGCGCGTCCGGGGCGGGGGTCGAGTCGTCATGCAGGATCCAGATCCACTCCGGCTCCCGGCCACTCTCGGCGAGGGCGACGAGGCCGTCGGTGACTGCTTCGGGGAATCCTGCGCTGCCGGGCAGGCTGCGCAAGAGGGTCGGGATCCGGCCTTCGAGCCCGTCGCGCACGAGGGAGACGCTGTCGTCCATGCTGCCGGTGTCGACAGCGACGACCGAGTCGAGGGGGGTCGTCTGGGCGAGCAGTCCATCGAGGACCGTCGGCAGCCACGAGCCGCCGTCATGACTCACGAGGAGGACGGCGACCTCGGGATGTTGCGACACGGGAAGACCCTACGTGCGACGGTCCGAGGGGGGCGAACCGTCGCGTCGGGTCAGACCGCGCGCTTCTTCAGCTTGCGCCGCTCACGCTCCGACAGACCACCCCAGATACCGAACCGCTCGTCATTGCCGAGCGCTGCCTCGAGGCAGTCATCACGGACCTCGCACGTCTGGCAGACCTTCTTCGCCTCGCGCGTCGACCCACCCTTTTCAGGGAAGAACGCCTCGGGGTCGGTCTGCGCACACAATGCGCGTTCTTGCCACCCCAGCTCTTCGGACTCTGCTTCGACCAGGAACAGTTCTCTCATCGATTCGCCCCTTACAACTCGACCCGTGCCCGAACGACACTGTTGGAATTACATACGTGTCATACGCAAGTAGTCAAGCCCGAATCTGCTATGGACACCCGCCGGGCGTGTCGCAACAGCCGCACGGCAGAGTTGACCCTTGTGGAAACGACACATGAATCGGCCCCCACGGCGGCGCCCACCTCGATGCCCGCCTCGACGGTGCGACGAATCACCGTTCTGTCCGGCGGCATGGGTGGAGCGAAATTCCTCCAGGGCCTGCTCCACGGTATCGCCTCGGGTTCCCTGCCCGGGGTGGCCCCCGACGCCCACGTCACCGTGCTGGCCAACACCGGCGACGACTGGTGGATCCACGGCCTCAAGGTCTGCCCCGACCTCGACACCGTGATGTACACCCTCGGCGAGGGCATCGACCTCGAGCGTGGCTGGGGCCGGCGCGAGGAGACCTGGAGCGCCAAGGAGGAATTGGCGTCGTACGGCGTCGAACCGACGTGGTTCGGTCTCGGCGACCGCGACATCGCGACCCACCTGGTCCGGACCCAGATGCTCGACGCGGGCTACCCGCTGTCCGCCGTGACCGCAGCACTGTGCCGCCGCTGGCTGACGCCGACGTACGGCGACCGGCTCACCCTGCTGCCGATGAGCGATGACCGGGTGGAGACCCACGTCGCGATCGCCGACCCCGAGGCCGCGAGCGGCAAGCGGGTCGTCCACTTCCAGGAGTACTGGGTCCGCCTGCATGCCGAGGTCCCCGCCGAGACGGTCGTCTTCGTCGGACTGGACCAGTCCACCCCCGCGCCCGGCGTCCTCGACGCGATCGCGGACGCCGACCTGGTGATCCTGCCGCCGTCCAACCCGGTCGTCTCCGTCGGCACGATCCTCGGAGTGCCCGGGATCCGCGAAGCGGTGCGCGCGACGAAGGCCCGCGTCGTCGGCCTCTCCCCCATCGTCGGCGAGTCCCACGTCCGCGGCATGGCCGAGCAGATGCTGACCTCCGTCGGCGTCGAGGTCAGCGCCGCCGGTGTCGGCCTCAACTACGGCGCCCGCGACAACGGCGGCGTGCTCGACGGCTGGCTGGTCGACGAGCGCGACGCCGCACAGGTCGCGCGTCTCGAAGCGGCGGGACTCCCGACCGTCGCCGTACCGTTGATGATGACCGACCACGACACGACCGCCGCGATGGCTGCCGCCGCGATCTCCCTGGTGGCGCCGTGGGTCCGCTGACCGTCGTCGCCCCCGACGGCGTCCCCGAGATCACGGCCGGCGACGACCTCGGCGCGATCGTGCTCGCCGCGTTCGGGACCGACGGGCTCGCCGACGGCGACATCCTCGTCGTCACCAGCAAGGTCGTCAGCAAGGCCGAGGGTCGCGTGGTCGAAGGCGACCGCGAGCACTGGATCGACATCGAGACGATGCGCCTCGTCGCCCGCCGCGGCCTGACCCGGATCGTCCGCAACCGCCTCGGCCTGACCATGGCCGCTGCCGGGGTCGACGCCTCCAACGTCACCGCCGGCACGACCGTCCTGCTCCCCGAGGACCCCGACGCGTCGGCCCGCGCACTCCGCACGGCCGTGGCCGAGCGGGTGGGCGTCAACGTCGGCGTCCTCGTCACCGACACCGCCGGCCGCGCCTGGCGCGAGGGCCAGACCGACATCGCGATCGGCGCCGCCGGCGTCGTGGTGCTCGAATCCTTCGTCGGTCGCGTCGACGCCCACGGCAACGAACTGGCCGTCACCGCACCGGCCGTCGCCGACGAGATCGCCTCGGCCGTCGAGCTCGCGCAGGGCAAGCTCGGCTCCCGGCCGTGCGCCGTACTGCGCGGCCGACCCGACCTGGTCCTGCCCGCCGATGACCACGGCACCGGCGCGGCCGCGCTGATCCGCGAGGACGGTGCCGACCTCTTCGGGTACGGCGCCCGCGAGGCCGTCGTACGGGCGGTCGGTGGGGCGGACGCCGACCGGGCGCCGTTCGGCACCCCGGTCTCCGCCGAGGAGTTCGTCGCGGCGCTGCGCGCCGCGGGCCTGGCCGCCGAGGTCGACGGTGCCCAGCAGGTGCGCTGTGCCGACGATCGCCGCGTGGCGCTGGACATTCTGGCCTTTGCGCACGGCTGGTCCGTCGACCCGACGCGTGCCTCTGGAGAGTCCTCGAACGGCTTCGCGGACACCGACCTGCGCCTGCGCCCGGTCACTCCGTAGACTCACCGCGTTCCGCCGTACTCACCAGACGAGGTACCCCACACCGTGGCCAAGTCCAGCAAGTCCGAGAAGTCGGCTCGCCGCCAAGTCATCGACGACATCCGGCGCAAGCAGAAGAGCGCCGAAAAGCGTCAGGGCATGGCCATCGTGGGCGTCTGCATCGCAGTCGCGCTCATCATCGTCGGCGTCGCCGCCTACAACCCGGTGAAGACCGCGATCCAGAAGGCGCGCTACTCAGGTACCCCGCTCGACGAGATCGGCGCGAAGGCCGACGTCTGCAAGAAGGTCGAGACCAAGGTCGCGACCGGCAGCGGCGAGCACGTCCCCACGGGCACCCAGGTCACGTACGACGAAGCGCCCCCGGCGTTCGGTTCGCACTGGAACGAAGCCGGCATCGCCCCGGACCCCGCCGCCAACCGCTTCTACACCGCGGACAGCCGCCCCGAGCTCGAGTCGCTCGTCCACAACCTCGAGCACGGCTACTCCATCCTCTGGTACGACGAGACCGCTGCCGACGACACGTCGGAGGTCGCCGCGATCAAGGCGATCGCCGCCACGCTCGACGAGAACGACACGAACGGCCGCCTCAAGTTCAAGGCCGTCCCGTGGACGAAGAAGGACGGCAAGGCCTTCCCGAAGGGCCAGCACATCGCCTTCACGCACTGGACGCAGGACGCGGCCACCCAGGAGCAGCTCGGCGTGTGGCAGTACTGCTCCGAGGTCAGCGGTGCTGCCCTGGAGAAGTTCATGCTCGACTACCCGTTCACCAATTCTCCGGAACCGTACATTCCGTAGGGTCAAACGAGGTCGTGGCGGCCTTGCTCCTTGAGGGCCGCGACGATCGCCTTGACGTCCTGGGCGCGCTCGCGCGTCATGACCAGGAGTGCATCGGGGGTGTCGACGACGACCACGTCGTCGAGGCCGATGACGGCGACGACCCGTCCTGAACCGGGCACGACGAGCCCGGTCGCGGACTTGAGGTGGACGTTCGACTCGTCGCCGAGGACCGTGCACGTCTCCTGCTCCCCGAGCAGGTTGGCCAGTGAGTCGAAGTCGCCGATGTCATCCCACCCGAAGGTCCCGGGCACGGTCGCGACCCGGCCCAGGGCGGCGGCCGGTTCGGCGATCGCGTGGTCGATGGCGATCCGCGGCAGGTGGTCCCACAACTCCGGCAACAGGTCGGGGGCTTCGGCGATCTTGCGCAGGTTCGCGGCAAAGTCCGGGGCGCGGTCGGCCAGCAGGTCCAGCAGCACCGTCGGTCGTACGACGAACATGCCGGCGTTCCAGCGATAGCGACCCGAGGCGAGATACTCCTCCGCCACCGGCACCGACGGCTTCTCGACGAACTCCACGACCCGCCGCACCAGCGGGTGCCCCTCGAGCGGCTCGCCCTGGTGGATGTAGCCGAAGGCCGACGACGGGAAGGTCGGCTCGATGCCGATCGTCACCAGCCAGTCGTCGCGCGCCGCGTCCACGGCGGCGGAGACGGCCTCACGGAAGCGGTCGGGATCGGTGATGACGTGGTCCGCTGCGAAGGAGCCCATGACGTCGGCCCCGCGACGCTCGAGTACGGCGGCGGCGAGCCCGATGGCGGCCATCGAGTCCCTCGCGGACGGCTCGGCCAGCACGGCGTCGGCGGGCAGCGCACCCAGCTGGCGTCGTACGGCGTCCTGGTGGGCGACGCCGGTGACGACGAGCATCCGGTCGCCGACGATCGGTGCGAGGCGGTCGTGGGTCTCCTCCAGCAGGGAGCGGCCCGAGCCGGTGAGGTCGTGCAGGAACTTCGGGGATCCCGCGCGCGACAGCGGCCAGAGGCGGGTGCCCGCGCCACCGGCGGGAACGACCGCCCAGAAACCGGGGATCTCGTCAGCGACCATGCGCGGCACCCTAGTGCTTGCCACCGAATGATCGACGCGGTGGCCTGCACTAACGTCGTCCGGGTGACCACCTTCGCCACCGTCCTGGCACAACGCCTCCGGGTCGACCCGGGCCAGCCACTCGTCACCTTCTACGACCACAGCACCGGCGAACGGGTCGAGCTGTCGATCACCACCTGGGCGAACTGGGTGGCGAAGGGCGCCTCACTGCTGGTCGAGGAGTTCGACCTCGAGCGGGGCGACCGGATCTGTCTCGACCTGCCCCCGCACTGGCTGGGCACCGTGTTCCTCGGTGCCGCGTGGAGTGCCGGCCTGGTCGTCGTACCGCCGTCCGATGAAGGTCAGCTGGACGACCTCGCCGCCGTCGTCTGCGGACCGGACCGCCTCGACCGGTGGGCCGGCAGCGCCAACGAGATCGCCGTCCTGGCCTGCGCACTGCTGCCGCTCGGCGTCCGGTTCGCCGATCCCCTTCCCGCAGGCGTCCACGACGTCGGCGTGGAGATCTGGTCCCAGCCCGACGCGTTCACGCCGTGGGATCCGCCGACCGATGACGACATCGCCTTCGTTGCCGGGGACCGTCAGATCACCCAGTCGGAGTTGTGGTCGGAGGCAGCCGCCAGCACGCTGGTGGGCGGCGGCCGCCTCCTCTCGGTCGCGAACCCCGTCGCGGAGCCCGTGACCTTCAGTGAGCCGCTCACCCAGGGCGGCTCACTCGTCCTGGTCGCCCGGGCCGAACAGGGCCAGCTCGAGGCGACTTACGCCGCCGAGCGTGCCACTGCCCGCTTCCCCGCCTGAGCGACCAGGACAAGTTCTCCTGCTGGTGCCCCCTATGCCGCCAGGTCCCAGCCCAGGAACCGCCCGAGCGGAATCTTGCTGGTCCACCCGTTCGGGCTCCCACCCAGGATGAACAGGCCGCCCGTGGCCTTGTCCCGGGCAACGAAGTCCGGCTGCGCGTTCGCACCGAGCCGCCCGACGCCCAACAGCCAGTCGTAACTGCCGGCAGTGACCTCGAGGGTCCGCACGCTCGTCCAGCCACCCGGGCCGTTGCCGGTGTAGAGGCGCACCTCCGAGCCGACACGGACGAGGCTGTCGGGCGCTCCGTCGGCGTTCATCATTCCGGCAGGGACGTGGGCGTAGCCGTTGACCGCGCTGTAGGCGACGACACTGGTGCCCAGGTTGTTGAGACTGGTGCCGAGGCCGGCCGCGCCCCGACCGCGGTAGATCCGCATCGCCCCGGCGGTCTGGGCCATCAGGTCCGGATACCCGTCACCGGTCACGTCACCGGGGAGCGCGATCAGCGTCGCGGTGTTGATCTGCGCGGACAGGACCTGCGGCGGGTGGAACCGGGCGCCACCCTTGCCCCGATAGATCTGCAGCAGGCCGTCGGACTTGCGGCGGGTGATCATGTCGGCGTAGCCGTCCTGGTCCCAGTCGCCGGCCTTGTAGATGCTGGATGCAGAGGCGATGTTGACGCCGGTGTCGACCCGTGACCGGACCTGCCAGACCCCTCCGGGGCTGTCCAGGGTCAGCACGTACAGGCGTCCGTCGGACGCTCGGCGCACGAGCAGGTCGTTGATGTCGGAGCCGGCGAAGTTCCCTTCGGCCTCGCGACTGGCGAAGGGCTTCTGCGCCGCGTCCGCCAGGGACCGGATCGTCGGGATCTTGGCGTAGAGGTAGCGACCCGGACAGGCCGTCGATCCGGCGTCGCGGTGCCCGCTGATCGCCGGGAAGTACTTCGACCCGATCTTCTGGGACATGTCCGCGGCATCGACGCCGTGCAGCGCCAGCTTCCACGCGAACAGGGCGCCGTACGCCTTCAGCATCGCGCTCGGCGGACCGGTGACGTCGAAGTTGCCGATCGCCGACATGGCGAAGGAGTAGTTGTTGTAGCCCTGCGTGTGGGCTCCGACGACCGGGCGGTCGACGCCGCCGGCGCGGCCTTCCCAGATCCGGCCGAACTTGTCGACGAGGAAGTTGTAGCCGATGTCGCTCCAGCCCCGCGTCTTGACGTGGTAGCTGTAGATGCCGCGGATGATGCCGGGCACCTGGTCGGCCGTGTAGTTGTTCGCGTTCACCGTGTGGTGGACGAAGCCGCCGTGGACCTCGTAGTAGCTGAGCGAGGACTTGTCGCGCAGGCTCTCGTTGGCACCCCACTGGGCCCGCGAGTAGATCTTCGGTCGAATCGTGGCCGTCACCGCCTGGAGGGCGATCTCGTCACCGGTCGCGCTCGCGTCGTCGCCGTCGGTCACCGGGACCGCCGGGTCCGCACCGTCGGTCGACGCCCGCGCTGTGTCCCGAGCAGTGTCAATGGCGGGCTTCTGCGTGGCGGTCGCCTTCGCGGTGCCCGGGTCGATCACGGCGACCTTCATGTCCACCGGTGCGGCGTCGTCGGTGGCCACCTTCACCTGGACGGCGTCGACGTTGCCGACGAGCAGCGCGTCCGTGCCGGGGCGGGTGTGCTTGCCCTCTTCCGAACGCGGGTCCGGGCCGTGGTCGTCGTGGTACTCGGCCTCGGTCCAGCCCGACCACTCCCCGTTGGTCTGGGTCCGCACCTTCACCCCGATCGCGTCCTCGTCGACGTCGGCCGAGGCAGCCCACGTCACCCCGACCGTGCCGTAGCCGTCGACGGGCAGTACGTCGCTGACGATCGCCTCGCCTCCGCCGGCCACGTCCTTCCCGGTCGAGCGCAGCGTCGCCTTGTCCTTGCCGTCAGGGGCCGTCAACGCGTACTGGTCGACCTCTGTCGACACCTCACCCGTGGGCACCTTCGACGGGAACTCCGCCGACCGCAGCGAGACGTCGCTGGTGCCGACCTCCACCGGCTGCATGGGTCGCACGTCCATGGTCACGGTCCGCGCTGCCGGGGTCAGCACGGCAACCACGACGGCCAGCGCCAGCAACTGCTGGCACAGGGTCACGAACCGGATCCTGTGGCCGCTCCCGGGGGTGTCCGAGGGGTACGTCGACATGTCTTCTGCTCCAACCGTGTGTGCGGGGAAGGTGTCACACGAGTAGCAACTTTCACATGCGTCACACGGATTGGAAAGAGTTCGTGAGTAACTACAAACGTGTAATTTCCACTCGACACGCCGATCATTGCCAGATTTATCCTTCGGCCCGAGGGTCGCCGAACTGAGCCGTCAGGGGTCTCGAGACGGTTGCTGCGCAACCTCCTCGACCAACGGCGTCGTCTTGCCGCCGGGCCAACTCAGCCTCTGCGAGAGGCAACTGCGCGCGGCAGCGCGGCGAGAGGCCTCGACGGGCAGTTTGCTGCCCCGGATCAAGGCCGAAGACGCGCTCGCGCCCAAGCGACAGCTATATGTCGTTGCCGATCTCGGCGTCGATCTCCTGCTCGTCGTCGCCGTCGTAGTGCAGGTACTTGATGCCGGCGTCGACGTCGCCGTCGAAGCCGAGGCGACCGCTCTCCAGGATCAGCACCCGGTCGCACATCTTCTGGACCGAGGCGGCCGAGTGGCTGACGTAGAAGAGGGTCCGTCCGCTCGCGCGGATCTCGTTCATCTTCTGCACGCACTTCTGGCGGAACGGCTTGTCGCCGACGGCGAGGACCTCGTCGGCGAGGAAGATGTCGGAGTCGACGTGGATGGCGACGGCGAAGCCGAGCCGGGCCTTCTGCCCCGAGGAGTAGAAGCCGACGGGGGCGTCGAGGGTCCGGCCGAGGCCGGCGAACTCGACGATGTCGTCGTACTTGCGGCGCAGTTCGCGCTCCCCCATGCCGAGGATGGCGGCGTTGAGGACCAGGTTGTCGCGTCCGGAGAGCTGCTGGTGGAAGCCGGCGCCGGTGGCGATCAGGCCGGCGATCCGGCCCCGCGTGAGCAGGGTGCCGTCGTCGGGGCGCATGACGCCGTTGATCATCTTCAGCAGCGTCGACTTGCCCGAGCCGTTGAGTCCCATCAGGCCGACGGACTCACCCTGTTCGACGGTGAAGGAGACGTCATCGATGGCGTTGAACTTCTCGCTGGTCTGGTGGCCGCGCGCCTTGGCGACGGTGACCTCGCGGAAGGTGCGGTGATAGCGGAGGGTGAACGTCTTGGTGACGTTCTCCACGACAATGGAGGACACCATCACAGACGCTCCGGGATCTTGTTCTCGAGACGGCTGAAGACGAGTTGTCCGATGACGAGGAACACCAGGCTGGCGCCGAGGACAGCGAAGCCGTACAGCATCAGGTGGTCGGGCATCAGCACCGACTCTGATTCGGACTCGGTCGCCGTACCGACCCAGAAGGCCCGCTGGAAGAGCAGGACGGCGTCGGCGAGCGGGTTGAGCAGGAAGAGTCCGGCATGCTCCCCGAGCCGCTCCTGGACGTAGGACCACGGGAACATCATCGTGACGCCGTAGCGCACGAAGTGGTTGAAGACGTTGACGATGTTGCCGAAGTCCCGGAAGAAGACGTTGGCAGCGCTGAACAACAGGGCGCACGCGGTCCCGATGCACATGATGATGGCCAGGGCCAGCACCAGCGATGCCATCCCGACCGCGTCCGGGGTCCACCCGGCGAGCAGGCAGGCGATCAGCAGGATCAGCATCTGCGGCAGCACGTGGTAGAAGGACACCAGCACGGCGGACACGGGGAACATCTCCCGTGGCATCGCCTGCTTCACCACCAGCGCCTTGTTCCGCACGATGGACTGGGTCCCTGACTGGAAGCTCTCGGTGAAGAAGTGGACGATGACCAGTCCGGCGAAGAGGTGGATCGCGTAGTTCGGGACGCTCTTGTGCGCGTTGAAGATGACACCGAACACGAACCAGTAGATGAAGAACTGGGTCATCGGGTTGATGTAGGACCACAGCATGCCCAGGAACGAACCCTGGTAGCGCGCGCCGATCTCGCGCTTCACCAGCAGGCGCAACAGGTAGCGGCGCTGGAAGACCGCGAGCAGTCCGTTGTCGGCGGACGGAGGCTTGAGCGGCAGGTCCGCGAAGGCGGGACGTTCCTCGGTCTCAGACATCGGCGTCGCCATCCACCCAGGGGGCGAAGGTCTTGTCCCACGCCTCCGGCGAAGTGATCTCGCCGAGCGCAGCGCGATACTGCGCGGCCAGTTCCGGCCACTCCTTGCGGTAGCGGACGTGCAGCTCGAGGGTGCGCTTCATCAGGTCCTTGAACTTGGCCTGGTCGCGGACGTAGAGCGCGGCCGACGTGCCGTCGTTCATGGACACGATCGCGGAGTCGAAGGTCGCCATCCGGTACCACTTGGCGTCCATCGCGCGGATCTCCGCCTCGGGGAACTCCGCGGCGAGGCTGCGCGGCTTCTTGAGCTGGCGCAGCGGCGCGAGGCCCGCGGTGATCAGCTGGGCGCGACGGCTCGGCACCTCGGTCTGGTCCTTGCCCTTGCGCGGCGGCTTCTCACGGCGCACCGGCGGGAAGTCGTCGTGGTCGGCGTGCAGCTGCGCGTCGGTGAACTGCTTGCGGAAGGCGTTGACCTCCGGCAGCTTCGTCGCCAGCATCGCGTGCAGCCCCTGCGGGCCGGCCAGCACGTCTTCCATTGCCTGGATCCGGAGTTCAGCCGTGGAGTACTGCATCGACACGAGGTGCGCGATCTGGTGGTTGAGGCTCTCCCGGATCAACCGGCCGCCCTTGGGGTACGTCGAGTGCAGCAACGCGGCCACCAGCCGGTTGCGCAGGTGGAAGTAGGCCTGCCAGTCGAGGGCGTCGTTCTTGTCGGTCCACGGAACGTGCCACACAGCCGCTCCGGGGAAGGTCACGGTCGGGTAGCCGGCGGCCTTGGCGCGCAGGCCGTACTCCGAGTCGTCCCACTTGATGAAGAGCGGCAGCGACAGGCCGATCTCGGCGATCACCTGACGCGGGATCAGGCACATGAACCAGCCGTTGAAGTCCACGTCGACCCGCTTGTGCAGCCAGCGCGCGGAGCGCAGGTTGCGGGCGCCGAAGTCCCAGTCGTTGAAGCTGTCCAGCGGCGACATCCACCAGAAGCGCCACGGGTGGATGATCTCGCCGAAGCTGTGCAGCCTGCTCTTGGCGTAGAGGCTGAACATGTGGCCACCGACGATGGTGGGACGGCGGGCCAGGTCACCGAAGGTGACGGCGCGGATGATGCCCTCGGGCTCGCAGACGACGTCGTCGTCCATCATCATCGCGTACGTCGCCGTGCCCTTGCGCAAGGATTCGGACTGGCCGCGGGCGTACCCGCCGGAGCCACCGAGGTTGCCCTGCTCGATGACCTTCAGCTTGCCGTCGAGGCCCTTCTCGGCCGCCGGGAAGAGCTCGCTGTCGGTGACCTTCTGGGTGCCCTGCTCCATCACGAAAACCGTGTCGAGATAGGGCATCAGCTCGGGCGTGCTCAGCTGGCCGAGCAGTTCAGCACAGAAGTCGGGGCGGTTCATCGTCGTGATCGCGAGGTCGACGGTGCCGTGCGCTGCACGGTCGGTGGGGACCTCGGCGGTCCACTCGGCCGACTCGACCGTCACGTCACCGTGGCCGGCCACGACGTCGTACCAGTACCAGCCGCCGTCGACGAACGGGCCGAGCGAGAGTTGGAAGGTCAGCGTGTTGGAGTCGGCCTCGGTGACGACGCTCTCGACCTTCTGCTGACGACCGTTGGCCATCGACTTGTTGACGATGACGGTGGCGCCCGCGCCCTTGACGTTGACCGTGAGGGTCACCGCCGAGACGATCGTCCACCGACGCCAGTAGCTGGCGGGGAACGCGTTGAAGTAGGTACCGAAGGAGAGCTTCTCGCCCGACGGGATCTGCACGGCGGTGCGCGAGAGCACCTGGTCCGGACGGATCGTGCCGCTCGCGGTCTTCTGCCGGATCGAGGCGTTGTTCAGCTCCTTGGCCGCACGCGAGCCGCCGACGACGTACTTGTCCTCGTCGAGGTTGGCCTCGTCGGGGTCGAGGTACAGCGCGAGGACGTCGACGTCGCCGTCGACCGGGAGGATCTGGCGCTGCAGCAGCCGGGTCTTCGTCGTACCTGTCGACCTGCTCACGCGTCCACCCCGCCACTCTTCAGCTCGGCACCGTCCGCGAAGTGCGGCTTGAGCTTGTTGTCGTACATCGACAGCGCCGAGGCGATGGCCATGTGCATGTCGAGGTACTTGTACGTGCCGAGGCGGCCGCCGAAGAGCACCATCGGCTCCTTCTCGGCGAGGTCGCGGTACTTGAGGAGCTTCGCGCGGTCCTCGGCCGTGTTGATCGGGTAGTACGGCTCGTCGTCGTCCTCGGCGAAGCGGCTGTACTCGTGGACGACGACCGACTTGCCGGGCAGGTAGGTGCGCTCCGGGTGGAGGTGCTTGAACTCGAGCACCCGGGTCCACGGGACGTCCTGGTCGTTGGCGTTGACGACGCCGGTGCCCTGGTAGTCATCGACGTCGACGACCTCGGACTCCAGGTCGACGGTGCGCCAGGACAGGCGCCCCTCGCAGTTGTCGAAGTACTCGTCGACCGGGCCGGTGTAGATGACCGGCACCTTGCCCTTGAACTCGTCCTGGACCCCGTTTGACTTGTCGAACCAGTCGGTGTCGACGCGCACCTCGATGTTCGGGTGGTCCGCCATCCGGGTCAGCCACGCGGTGTAGCCGTCGACCGGGAGGCCCTCGAACTTGTCGTTGAAGTACCGGTTGTCGAAGTTGTAGCGGACCGGGAGGCGCGTGATGATGTCCGCGCTCAACTCGGTCGGGTCGGTCTGCCACTGCTTGGCGGTGTAGCCCTTGATGAACGCCTCGTAGAGCGGGCGGCCGATCAGGCTGATCGCCTTCTCCTCGAGGTTCTTCGCGTCCGCGGTGGCGATCTCGCTGGACTGCTCGGCGATCAGCGCACGCGCCTCGTCGGGCGTGTGGCTCTTGCCGAAGAAGCTGTTGATGAGCGCCAGGTTCATCGGCAGGGAGTAGACCTGTCCCTGGTACTTGCCGAACACCTTGTGCTGGTAGTTCGTGAACGCGGTGAACCGGTTGACGTACTCCCACACCCGTTCGTTGCTCGTGTGGAACAGGTGGGTTCCGTACTTGTGGACCTCGATGCCGGTCTCCGGCTCGAACTCGCTGTAGGCGTTTCCGCCGAGGTGATAGCGGCGTTCGAGCACGAGGACCTTGAGGTCGAGCTCGGCTGCGCAGCGCTCGGCAATCGTCAGGCCGAAGAAGCCGGAGCCGACGACGACGAGGTCAGGGGTCGACGAAGTAGGAGACACGGTCGGTCAGTCTACGGACGTCGAGGGCACCTGCCGCATCCGACGCGCGTCGCGAAGCCCACGCGTGACGTTGCGCACCTCGGCGCGGCCACCGCGCAGGGGGCTGAGCAGGACCACCGCCAGCGCGATCAACCACGGCTTGAGGCGGACCAGCGGGTTCTCGCCGTACCTCATGTGGACGGCGAAGAGGTTGCGGTACATGTAGTACCCCTTCCAGCCCGCGAGGTCGTGCTGCTGGTCGAAGTCGAGCTGGCGGACGAGCACGGCATCGCGCACCGCCCGGATCGGGAACCCGGCCCGTCGGGCCCGGATCGCGAAGTCCACGTCGTCGTAGAAGATGAAGTACGACGCGTCGGGCAGGCCGATCCTCTCGATCACCTCGCGGCGCACGAGAAAGCCCTCGAAGGCGACGTTCTCGACCTCGACCGTGGCCGGCATGGCCGCCCGGTTCGGGTACGACGAGTCGATGCTGGCCGTCTTCGGGCGGATCGCCAGCGGGTTGCGGAGGTCGAAGCGGATCGCGGCCTTCTCCACCAGGGCGCCGGCGCGGTCCTCGCGCACCGCGATCAGGCAGGAGCCGTCGACCTCGAGGAGGCGGGTGAGGCAGTCGGGCGCGGGGACCACGTCGTCGTCCATCAACCACATCGCATCGTGGCCACGGTCGTGGGCCGTCTTCAGCCCGAGCCGGAAACCGCCCGCACCGCCGAGGTTCTCGCTGGTGCGGATCGTGACGAGGCCGGGCAGCGTCGACGCGGCCAACACCTCGGGCGTGTGGTCGGAACTGAAGTTGTCGACGACGTAGACGGCGTCGGGGGCGCGGTCGAGGGCAGCCAGGCCCGCGAGCATCCTCTCGAGGAGGTCGGCGCGGTTGTAGGTCACCACGACGACGGCCACCGACTCGGTGGTTGAGGTGCGAGCGGAGCGAGCCTCGAAACTCACGTGAGGTACTTCCGGTGTCCGGAGAAGTCGCCGCGCAGGCCGGACACTGCGGCGCGAGCGCTCAGCGGGATCCGCGCCGGTTGGCGACGGGTGAACAGGTAGAACCAGACCGTCTTGATCCAGAACAGCAGGACGTGCACCCACCCGCGGTAGGCCCGCAGGTTGAGGGTGTTGTTGCGCGCCATGCAGTAGTGCTTGAGGTCGCTCGGCGTGTGGTTGTACGTCGTCTTCCCGAACATCATCGGTGTGCCGAGGTCGTCGGTGGCCGGGTGGTGGAAGTGCGCGTCGACGACCGTCGCGATCCGGGCGCCCGCGCGTTCGGCGCGCCAGAGGTACTCGACGTCGTCGCCCCAGATGAAGAACTCCTCGCGCGGCAGCCCGATCCGCTCCACGAGGTCGCGCGTCACGAGGACCCCGTTGAAGGGGATCACCACGCCCTCGATCAGGCCGTCGACCGCTGCGGCCTCGACCTCGGCCATCGCGTGCACGACCTTCGTGCCGCCCGGCAACCGGATCGGGAAGCAGAGGCGCGAGGGATCGTGCTCGGCGAGCACCGCCGGACCGCAGAAGTCCAGGCCGTCACGCTCGACCCGTTCGAGGAGCAGGTCGAGGCAGTCCGGGGCAGGCAGTCCGTCGTCGTCCATCAACCAGACCAGGTCGGCGCCCTCGCGGACCGCCCACTCCAGTCCGTGGTGGAACCCGCCGGCACCGCCCGTGTTCGTGGCGAGCGTCTCGAACTCGATCGCAGGTCCGGTGGCCGAGGTGCGAGCCTCGAGACCCAGCCACTCCCCCGTTCCGTCGGTCGACGCGTTGTCGACCACGAGGATCCGCTCGAGTCCGGCGACCGCCTGCAGGCGCGGGATGAGTCGCTGCAGCATCGCCAACCGGTTGAAGGTCACGACGACCGCCTGCACACGCACCCGTGCACCCTACTAACGTTCCCCGCATGGACACCGCCGCCGTGCTGACCCTGCTCCAGGACGTCGCCGCCGAGGTGATCAATCCACGGTTCCGTGCGCTGGCCGATCACCAGGTCTCGGAGAAGAACCCGGGCGACCTCGTGACGATCGCCGACCACGAGTCGGAGGTGCTGATCACCGCAGCCCTGCTCGCGGCGTATCCCGACGCGGTCGTCCTCGGCGAGGAGGCGATGGCGGCGGACCCGTCCCTGCTCGACCGCTTCGCGCAGGCCGAGCACGGGTTCACGGTCGACCCCGTCGACGGCACCAAGAACTTCGTCAACGGCTCCCCCGACCATGCGGTGATGGTGTCGGAGGTGCGAGACGGCGAGATCACCCGCGGCTGGATCTGGCAGCCCCAGCACGAGCGGTCGTACGTCGCCGAGCGTGGCGCCGGCGCCTTCCTGAACGGCGAGCGGCTGAGCGTCACGACCGGCACCGGGGCGCCGTACCGCACCGCCCGACGGTCCTGGGTCGGCCGCGACCTGGTCGGCCTCGGCACCCTCGAACTCACCTGGGCGTGCTGCGGCGTGGACTACCCGCACCTGATGGCGGGAGACGCGGCCGCGCTGGTCTACAACCGCACCATGCCGTGGGACCACCTGCCGGCCGCTCTCATCCTGACCGAGGCCGGCGGCGTCATCGGTCGGCACGACGGCCAGCCGATCGTCCCGCTGGGACTCGATGGCGGCATCGTCGCGGCGCCCGACCGGGCGACGTACGACGCCGTGGTCGCGACGCTGGCCGCCTCGCTGGTCTGAGCTGCCCAGCTCGCCTGATCAGCAGGCGGCAGCGACGTCGTCGGTCTCGTTGGCGGTGTAGCCGTCATTGCGGGAGCCGAGTGATCCGCCGTTGACCTTGCCGGCGCTCTTCTTCTTCGCCTTCGTCGCCCCGGGCTTCTTCTTGCCCTCGGCGCGGTCGATGGCGTTCTCCACCATCTTGTGGACCTTGTCGATGTCGGGCCTGGCGGTGTTGACCTGCGGCGGCACCAGGGAAACCGTGGAGACGGCCTCCTTGCGGGCCCGCATGGCCAGCTGCACGAAGTCGCTCAGTGCGCCGCCGGGGATGTCGGTGCTGATCATCGCACTGGAGGCCTCGGCGATCTCCTGGAAGTTCGTCAACGCCTGCTTCGGACTGATCTGGGTGAGCAGAGCCGTCATCACGCACTTCTGGCGCGCCATCCGCGAGTAGTCGTCACTGCCCTCGCGGGAGCGGGCGTACCAGAGGGCGTCGTGACCGTTGAGCTTGCGCGTGCCGGGCTCGATGTAGCCGGTGACGTCGCTGCCGAGGCCGCCGACCGGGATCCGCTGGCGCACGTTGAGGGTCACGCCGCCGAACGCGTTCACGAGGCGCTTGAACCCCTTCATGTTGACCATCACCCAGTAATTGATCTCCAGGCCGGTGATGCCCTCGATGGCCATCTTGGTCGCCTCGATACCGGGGTGGTCGGAGTCGAAGAGATCGGTGTGGTCCTCGGCCCAGGTGCTGACGCCGTTGAGGTAGCAGCCGTCGCAGTCGAAGCCCTTGGGGAACTGCTTGTCCATGACCGAGCCCTCCCGGAACGGGAAGTCCTGCATGTTCCTCGGCAGGCCGATCATCACGGTGCGGCCGGTCTTGGCGTCGACCGAAGCGACCGTCATCGAGTCCGGGCGCAGGCCCCAGCGGTCCGCGCCCGAGTCACCGCCGAGCAACAGCACGTTGAACCGACCGTCGTTGGCTGCGCCGAGGTCGCCGTCGACGAACTGGGTCAGGAAGTCGCGCTGTGCGGCCGCGAGGTGCGCACCGAAGAGCAGCGTGCCGGCGACCGAGAAGCAGAGGATGCCGTTGACGCCGACGATCGCGCGACGGTGCGGCAGGCGCAGGGTCAGGGGCTGGCCGATCCGCCAGGCATCGATGAACAACGCAGCCCAGGCGACGGCGCCGACCAGCATGTAGAGACGGGCAGCGAGCATCACGTCGGCATTCAGCGCGAGCCTGAGGCCGAGGGACGGTTGCAGGGCAATGGCGATCCCGCCGACGACCAGCGTGCCGAGGGACAGCAGCCAGACGCGGATCGCGACCCGGCCGATGTCGCGGTTGCCGGCGATCAACTGGGCCGAACCGGGAACGAGCAGGGTGAACGCCATCAGCGTCAGGGCCCGGCGGAAACGCACTCGCGCGGCCCGCTCGTCTACGGCGATCTGCGGCACCCGCCCAGTATCACCAGTCACAACCGTCCCACGGGTTGCGACGCGCCGCTGGGGTCAGGCTGCGGGCTCGGAGACGACCGCCGGTGCGGCGAGCCGGGCGATCTCGTCGCCGGAGGCATTGGCGCCGGTGCACATGACGGCCACCGCTCCCCCGAACTGCCCGGGTCGCACGCTGCTCCGGGGCGACATCAGGCCGGCGAGCGCAGCGGCCCCGGCGCCCTCGGCGAGGGTGTGCGCGCGGGTGGCGAGCAGGCGGGCAGCATCATCGATGGCGTCGTCACTGACCAGCACGAACTCATCGAGTCGGTCGCGAAGGATCCGCTGCGGCAGGGGGTAGCCCGTTGTCGTGGCCAGGCCCGAGGCCCGCGTCGTGGCCGGAGCGGTCTGGATCTCACCCGTGCTCCACGACCGCCAGCCTGCAGGTGCCGCAGCGGACTGCACACCGACGATCCGACATGCCGGGGCGAGGGCGTCGCGCGCCAGGCAGGCGCCGGAGGCGCCCGTGCCGCTGCCGATCGGCACGAACACGGCCGCGAGGTCGGGTGCCTGGCCGAAGAGCTCGAGGTACGCCGTCGCGTGGCCGAGCACGATCCGGCGATCGGTCGGGCAGATGAACGACCCCCCGGTGGCCGCGGCGAGCGCCCGGGCCTCGGCGGCCGCCTCTCCGAGCGTGCTGCCGGCGACGACCACGTCTGCACCCAGGGCCGCGACCGCGTCGCGCTTCACCGCGGGCGCACTGGACGGCATCACGATCGTTGCGCGGACCCCGGCCAGCCGGGCGCCGTACGCGACCGACTGGGCGTGGTTGCCCGTCGAACACGTGACCAGGCCGTGGGCGCGCTCGGCAGCGGTCAGCGTGGAGGCGAGGTGGACACCGCCGCGCACCTTGAACGATCCGGTGGGCAGCACGTGCTCGTGCTTGACGAGTACGGCGGCACCGACCGCGAGATCGAGGAGTGGATGGGACTGCAGGGGAGTCACCGGCAACTCGAGGGCGACGACGTCGGCCGCACGGCGTACGTCGTCGAAGGTCGGGTCCACGGCAGTCATGCCGCCATGGTCCCGCGCTGCACACCCATCGGTCCAATAGTTCCTTTCGTGGATTTCCATCGATCCAGTCGATCGATAGGATGAACGAGTGATCGACCTGCGCCGCCTCGAAGCCCTCGTCGCCGTGCACCGGACCGGCTCGGTCTCTGCCGCCGCCGTCCAGCTGCACTACGGCCAGCCGACGATCTCGCACCACCTGCGGCGCCTCGAGGCGGAGACGGGCAGCGTGCTGCTGCAGCGCGTCGGCCGCGGGGTCCGACTCACCCCGGAGGGCGAGCGTCTCGCCCTGCGTGGCGAGGAGATCCTCGGCATGCTCGCCCGCGCCGAGGAGGAGCTCGCGGCCACCACGAGCCTGCAGGCCGGTCGAGTACGGCTGGCAGCCTTCCCCTCGGGCGCAGCCACCCTCGTCCCCGCGGCCCTGGCCCTGCTCGCCGGGCGCCACCCCGGCATCGACCTCGACCTGGTGGAGGCGGAACCGCCCGAGGCGCACGAACTTCTCCGCGCCGGCACCGTCGACCTTGCGCTGACCTTCACCTACCCCGGCCAGCCGGAACCCGAGCAGATCACGTCCGTGCCGGTGTTCGAGGACCGGTTGTTCCTGGTCACCCGCCCGGCCGACGCACCCGCGGCCGACCGGCCCGTTGACCTCGCGAACCTGGCCGACGACGCATGGATCACCGGGTGCGAGCGCTGCCGCCGCGAATTGCTGGCGCTGTGCGACGACGCCGGCTTCACGCCCGCGATCGCCTTTGCCAGCGACGACTACGTCGCGGTGCAGTCCCTCGTCGCAGCCGGCATGGGCGTCACCGTGCTGCCCGGACTCGCGTTGCGCGCCCACCAGCACCCTGACGTCGTACGACGTCCGCTGGCGGC
>JAKFEI010000471.1:0-3922 GCA_036675765.1 Nocardioides sp. | reverse complement strand
CTGCGGATGCACGCGGCCGTCGCAGCGTCGGCGCTGTACGCCGCCATCTGTCTCGGGCTCCCCGGTTTCAGCGGTGGCACCGAAGGCGTGGCCAACCACGTGGCTCCGGCGATCGGGCTGACCTCCATCGCGCTCCTCATCGCCTACGCCCTGGAGAAGTTGCGCCGCACGGACTACCTGCGGCAGCGCGACGTCGAGATGGAGCAGGCTCGTTCCGACGAGCTGCTGCACAACGTCCTGCCCGCCGCGATCGCCAACCGCTTGCGCACCGAGCGCGGCGCCATCGCCGAGTCGGCCGCGAACGTCAGCGTGCTGTTCTCCGACATCGTCGGCTTCACGACGGTCTCCGAGAGCCTGAGCGCCGAAGAACTCGTGTCCCTGCTGGACACGATGTTCAGCGAGTTCGACCGGCTCTGCGACCAGCGCGGCATCGAGAAGATCAAGACGGTCGGCGACGCGTACATGGCCGTGGCCGGGCTGCCGACGCCGGACAGCAACCACGCGGCGTCCCTCGCCGAGCTCGCGATGGACATGCAGCGCGCATCGACCCGGCTCGCCGCGGGCTGGCCGAGCCCGATCGCCATGCGGATCGGCATCTCCTCGGGACCGGTGGTCGCCGGGGTCATCGGCCAGCGCAAGTTCACCTACGACCTGTGGGGCGACACCGTGAACACCGCCAGCCGGATGGAGTCACACGGTCGACCGCACCGGATCCAGGTCTCGGCGACCACCCACGCCCTGCTGGAGAGCCGCTACACCTTCAGCGCCCCGCAGGTGGTCGACATCAAGGGCAAGGGCCCGATGACGACGTACTTCCTACTCGGCGCCCTGGGTTGAGGCCTTCGAGGCCCTCAACGCCTTCCAGCCCAGCGAACCGAGCAGGCCGGCGATCACGAAGTTCACGACGATGAGCACCGAGTGGGCGACCCAGTACCCGGTGGCGCGGTCCTCGCCGGCGTCGTACGCGGAGTAGAGGTTCTTCGCGAAGTTGCCGAAGGAGAAGACGTTCCAGGCCGCGACGGTCAGGAGCAGGATGGCGTGCTTGCGTTCGAACTTCACCCGCTCATCCTCCCAGAGCGGTTCAGTCGCGCCGGCGCCGGCCGAGCCGGGCACCCAGGAGGAGGCCCAGCGCTCCACCGACCGCCAGCGGGGGCGCCCAGGCACGTCCAGAGGCAGCGTCGGTCTCGGGCCGCGTCACGGTTGCCACCGCCATCGGCAGGACCGCGGCGTTGCGCGCGTCGCGCTCGGCCCGCGCCGCGGGGCTGGTGTGCGCCCACGCAGCGGCGTAGAGGGTCACCCGCGAGAAGTAGTTGATCCAGACCAGCAGGATCAGCGCGATCCCGAACGCCTGGAACGCCGGCTGCCCGCGCGTACTCACCAGCAGCAGGCCGGAGAGTTGCTTCAGGACCTCGAAGCCGATCGCCCCGAGCCAGGCGCCGGCCCAGAGGGAACGCGACGGCACCGGCGGCCGGGCGAGCAGGCGGAACATGAGGAAGAACAGCAGCGCGGACGACGCGAGGCCAAAGGCGATCGCGACCAGGGCCACCAGCCAGCCGAGTCCGCCGCCGAGCCCGACCAGGTCCAGGACCTGTTCCGACAGCCGGGTCAGCACGCCCGACACGGCCACACTGAGCATGAGCACCGCACCCAGCACGACGAGCGTGAGCAGGTCGCGCAGCTTGCCGATGATGAAGCTCGGCTGGAGCCGCTCGGGCATCTCGAAGAGCACGATCAGCGCCGTCTGGAGCGACGAGAGCCAGCCCAGGCCGGCGTAGAGGACACCCGCCAGTCCGATCAGCCCGACCGCGCCCGCGGCGTCCTGGACGTCCTCCAGCGGCACCTCGTTCGACTGGTCGCCCACGAGACCGGGCAGCACCTCGTCGATGGCGTCGAGCAGCGCGTCCTGCGCGTCGGGGAAGACGTTGGCGACGTACCCGATGGCGAAGAAGGCGAGAGCCAGGACGGGGAAGACCGAGAGGAACCCGAAGTAGGTGACTCCCCCGGCCTGCTGGCCGCCCTTGACCTCGGAGAAGTGCTCCTGGGTGCGCACCGCGTGGTCGACCAGGGGCGAGCGCTCGCGGAGCCGGGAGATCTGCTGCTTCACGCGGTCGACAGGGTTCATCGCAGGGGGAAGGTGCGGGTGGCCTTCCAGCCCTCCTCCTCGTGGTGGACGTACAGGTGGAAGTCCAGTACCCCGAACCGACAATCGAATCCGGCCAGGTCCTCGAACGCCCGGTCCAGGGCAGCATCGTCGAGGTGGTGGGCGACGGTCACGTGGGGGTGGTACGGGAAGCCGAGGTCGACCGCGAGCGGTCCCCGTCGTACGGCGTCCGCGAGCAGCTCGCACTGCGAGATGCCCTCGACGAGCCCGACGAACACGACCGGCGAGACCGGGCGGAACGTGCCGGTGCCGCGCAGGTGCACGGTGAACGAGTCGATGCTGGCACCGGCGGCCGCGAGGTGCTCCTCGATCTCGGCGAGGTCACCATCGACCTCGATCGGCGGGATCAGCGTGATGTGGCTCGGCACGCCCTCGGCGGTGGGATCGCCGATCTCGAGGCGGTAGTCGTAGAGCTCGGACGCCCAGGGCTCCGGCACTGCGACCGCCACGCCGATGACAGGCATCAGAAGCCCGCCGCGGGGGTCGGCGCGGACGGGGCGACGAAGCCGACCCGCTGGTAGACGTCCTTGAGGGTGGCCTCGGCGACCGCACCGGCCGTCGCGGCGCCGTCGGCCAACACCTTCATCAGGTAGGTCTGGTCGTCCAGCAGCTCCAGCGTGCGCTCACGGAACGGCGTCACGAAGCCGACCACGACGTCGGCGAGGTCCTTCTTCAGGTCGCCGTACATCTTGCCGGCGTACTGCTCCTCGAGGGCGGTGACGGCCTCGCCGGTGAGGGCGGAGTAGATGGTCAGCAGGTTGCTGACGCCGGGCTTCGCCTCGGGGTCGAACCGGATGTTCGTGTCGGAGTCCGTGACGGCGGAACGGATCTTCTTCGCCGTCGCCTTCGGGTCGTCGAGCAGGAACACGCACCCGGCGCCACCCACGCTCTTGGACATCCTCTTCTCGGGGTGCTGCAGGTCGTAGATCTTGGCGGTGGTCTTGAGGATGTACGGCTCGGGCAGCCGGAAGGTCTTCTTGAACCGGCCGTTGAACCGCTGGGCGAGGTCGCGGGTCAGTTCGAGGTGCTGGCGCTGGTCCTCACCGACCGGCACGTAGTGCGGGCGGTAGAGGAGGATGTCGGCGGCCTGCAGGATCGGATACGTGAACAGGCCGACGCTGGCCGCGCCCTCGCCGCCCTTGGCCGACTTGTCCTTGAACTGGGTCATCCGGCGGGCCTCGCCGAAGCCGGTCAGGCCGTTGAGGACCCAGGCCAGCTGCGGGTGGGCGGGCACGTGGCTCTGCACGAAGATCGACGACTTCGCCGGGTCGACGCCCGCAGCGATCAGCTGGGCGGCGCTGCGCAGGGTCCGTTCCCGCAGGACCTTGGGGTCCCACTCGACCGTGATCGCATGCAGGTCGGCGATGAAGAAGAACGGCTGGTGGTCACGCTGCAGGTCCACCCACTGCCGGATCGCACCGACGTAGTTGCCGAGCTGGAAGGAGTCCGACGTCGGCTGGATCCCGGAGAGGACCCGCGGACGTGCCGCTCCCTCGGGCGCCGCTGGCTGAGCGGTTTCCGGTACAGGCGTGTGCTCAGTCGTGGCAGACATGAGGGCGATTGTCGCAGGGATGCAGATGAGCGTGAAACGCGGATCCCCTGCGGTGGTCCGCCAGCGGACCTACACTCGCGCTCATGACTGAGCCCTCTCGGGAGCCTTCGCCGTGGCCCGGCCCGGCGTATCCGGCCACACCGCCCTCCGGTGCCGCGTGGCCCACTGCGCCGCAACGCAACGCCCCGACGGCGCTGGCCATCGCGAGC
>JAKFEI010000214.1:0-3940 GCA_036675765.1 Nocardioides sp. | reverse complement strand
TGCTCCATCAGCACGATCACGCGCTTGGCGCCGTGGACCAGGTCCATCGCGCCACCCATGCCCTTGACCATCTTGCCGGGGATCATCCAGTTGGCGATGTCGCCCGCAGCCGAGACCTGCATGGCGCCGAGGATGGCGGCGTCGATCTTGCCGCCGCGGATCATGCCGAAGCTGCCGGCGGAGTCGAAGAACGACGCACCGCGGCGCAACGTGACCGTCTCCTTGCCTGCGTTGATCAGGTCCGCGTCCTCTTCACCGGCGAGCGGGTACGCCCCGACACCGAGGATGCCGTTCTCGCTCTGCAGGACCAGTTCGACGTCGTCGGCGACGTAGTTGGGGACCAGCGTCGGCAGGCCGATGCCAAGGTTGACGTAGGACCCGTCGGTCAGCTCCGAGGCCGCACGGGCGGCCATCTCCTCGCGCGTCCAGCTCATCGAACGGTCCTCTTCTCGATCCGCTTGTCGGCGGCCTCGTCGGCGGTCAGCTCGACCACCCGGTGCACGAAGACGCCCGGTGTGTGGACGTGGTTGGGGTCGAGCTCACCGGGCTCGACGAGCTCCTCGACCTCCGCGATGGTGACCCGGCCGCACATCGCGGCGAGTGGGTTGAAGTTGCGCGCCGAGTCGCGGAAGACGAGGTTGCCGTGGCGATCGCCCTTCCACGCACGGACCAGACCGAAGTCGGCAATGATCGCGTGCTCGAGGAGGTACTCGCGCGGACCGTCGGCCGTCTCGAAGACCTGCGTCTGCTTGGCCGGCGAGGAGACGACGACATTGCCCGCGTCGTCGTACCGCCAGGGCAGGCCGCCGTCAGCGACCTGGGTGCCGACACCGGTCGGCGTGAAGAACGCCGGGATGCCGGAGCCGCCGGCGCGCATCCGCTCTGCCAGCGTGCCCTGCGGGGTCAGCTCGACCTCGAGCTCGCCGGAGAGGTACTGCCGCGCGAACTCCTTGTTCTCGCCGACGTACGACGACACCATCCGCCGGATCCGCCGCTTCTCCAGCAGCAGGCCCAGGCCCCAGTCATCGACGCCGCAGTTGTTGGAGACCACTTCGAGGTCGGTCGTGCCGGCGTCGAGCAGGGCGCGAATCAGCACCGAAGGGATCCCGCAGAGTCCGAATCCACCGACCGCCAGCGTGGCGCCGTCGGGGATGTCCGCGAGCGCCTCGGCCGCGGTTGCCACCACCTTGTCCATGCTCCGATCCAAGAGTGCCGACTGCTCCCCGTCAACGGCTGACCGGTGAACCGACGGGAATCACCCGCTCAGTGAGACCGGAGATCGGCTAGCGTTCACTGAATGGACACCCCGTCGGACGTGGTCGGACGCACCGGAGCGGTGCTGCGCGCCGTTTCTGTCTCGGAGCCGACCGGCGCGACCACCTCGGCGGTCGCCCGCCGCACCGGCCTGGCCCGGCCCACGGTGCACCGGCTGCTCGCGTCCCTGCTCGGCGAGGGCCTCGTCGACCGCGATCCCGCGGGCCGCTGGCTGCTCGGCCCCGAGCTGTACCTGCTCGGCACCACCGCCGCACCGCGGTACGACGTCACCGCACTCGCCCAGCCCGTCGTACGACAGCTGGCCCTGGCCACGGGCGAGAGCGCGTTCTTCTCGGCCCGGCGCGGCAACGAGACGGTGTGCCTGCTGCGCGAGGACGGCAGCTTCCCGATCCGCTCGCACGTCCTCCACGAAGGCATCCGGTTCCCGCTCGGCGTCGGCACCGCCGGGCTCGCGATCCTCGCCTACCTCGGCGACAACGAGATCGAGGAGTACCTCGCGCGCGCCGACCTCACGACGTCGTACGGCGACCAACACGGTCGCGACGCGGTGCGCGAGCGCGTGGCCACGACCCGCAGGCAGGGGTACGCGATCAACCCGGGCCTGATCGTGGAAGGCAGCTGGGGCATGGGCGCGGCCGTCTTCGACGCCGAGGAGCAGCCCCGCTGGGCGTTGAGCCTGACCGGGATCGAGCAGCGGTTCGGCGAGGACCGGCGGGGCGAACTCGGTGAGCTCCTGTTGCGGGCGGCCCACCAACTGACGCGGACGCTGCGACCCCGTACGTAGGTAGCCGAAATACGTATCCAGCTGAGTGGGATTACGGGTGTGCGGCGGCGCCAGGAGGCGCACCATCGAAGAGTCCTCATCACGGAGCACCCTTCATCCAGAAAGGAGGCCTGTCATGACCTGGCACACCTCAACCACCACGAAATCCGAACTGCACGCGCTGCTCGCCCAGATCCGGCACCAGGGCGGAACCGTGGCGAGCTGCCACCGGTGCACGGCCGGCCTCGAGATCACCTGGTTCACCCTCTGACGGTCGCCCCGACAGGACAGGCCGTCAGAGCGCGAGCCGTGCGAATGCCTCGGCCGGCTCGCCGCCGGAGGACACCTCCGCGAGTTCTGCCAGGCACCGGTCGACCGTGAGCACGTTGCCGTAGACCAGGCCCCGCAACAGCGCCTGTGTCGGCTCCGCCCCGTGCGAGAGGAAGAGCATCGTGCGGAACAGCACGACTCCGGTCTCCAGGTCCACCTGGAACGCGCCCGTCAGCAGCTGCCAGTTGGTGCGTACGACGATCTCCGTCATGGCGCCGTGGTGCTCGGCCGGCACGGTGAACGGCAGCACCGACTCGAAGGCCAGCTGGCCGAACGGGTCGTAGGGCCGGGCCCGGCAGTCCCACTCGCCGTCGGTGCCGACGAAGTGCGTGTCGATGCAGGGCAATGCGTCGTACGTCCCGGGCTCGACCGGCCAGCCGTCCTCGATCAGGAACCTCAGGGTCTGCTCGAACATCAGGCGGGCTCCATCTCGTCGACCAGGACGGCACGCAGCGCCCGGGCCTGGGAGAAGCCGGGCTCGAGCTCGAGGGCCCGGTCGGCCCACCGTCGCGCCACCTCGAGGTCGCGCAGGCCCCGACGAGCCACGCCCATGGCGAAGGCGGCCGGAGCACTGTCCGGATGCTCCTTGACCGACAGCTCCAGGAAGTCGGCCGCACGGGCGAAGCGGTCCATCGCCGAGAACGCCAGCCCCAGGCACAGGGCCAGGTCGGTCGGCTCCCCGATGGGGAACCAGTTGTCCCACACGCGCAGCAGGACGCGCTCGACCTCGTCTCGGCCCTGGTCGGGCACTCCTGGCAGCGTCTCCAGCAGCCGGGGCAGCAGGTCGACCAGGAGGACGGGGTCGAAGTGGGTCAGCCGCAGACACGCCAGCATCGACTCGACGGTCTCGCTCCCGCCCAACAACGGGCGGACGAGGAAGAAGTTGTCGGGGCCGGTGTCGACCAGGTGGTCCTGCATCGCAGCGGTGAGACCGGTGGGATCAGCGACCTCGCCGCGCACGAACGCGGCGACGACCAGGCTGCGGGCCGGATCGCGCGGCAGCACGGCCGCGCCTCCGAGCCGTCGGGTGTGCCGGGCGATCAGGTCGAAGTTGACCATCAGCGAGAAGCCGGAGCCGTGCGGGACGACGGACGGCTCGACCTGCGAACACAGGTCGAGCGGGCTCACGTGGCCCTTGTCAGCAACGAGCGCACAGGTGGTCGCGTCCGTGAGGCCGTCGAGCAGGTCGAGGCACGCCAACGCACCGGTCGGCACCAGCACGGCGGTGTCGTCGAGGGTGTCGCGGTAGGTCTCCAGGATCGGAGCGAGATCGTCGGGGAGCTCGCCGCAGGGAACGACGTCCCACACGATGTCCGCGGACCGCAGATCGGCAGGCACCTCGGCGGTCGCCTCGTACAGCTCACCTCCGCGGACGACGTAGGCATCCGCGCGCAGCGTGTCGAAGACGTAGTTGGCGATCCCGATCACCGGGCCCTGCAGGCTGCCCGGGCCGAGGGACCGGCCGGAGACGACCATTTCCGTGGGGTGCAGGTCGTCGGCGTCGAGGACGGCGAAGTCGAGGAGTCCCTCCTCGACCAGGGGCCGGTACGACGGGTGCGCGGCCCACGCTGC
>JAKFEI010000547.1:0-3948 GCA_036675765.1 Nocardioides sp. | reverse complement strand
AGGGACACGACGCGGTACGGGCCGCACACCATCTCGACCTGGGCCATCACGGTGTCGGTGACGACCCGGGTCACGATGCCGGTCATCCGGTTGCGGGCGCTGACCTCTCCGGCGCGGGTGCGGTCGTGCTCGGCTTCATCGAGCAGGGAGGTGGCCAGTGCAGCGAGGTCGGTGCCGACGATGACGGTGCGGCCGTCGGCGGTGCTGCTCGGCACCCGGCCAGCGTCGATCCAGCGACGCACGGTGTCGGTGCTGACGCCGAGGAGCTCGGCTGCCTCGGCCACGCGATAGTCGGTCACTCGTGCAGTCTCTCGCATCTGCGTCTGTTTTGCCGCAAAGCAGGCGCATTTGCGTGTACGGCGTCCCCGACTGCCGTCCGCCGAGGAGCCGCCGGGATACTTGACCCGTCATGAGCACCCCGAAGACAGAGCCCACCGGAAAGGCCGGCCGCTACCAGCGATCGGCCGCCGGCCTGGTGACCTCGCTGGTCGTGACCGTGATCGGCCTCGCAGCGCTGCTCTACTTCACCGGCGCCTTCCGGCACGACCTGGAGATCAAGCCCGAGGCGATCGACTACGCCGAGACCATCGCGTCGGCGCAGCAGGCCGGACTCACGCCGGTCTATCCCGCGACCCTTCCCGACGGCTGGATCGCGACGGGTGTCGACATCGTTCCCGGCGACGACCCGGTCTTCATGGTCCGGCTGCTGACCGACGACGGCGACTTCGTCGGCGTCCGTCAGGAGGACTCGACGATTCCGGCGCTGCTGGCGAAGTGGGTGGACGAGGAGACGCAGGTCGCCGACGCCTACAGCGTTCCCGCCACGGTGGCCACGCCCGTGGTGCGCGAATGGAAGGGCTACACCGACGACGGTGGCGACACCGCGTACGCCGCCGAGCTCGGCGACGACTCGCTGCTGGTGTTCGGGTCGGCCTCGGCCAGGGACCTCCGGGCCGTCGTCGACAGCCTGACCACCGAGCCGATCAAGAACTGACCCGCGGGATCACTCCTCGTCGGCAGCCTCGAGTACGGCGTCGAGCCGGGCCCGGGCGCCGTCGATCCAGTCCTGGCAGATGGTGGCGAGCTTCTCGCCGCGCTCCCAGAGCGTGAGCGACTCCTCCAGCGTGGTGCCGCCGGCCTCGAGCTGACGAACCACCTCGACCAGTTCGGCCCGGGCGTCCTCGTAGGACGGGGTCTCCTCAGACGATTCACTCACGGGTTCTCCTCGATCAGCTCGGTCGTGGTGGCAGTGGCGTTGATCCGGCCGTCGGCGACCCGGACGGTCAGGGGGGCGTCCGGGGCGATCCCGTGTGCGGACGTGATGACGTGGCCGTCGGCGTCCTGGAGCACGGCATAGCCCCGCTGCAGGGTGGCCAGCGGGGAGAGCGCCTTGACCCGCGCCCGCCGGTGGTCGATGTCGTCGGCCGCCCGGTCGAGTCGGGTCTCGAGCTGGCGGCGGATCCGGATCCGCCAGTCATCGAGCTCTTCGGCCCGGGCGTTGAGCAGGGTGCGGGGGTCGGCCAGCACCGGACGGGACCGGATCGCGTCGAGCTGGCCCTGCTCCCGGTCCAGCCGCATGGTCACGGCTTGGCGGATGCGCGCGCGGGCCTCGATCACCCGGCTGCGCTCCTGCAGCATGTCCGGCACGATCAGCTTGGCCGCATCGGTCGGAGTGGAGGCGCGGAGGTCGGCGACCAGGTCCAGCAGCGGCGAGTCGGGTTCGTGGCCGATGGCGGAGACGACGGGCGTGCGTGCGGCGGCGACCACCCGGATCAGGCCTTCGTCGGAGAACGGCAGGAGGTCCTCGACCGAACCGCCACCGCGGGCGATCACGATGACGTCGACCTCGGGGTGCGCGTCGAGGCGGCGGACCGCCTCGATCACCTCGGCTGCGGACTTGTGGCCCTGCATCGAGGCGTAGGCGATCTCGAAGGACACGGCCGGCCAGCGGCGGGTGGCGTTCTCGACCACGTCGCGCTCGGCGGCGGACTTGGGTGCGGTGACCAGCCCGACCCGTCCGGGCAGGGTCGGCAGGCGGCGCTTGCGTTCGGATGAGAACAGGCCCTCGGCGGCAAGGAGCTGTCGGCGTTGCTCCAGCCGGGCGAGCAGTTCGCCCAGTCCGACCATCCGGATGTCGCGGGCCTGCAGGGACATGCTGCCGCGATTGGCGTAGTACGTCGGCTTCGCGTGGATGACCACGCTGGCGCCCTCGGTCACGGGCGTGGCGAGCCCGTCGAACAGGACCCGCGAGCAGGTGACCGGAACCGAGATGTCGGCGACCGAGTCGCGCAGCGTGAGGAAGACCGTGGCCAGCCCCGGACGGCGACTGATCTGGGTGACCTGGCCCTCGACCCACACCGCACCCAGCCGGTCGATCCAGCCCGAGATCGCGTTCGCGATCGCACGGACCGGAGCCGGCTTCTCGAGCGAGGTCTCCAGGGTCACGCCCGCGAGCCTATTTGATCGGGCCGACATCGACGTCCCGCACCGCGCACGGTTTGGCGTCCGATGCGGCGGGAGAGGCTGGGACCGTGATGGTTCCGCTGTGGCTGCCGTGGGTGATCCTGCTCGTCCTGCTCGGAGCCGTCGTGCTGAAGCCCGAGTCGTCGCTGCGCACCTCGGGACCGATCTGGATCGTCCTGATCATTGCTGTCTGGCTCACCTTCGACCACTTCTCGGTCTCCGAGGACGAACTGTCGAAGGCGACCATCGATGCGGCCGCCGCGGTGGACGGTTCGCTCGGAGGGGTGACCCAGGACCGGATTCGTGTCGAGATCGAGGACCGACTCGGTCGACCGGTGGTGATCACCCGTCAGGACTTCGCGGATGAAGATCCCACGGAGGACGCCTACGGCTTCGCCGTCACGGTCGGGGACGACGACGAACCGTCGATGTGCGTCGAAGTGGTGGAGTACTCGTCGGCGACCTCGCCCGGTGTCCGGCCGGCGTACACGTCGACCCAGACCGGTCCGTGCACCGCATCAAGTGACTGAGGCGAGTCCCCTTCCCTCGCAGCGATGTCGACGGCACAGTGGGGGCCGTGACGACAGCCCTGGTGATCGGCGAAGCGGTGCTCGACGTGGTCCAGGCTCCCGGGGCGGTGCCCGTCGAACGGCCCGGCGGCTCGGCGGTCAACGTCGCCGTCGCCCTGGCCCGGCTTGATCGTCCGGTCCGGATCGCGACCGCCTACGGTCCTGACGCAGCAGGTGACCTTCTCGACGGACACCTGCGGACCGCCGGGGTCGACCTCGCCGCAGACCCCCACGTGCTGGCAGCCAGCCCGCGCGCGGACGCCGTCATCGACGCGACCGGCGCGGCGTCGTACACCTTCGAGGTGGGGTGGCAGCTGCCTGCCGATGTACCGACCGATGCCCCGCACGTGGTGCACGTGACGTCGCTGGCGCCGCTGCTGGCCCCCGGCGCCGCGGACGTCTTCGCGCTGGTGGAGCAACTGAGGACCACCACCACGGTGTCGTACGACGTCAACCTCCGCCCCGCGATCACGGGCACCGGTCCCGAGGTGCTCGCCGGCGTGAACCGGATGGCGGCACTCGCCCACCTGGTGAAGGCCTCCGACGAGGACCTGCTGGCGCTGTGGCCCGACCAGGACCCGGGGGAGTCGGCCTCCCGGCTCCTCGAACTCGGACCGTCGGCGGTCGTCGTGACGCACGGCGACGGCGGTGCGTCGTGGCACTCGCGGTGCGGCTGCGACTGGTGCACCGGCGGCATCCACGCCCAGACGGTCGAGGTCGTCGACACCATCGGCGCGGGCGACACGTTCGGTGCCGCGCTGCTCGACCACTTCTGGCCACTGCTCGGTGCCGGCGGTGCGGACCGGATCGCCGCGCTCGAGGCGGAGGAGTGGATCGCTGCGCTGGAGTACGCCGCCAAGGCGGCTGCGATCACCGTCGGTCGGGTGGGCGCCGACCCGCCGACCCGTGCCGAACT
>JAKFEI010000470.1:0-3972 GCA_036675765.1 Nocardioides sp. | reverse complement strand
GTACTCGACGTTGCGCAGTCGCCCGACGGCACCGACCCGCTCCCCGGAGCGGTTGTGGATGCCGATCTGCGCGCCGACGTACCGCTTGCGGTCGAAGGCCAGCAGCGCCACCTCGGCATGGCCCGCCGCGTGCAGCGAGGCGGTCATCTCCTCAGGGGTGATCCACGATTCGTCGTTGTAGGAGACGACGACCACCTCGGCTCGGAGCCGGCCCAGGACGTCGGCCAGGGCAGCCGGCATCGAGCGCTTGCTGTTGAAGACGCTGCTGCGTTCGCGGGTGTCGACCCGCTTGCAGGCGATGCCGTAGTGCTCCGGCTCGTCCCAGCGGACCAGGGTCTCCCAGATGTGGTAGTTCGCGAAGTAGCGGTGCTGGTTGTACGGCGGGTCGACGTAGGCCAGGTCGACAGGGCCGATGAGCTCGACGGTGTCCATGACGTCGCCGGTCAGGGTGCGCCCCGGTCCGGCGAGCAGGTCCGGACGGCGCAGATCCAGCTCGGCGTGGGACCGGGGCGCCCATTGCTTGAGGTAGGCCATCTGGACGCCCGTGGTCGAGTCGACGCGATCGGCAGCCAGCATCAGGCTGGTCAGCAGGATCGGCCGCAGCGGGCTGCCGGGCGGGTGGTCACGCTCGATCGCCTCGCGCACGGCGTCGATCCGCAGGCCGTTCTTGGGCTGGAAGAATCGGGCCTGCTCGCAGAAGGTCTCCGTGAAGTAGCCGTGGGTCCCGGGCAGGTTGCCGAGGCGGGCCAGCTCCGCAGCCAAGAGGTCGTCATCGACCTGCGCGGCGTCGGCGGCGATGTAGCAGTCGCTGAGCACTTCGGAGTACGACGCCACGTCGGCCGCGGTGACCTCGATCCCCCGCCGCTTGAACTCCTGGGCCACCCGGGTGGTGCCGGTGAAGAGATCGACCGCGGTCCGGGCCTCGGTCGCGACCGCCATGTCCCCCAGCGTCGGCACCAGCGTGCGCTTCGAGCCGAGGTACTTGATCACAGCCGCAGCGTAGGTGGATGTGGGCCAGATCTCCGCCACCGAGGTGTGAATGCGCGCGGCGAAGGGAAGTCGCCCCCGCACTGCTCACCAACAGAAGGAAATCAGATGTCCGTCAAGCTCGCCATGCCCGTTGCGCTGATCGCGGTCCTCGCGTTCAGTGCCTGCAACGATGACGACGCGACCTCGGGGTCGGACGACAAGACCACCGAGACCACGACCGAGGCCACCACTGAGGCCACCGATCCCACGACGGCCACGGAGGCCACCTCCGGTGCCGCAGACCAGGGGGCCGGCGGCGACGTCACCGCTCCCGGCACCGAACTCGCCATCGGCGACACCGCCGTCCTCCCCCTGACCTACGGCACCGACGGAACGGCCACGGTCGAGGTCAAGGTCGTCGGGATCACGGAGGGCACCAGCGCCGACCTCGAGGCCGCCAAGGTCAAGGACGCCGCCGATTACACGCCCTTCTACATCAAGCTCGAGATGAAGATCCTCGAGGTGGGCCCCGAGGGCTTCGGCGGCTACACGCCGGGCAGCGACTTCGACGGCCTGGTCGGCAGCCAGCGGGCCGGCAGCCTGATCACCTTCGGAGACTTCGCACCGTGCGAGGACGGTGGCTTCGAGTACGACTCCGCCGTCGGCGACACCGCCCCCGGTTGCGTGCCCGCCCTGGTGACCAAGGGTTCCAAGGTCGACGCCGTGATCTTCAGCGGTGGCCCGGAAGACGTCTACGACAAGAACAACGGCAAGCCCGTCGTCTGGAAGTGACATCCGGCTGCCCCGGCAGCCACCCCGCACCACCGCCCCGGTCGGCCCACGTGAGCCCGGCCGGGGCGGTGTGCCGTTTGCCATTCCAGTGGCATGCTCGCTCCATGGCCGAGACCCCTGTGCCGCTCCAGCCCCTCGACGAGGACTGGCAGCGTGCGTTGTGCATCGTCGCCCACCCCGACGACATGGAGTTCGGCGCCGCAGCCGCCGTTGCGCGCTGGACCGGACAGGGCAAGAACGTCGTCTACTGCATGGTCACCAGCGGCGAGGCCGGCATCGACGGACTCGATCCCGACGCCTGCCGCACCGTGCGCGAGGCCGAACAGGTGGCCTCCGCGGAGATCGTGGGCGTGGATGTCGTCGACTTCCTGCGGCAGCCCGACGGGATCCTCGAGTACGGGACCGCCCTGCGTCGTGATCTCGCGGCCGTCGTACGACGGCATCGGCCGGAGATCGTGATCACCGGCAACTTCCACCCCACCTGGGGCGGGCGGAACCTGAACCAGGCCGACCACATCGCCGTCGGGCGAGCGGTCCTGGACGCGGCGCGGGACGCCGGCAACCGGTGGATCTTCGCCGAGCAGGTGGCCGAGGGCCTCGAGCCGTGGGGCGGGGTGCGCGAGGTGTGGGCCTTCGGCTCACCGGAATCGAGCCACGCCGTCGACACGACCGCGACCTTCGACGCCGGCGTCGAGTCCCTCAAGGCCCACGCGGCCTACATCGACGGACTCGGGTGGGAGAACTGGGACCCGCGCGAGTTCCTCGAGGGCATGGCACGGGCCACCGGCTCGCGACTCGGCGTGCCGTTTGCGGCACCGTTCGAAGTGTTCCCGCTGGGCTGGGGCGAGTGAGCGGTTGGCCCGCACCGTCCGTCATCTAGGGTGATGCCGCACCTCGGGGCGGTAGCTCAGTCGGTCAGAGCAGAGGACTCATAATCCTTGGGTCGTGGGTTCGAGCCCCACCCGCCCCACCGCAGGTTCTCTGGAACCATGGCGGCGTGGACACCCTGCGCTCGCTGGCCCTCTTCGCCGCAGCCGCGCTCGCCGAGATCGGCGGCGCCTGGCTGGTGTGGCAGGGCGTACGGGAACACAAGGGCTGGATCTGGATCGGCGCCGGCGTGATCGCCCTCGGCCTCTACGGATTCGTCGCCACGCTCCAGCCCGACGCCCACTTCGGCCGGATCCTGGCCGCGTACGGCGGGGTGTTCGTTGCGGGGTCGCTCGCCTGGGGCATGGCAATGGACGGCTTCCGGCCCGATCGGTACGACGTCGCGGGCGCCTTGATCTGCCTCGCCGGGGTCGCCGTGATCATGTACGCGCCACGCGGGGCGTAGTGCCCACAGGCGCGGCCTCCAGCAGAGTCCCCAGCCACGCAGCCGGCGCCGATCCCCAGACCGCTCGCTGGTCGGCGGTCATCGTCGCCACGCACCGCCGCCAGGACTCGACGCGCGCGAGCCGCGCCAGCTGGAGCGCGGAGGGCAGCGCCGCCCGCAGCGCGGCGACCGGGACGACGTCACTCCACACCTCGAGCGCCGCGTCGGCAATCCGCCAGAGCCGTGGGTCGTCGGGTGAGGCACGGAGCTCGTCGCGCGCGGTGTCGAGGGGCACCAGCAGGTTGCCGAGGGGCTCGCTCAACACCGCGTCGCCGAAGTCGAAGAACCGCGTCGCGCCGTCGGCAAGGACCACGTTCGAGTGATGCAGGTCGTTGTGGACGAGCGTGAACGGCAGGTCCACCTCCTCGACCAGGTCCGCCCAGCGTTCGACCGAGGGCAGCAGCGCCTGGAGTCGCGCGGCCATGGCGGGTTCGAGCCTGCGGGGGTCACCGGCGTCGAGCGCGGCCAGGCGACCCACCGCGTTGGCGACGTACGTCGTCGCGTCCGCCGGGGCGAGCACGGTGAGGCCCCATCCGCCGGCCCTCGCGATCGCACGACGCTGCAGGGCGGCCGCGTCAGCGACCACGCGACACCACAGGTCCACGTCGGCCGTGTGCCCCTGGTCGCGCCAGGTGGGGCCGAGGTCAGCGGTCAGCAGGAGGTCGCGGTCGGGGTCGACGGCGAGCACCGGGGCGACGTACTCGGGAGCGACCTCCGCGAGGCCCTGGACGATCCTCGCCTCATGGGCCTGGCCCGGACAGTTCTGCTTCGCGTACGACGTCCTGCCGCCTGCCGTGACGCGCCACACCGCTGACCAGGGCTGGTCGGCCAGGCGCTCG